>NZ_CP047951.1:0-322000 GCF_014279755.1 Synechococcus sp. PROS-U-1
TTCGAGAGGCTTTACCCCTTTTCCCCAGGCCCTACTACGACTGTTTTAGTTCTTGTTTTTTAAATCCATAAGAACCAAACAGCCGAACAGAGAATCCCGTTGTGCTGGCCATTGCGCTTCCCCTCAGCCTGTGAAACCGTGGGACACCTCAGCGCGCTCAGGTCGTCAGGACGATGAAGGTGGTCTGTTCACAGTCCGAACTGAATGGCGCCCTTCAGTTGGTGAGCCGTGCGGTCGCCACACGCCCCACCCATCCGGTGTTGGCCAATGTGTTGCTCACCGCCGATGCAGGGAGCAATCGCCTCAGCCTCACGGGGTTCGATCTGAGCCTCGGGATTCAGACCTCTCTCGCTGCGAGCGTGGAAACCAGCGGCGCCATCACGCTTCCGGCTCGGTTGCTCGGTGAGATTGTGTCCCGTTTGTCGAGCGATTCTCCAGTCACGCTTGCCGTTGAGGATTCCGGTGAGCAGGTTCAGCTCACCAGCCTGAGCGGCAGTTATCAGATGCGCGGTATGAGCGCTGATGACTACCCCGACCTCCCCATGGTGGAGAGCGGCATGACGCTCAAGCTGCAGCCTGAACGGTTGGTGCAGGCGCTCAAGGGCACCCTGTTCGCTAGCAGTGGTGATGAGGCGAAGCAACTGCTCACCGGTGTGCATCTGAAGTTCAACGAGCGGGCTCTGGAAGCTGCTGCCACCGATGGGCATCGCCTTGCTGTGCTGCACGTTGACGACGCTCTGCAGGACGCGGCCGTGGTCGACGCCGCAGTGGATGAGCAAGGTTTCGCGGTGACGCTCCCGGCACGTTCTCTGCGGGAGGTTGAGCGGCTGATGGCGTCGTGGCGATCTGATGAGCCTGTCAGTTTGTTCTGTGATCGCGGTCAGGTGGTGTTTCTCGCCGCAGACCAGATGGTGACAAGCCGCACGCTGGAGGGCACCTATCCCAATTACGGGCAACTGATTCCAGATGGTTTTACGCGAACGTTCGGGATGGATCGTCGTGCCCTAATCGCCGCCTTGGAACGCATTGCTGTTCTCGCTGATCAACACAACAACGTTGTGAAGTTCAGCAGTCAGCCTGAAGACGGTGTTGTGCAGATCAGCGCTGATGCGCAGGATGTGGGCAGTGGCTCCGAGTCGCTTCCCGCCAACCTTGAGGGTGACGCCATGCAGATTGCCTTCAACGTTCGATACCTGCTGGACGGCCTGAAGGCCATGGGGACGGATCGGATTGTTCTGCATTGCAATGCCCCCACTACACCGGCTGTGCTTCGTTCCGATGAAGCGCCTGAAGCCTTCACCTATCTGGTGATGCCTGTTCAGATTCGTTCCTGATGTGTCGCTTCCGGATCAGCTTCTCCTCAGCGATCTTCTGAGTCATACCGTCCGTTGTGATCTGGGCTTGGATCACGGGCCTGGGGTGATGGCCTGGATGCATCCCCCTGTGCATCGGCTGTTGGGTTGGGTCAGCCGACCGTCCGCGCTGCGCATGTCGCGTGATGTCTGGCGTTTGAACCAGTGTTGTGGTTTCACGGATCAGCAAGTGTTTGTGCGTGGCGAACCTGCGGTCACTGATCAGGCAACGCTGGAGCGCTTGCCAACGTTGCTGGATGCAGCATTGCTGGATCGCAACGCTGAACGGATCGGCAGCGTTGTGGATCTCGATTTCCGCCCAGCGGATGGAGTGATTCTTCACTACCTGATCGCGCGCAGCGACCCGCGACTGCCAGGGAGTTCCCGATGGCGTTTGGCTCCAGATCGCATCCTTGACCAGCAACCTGGCCAGATTCAAACGGGCCTGATGGGGTTGGATGATCTGCCCATGGCCCGCGCCAGCGTCCGCCAGGATTTGCTCCAACGCACCCAACGCTGGCGGGACCAGTTGCGCACCATGGGCGACCGTGCCGGCGATCGACTCGAGGGTTGGTTGGAGGACTCGCCCATGGATGACTTGCGCCCAGAGACCATTCGCTCCTCACCCGGGAACGCCGAACCAGAGGCTGCCTCTCAGGCTGAGGCTGAGGTCTGGGATGACGACAGCTGGGAGGAAACCCGGTCTCCCCGTCGCCGTCAGGACGAGGACCCCTGGGTCTGACGGTCGGTCGGCAACACTGGGGGCAGGTGCTCCGCGATTCGTGGTTTCCTCCCCTGCGTACGACATAGCTGCAGCCCTGAAGCAGGAAGGGCTCAAGCCCAGTGACTGGGATGAGATCTGTCGGCGGCTCGGTCGTGAGCCGAACCGAGCTGAGTTGGGCATGTTCGGTGTGATGTGGTCTGAACACTGCTGCTATCGCAATTCCAGGCCGTTGCTAAGTGGTTTCCCAACTGAGGGACCTCGCATTTTGGTGGGACCCGGAGAAAATGCCGGAGTGGTCGACCTCGGAGGGGGGCATCGGTTGGCCTTCAAGATCGAAAGCCATAACCATCCCTCTGCTGTCGAACCCTTTCAGGGAGCGGCAACAGGGGTGGGCGGGATCCTGCGTGACATCTTCACGATGGGTGCGCGTCCGATCGCGTTGCTGAATGCCCTGCGCTTTGGTCCTCTCGAGGACCCCGCCAACGTCGGCTTGATGGAGGGAGTGGTGGCTGGCATTGCCCACTACGGCAATTGCGTTGGTGTGCCGACGGTGGGTGGTGAGGTCGCCTTTGACCCGTCCTATTCCGGCAATCCGCTGGTGAATGCCATGGCCCTCGGTCTGATGGAGACCGAGGAGATCGTTAAATCCGGAGCGATCGGTGTTGGGAATCCCGTGGTGTATGTGGGCAGCACCACAGGCCGGGACGGCATGGGGGGAGCCAGCTTCGCCAGCGCTGAGCTCAGCGCTGACTCACTCGATGACCGACCCGCTGTTCAAGTGGGTGACCCTTTTCTTGAGAAAGGGCTGATCGAAGCCTGTCTTGAGGCATTCGCCAGTGGTGATGTGGTGGCAGCGCAGGACATGGGCGCCGCTGGTCTCACCTGCAGCTGTTCGGAAATGGCCGCCAAAGGGGGCCTGGGGGTGGAACTGGATCTGGATCGGGTTCCAGCTCGTGAAACCGGGATGACGGCCTACGAGTTCCTGTTGTCGGAATCCCAGGAACGCATGTTGTTTGTGGTGAAGGCCGGGCGGGAGGAGGCGTTGATGCAGCGGTTCCGTCGCTGGGGACTGCAGGCGGCGGTCGTGGGGAAGGTGTTGCAGGAACCGATTGTTCGGGTCTTGCATCACGGTTCCGTCGCCGCTGAGGTGCCGGCCACGGCTCTTGCCGATGACACCCCGATCGAAAAACATGCCCTGTTGCAGGAGCCTCCAGCGGACCTTCAGGTGCTCTGGACCTGGACCGAGCAGGAGCTTCCGGAGCTGAGCGATGCCGCTGCGGCACTGCTGCAGCTGCTGGATGATCCCACCATCGCGAGCAAGCATTGGGTTCACCGTCAGTACGACCAGCAAGTGCTGGCCAACACGGTGGCGTCGTCCGGTGCTGCCGATGCAGCTGTGGTGCGGCTGAGACCTCAGCAGGGGCAAGGATCCATGGCTGCATCCAACCGTGGTGTCGCCGCCACCGTGGACTGCCCCAACCGTTGGGTTGCGCTTGACCCCGAACGTGGTGCCCAGGCGGCCGTCGCCGAAGCGGCACGCAACTTGAGTTGTGTGGGGGCTGAACCCCTGGCGGTGACCGACAACCTCAATTTCCCGTCACCGGAAACGCCGAAGGGGTTCTGGCAGTTGGCCATGGCCTGTCGGGGGATTTCCGACGCCTGTCGTGCCCTGAACACCCCTGTCACTGGCGGCAACGTCTCGCTGTACAACGAGACCAAACAGGATGACGGCACGATGCAACCAATCCATCCCACGCCGGTGATCGGCATGGTTGGTTGTGTCGACGACATCAGTCGTGTGACCGGCTTGGCCTGGCGGCAGCCCGGTGACTTGATCTTTCTCATTGGCGTTCCGCCGGATGATGTTGCGGATCCCAGCCTTGGTTTGGCGGGCAGTGCCTATCAGCAGCAGAGCCTCGGGTCTTTGGCAGGACGCCCTCCCCAGACTGATCTCGCCGCCGAAGCCGCTGTGGGGCGTGTGGTTCGTGAGGCCATCGCTCAGGGTTTGCTGGCCTCTGCCCACGACTGCAGTGATGGCGGTCTCGCTGTGGCGTTGGCTGAATCCTGCATCGCTTCTGATCTCGGCATCAACGTGACCCTGTCGACAGGTTCGGCGCGTCTGGACCGGGCGTTGTTCGCGGAAGGCGGCAGTCGGGTCATTGTTTCTGTGAATGCAGCGGGCCTCCCTGCTTGGGAGCAGTTGATCGAGGCCAATTCAGTCTTGTCCGTCACCCCGCTTGGCAGTGTCACAGCGGAGCCTCGTGTGATCATCCAATCTCAATCTGCTGTTCAGCTTGATCTTGAGGTTGAACGTTGTGCAGCTGTCTTCCGTGATGCGTTGCCCCGACGGATTCATTCGGAGTGATTGAGTCAGGCGTTGCCTGACGGCCGATTCTCTTCCTTTTCTTTCTGGCTACGGATTCATCATGTGCGGCATTATCGGCATGTTCTGTGTTGACTCTGTCAACCAACAGATCTACGACAATCTGCTTCTTCTTCAGCACCGTGGGCAGGATTCGGCTGGGATTGTCACGATGGACAATCACACGTTCCATGTGCACAAACAAAAGGGACGTGTGCGTGAAGCATTTCGCACCCGAGACATGCGAAAGCTTTTGGGCAATGCTGGTATTGGTCATGTTCGTTATGCGACTCGTGGTGCCGCGGCATCAGAAGAGGAAGTTCAGCCCTTTTATGTGAATGCTCCCTATGGCATCACTTTTGTTCATAACGGCAATCTCACTAACACTCATCAGCTTGAGCAGGATCTGTTCAGGATTGATCGTCGTCACACCAATTCGACGAGCGATACGGAGATGTTGCTCAATGTATTGGCTACCGAGGTTCAATCTCAACTGACTGGACGAGATCTGACGCCGGATCAATTGTTTAATGCGGTGTCATCTCTGCATCATCGCGTTCAGGGGTCTTATGCGGCCATTGCTTTGATTGCGGGCCATGGAATGCTGGCCTTCCGTGATCCCTATGGAATTCGTCCCCTGATTCTCGGTAGGCGTTTGTCCGAGCAGGGTTGTGAGGAGTGGATTGTTGCCAGTGAGTCGCTGGTGATTGAAAACAGTGGCTACGAGATCGTTCGCGATGTGGATCCTGGTGAGGCTGTTTTTATCGACCTCGATGCCAATTTGTATCAGCGCCAGTGCGCCGATTCTCCTCGTTTGATTCCCTGTGCTTTTGAGTATGTCTATCTGGCACGTCCGGATTCTGTAATGAACGGTATTTCGGTTTATGAGTCGCGTTTAAGGATGGGCGATCGTCTCGCTCAAACCATTTCCGAAGCATTGCCGGCTGGTGATATTGATGTTGTGATGCCGATTCCTGATTCAGCCAGGCCGTCCGCAATGCAGGTCGCCAAGCAATTGGGTCTTGACTATCGCGAAGGTTTTTACAAGAACCGCTATGTCGGTCGAACCTTCATCATGCCGGGTCAGGCTGAACGAAAAAAATCAGTGCGGCAGAAACTCAATGCTCTTGGCACCGAATTTGCAGGGAAGAATGTTTTGATTGTCGATGATTCAATTGTTCGTGGTACCACCTCTCGCGAAATTGTTCAGATGGCCCGCAGCGCCGGTGCTAACAAGGTGACCTTTACATCGGCGGCTCCACCTGTCCGCTATCCCAATGTTTATGGGATCAACATGCCGACGCGGGCGGAACTTCTTGCCCATGGCCGAACTGTTGATGATATTTCAGATGTTCTTGGGGCTGATCATGTTGTCTATCAGACCGTTGAAAACTTGCTTGAAAGCATTGTGCAAAATACTGAAATCAAAGATCTTGAGATGTCTTGTTTTGATGGTCACTATGTGACCGGTGGTATTGATGAAGAGTATTTCAAATGGTTGGAGCAGAATTGCAGCTCTTGATCAGGGGGACGTTTGAATGGTGTTGATCACATCAACGATTGTTTCTCCATCTTGAAGAGGAGTTTGTTCAATCAGTTTTTCTCCAGGTTGTGAGATGTTCAGTTCTTCTGGATCCAGGCGCCCGTGACGGTCCTTGCTGGTGCGCAGTCCTGCAAGCCCGGTCCCATCGCTCATTCCCACAAGACGATCAGATTTGGCATCAACCTGAACGGCCATGCTGCCGAGATCACCCCGTTGGTTGTATCTCAGGCCTGAGCAATCGATTCGTCCGATCAACCCCCGTTGGCTGACGAGCATCACTGGTGTCTGTTCTGTGCAGGCGGCTCCAATGATTTGTTCCCCGGGGAGCAATCGCATCGTCATCGGTCCCTGTGCCAATCGACCCATCAACGGCAGCGAATCCTCGGTAATTCGCAGTCGCAGCAGGCGTCCGATATCGCTGATCAGCACGAGTGTTCCCTGGTCGCGGCAGATCACCGCACCGTTGAGCTCGACGCTTTCCTTCAGTTTGAGAACGCTGGTGGCTCGACCGGAGAGATCCACCACCTCGCTGAGGGGAAGTCGTTTGAAGCGACCATCGCTGCTCAGCAAGCCGAGACTGAGTTCATCGGTGGCCTGGCTGGGCAGTGACAGCAGGGAGACGATGCGGTCTCCGTCGAGGCCGGTGGGAAGGAAACGCTCGATTGGTCCGGGCTGTTGTCCGGCGAATTCCCAGCGAACTTGAGCAATGCGGCCGCCGGCACTCACCGCCAGCAATCGCGGTGGTGGTTCGATCGGCAGGATCACCTGAGCCGGGGAGGGTGCATCGCCAATGGGGCAAGGATCATTCAGATGCAGGCGACCGAGCACCTGAGGCGTGACGATTTTCACTTGTCCATCGGCCTGGATCAGCACGCGACCATCTCCAGGTAGTGCGGCCAGGGCCTGTTGACGCAGGAGTTCCGTGTTGGGGCGTTGGCTGGCTGCCCGTTCGGCCATCAGGGCGTCGCCTCCTTCCACCAGACGGGTTCGACGGGGGGTGTTGAAGCGTTTCTTCAATCCCTTGAGTTCCGTGACCATCGCGTCCAGCAGTTGATCCCGGTTGTCCAGGAGCAACTTCAGGCGTTGCCGTTCTGTCCGCAGTTCGTCCAGTTCCTGTCGCAGACTTTCCTGCTCGAGTCCGGTGAGGCGTCTCAGGGGCATCGCCAACACCGCATCGGCCTGCCGTTCGCTGAGGTCGAGTCGCACCATCAAGCTGGCGCGGGCGGAGGCGGCGTCATTGGCCTCCTGAATCATGGCGATCACAGCTTGAAGATTGTTCAGGGCTGTGATCAGTCCTTGCACCACCTCAAGCCGGTCTTCGGTCTTGCGCAGGGCATGACTGGTGCGTCGGATCAGGGTCAGTTCCCTGAAATCGAGAAAGGTCTGCAGCAGTTGGCGCAAAGACAGCTGCAGGGGTTGTCCATCCACCAGCGCCAGCAGGATGGCTCCGAAGTTGCTCTGCAGCGCCGTTCGACGTTGCAAATCCTTCAGCACCTTCTCCGGATCGGCGTCGCGGCGCAGCTCCACCACAACACGCATGCCTTCGCGGTCGCTTTCGTCTCGGATGTCGGCGATTCCGCCAATTTTTCCGTCGTTGACGGATTCCGCCAGCTTTTCAATCCAGCCGGCCTTGCTGAGCTGGTACGGCAGTTCCGTGACAACAACGGCATTGCGCTTGTGGCGTCCTTTGCCGGGTTGCACCTCTTCGGTGTGGGCGACGCCGCGCATGGGGATGCTGCCGCGGCCATGCAGGTAGGTGTCTCGCAGGCCTGAGCTGATCAGCACCTCGCCGCCGGTGGGGAAGTCGGGCCCCGGAATCAGTTCCAGCAGTTTCTCGTCACTCAGTTCCGGCTTCCGGATCAGAGCGATGAGACCATCCACCACTTCTCCCAGGTTGTGTGGAGGGATGCTGGTGGCCATGCCGACGGCGATGCCGGAGCAGCCGTTCAGCAGCAGGAAGGGAAGCTGGGCAGGAAGAACGGTGGGTTCCTGTTGGGATCCATCGAAGTTCGGCGCAAAATCAACGGTGTCTTCACCGATCTCCTCAAGCATCGCCTGATGGGAGATGGGGGCCAGGCGGGTTTCGGTGTACCGCATCGCCGCCGGCGGGTCGTCGTCTACCGAGCCGAAATTGCCGTGGCCGTCCAGCAGTGGGTGTCGGCTGGAGAAGGTCTGAACAAGGCGCACGAGGGCGTCATAGACCGCCTGATCACCGTGGGGGTGGTACTTGCCAAGCACATCACCAACGACCCTCGCGCATTTGCGATAAGGACGATCTGGGGTCAGCCCCAGTTCCTGCATCGCGTAAAGGATGCGTCGCTGCACGGGTTTGAGACCATCGCGTGCATCGGGCAACGCCCGACCCACGATCACGCTCATGGCGTATTCGAGGTAGGAGCGCTGCATCTCTTGATGCAGGGCGATCGGTTGAACGCGCTCCTCAGCCATTCGGTCCGTCGATCTCCGACCGCAAGGCGCTCAGCCTACAGATGATCACTGGCTTTTCTTCCACGTCGCGTTGGCTTGTGCCCGTTCCACACTGTTGGTTAGTTCCGGCTCACTGAGCAATTGTGCCGTCGCTTCACGGATGCGACGACCCCACAGCTGTTCTGCTTGGTGCAACGGCAAGACGTAGTTGGGATTCTTGGCCAGTGCTGTGGAAGCCAGCTGAATCGCTTCTGTGTGCTCGCCCAGTTGATGTAGGGCTGCAGCCAGGGCCAGCATGGGTTCTGGATTGGCCTCCAACTTCAACACCCGGCGCCAGCGACGCACCGCCTCTTGACGCTGGCCCAGCTCATAAAGAACGAGAGCTTGGTTGTTTAAAGCTTCCCAGAACTCCGGCTTCAGTGCGGTGGCTTTTTCGAACGATTCAAGGGCTCGGGGCAGTTCGTCCTGCATGATCCTGGCGTTGCCGAGGTCGAAATAGGCCGCAGCGTTGTTCGGATCCAACTGGAGTCCGCGGGCAATCAACGGAACGGCATCATCCGGTCGCTCTGCCCGCAGGGCAATCGCTGCTTCGGCAAACCAAAGGCCGGCTTTTTCGGGATTGAGCTGCTTGGCGCGGGCCAGAGACCGGCTTGCATCCTTGAGGTCGTTGTTGCGGAGTTGTGCCTCCGCCAGGATCGACCAGAACCGTTCGTCATTCGGGTTGAGCCGGACCGCTAGAGCTGCGAGTCGAGCGGCATCCTTGGCTTGCCCCAGCTGAAGTAATTGCGCAGCGGTTCGCCCAATGCCGATCGATGAACCTTTGAGTTCCTCCTCTGTGGGCAGATAGACGTAGGGGATTAGGGCGTTGGCTGCTGGTGCGCCGAACCAACCGCCCAGGATGAGCAGTGCAACCGCCAGTGTTCGACTGAAGCGAATTCGACGCAGCACTCGACCAACGTTGAAGTGGCTAAAGCGTAGGTGTGGGATCCGGTTGTGCCGCAGCGGCGTTGCGTCGCCACATCCAAGGTTTGATCCGTCGCAGTGCTGATCCCCGCAGGTTCTGATCCCAGACCTCGTCATCCCACTCCTGGACGTTCTCTTGGCTCAGATTCAGAAGCCAAGGGCGTGGCTGCACCTCCGGATCGTTGCTGTGGGGCAAGGTTCGATGGTTCCAAGGGCAGACGTCTTGGCAGATGTCACATCCCGCCACCCAAGGCCCAAGAGCCGCTTGAATGTTCTCTGGTAATTCGTCTGCACGGTTTTCGATCGTGTGAAAGGCCAGGCAGCGCCTTGCATCCACCACAAAAGGTTCACGGATCGCATCCGTCGGGCAGGCATCGATGCAGGCTGTGCAGCGTCCACAGAGGCTTCGCGCTGGCGGGTCGGCGTCCAAGGGCTCTGTGATCAGGAGATGGCCGATCACCATCCATGAGCCCCGTTGGGGGTGAATCAGGTTGCTGTGCTTACCGATCCAGCCCAGCCCGGCTTCCTCGGCCCAGGCTTTGTCCAGCAGCGGTGCAGCGTCCACACAGGCCCGCCACCCACAGTCGGGCCGCTGTTCCGAAAGCCAACGACCGATCCGTCGGAGCCGTTGATCCACAACTCGGTGATAGTCCCGACCCCAGCCATAGCGGGCCACCTTGAGGGACTCTGGGGATGGCTTGGTGTTGACGTAGTAGTTGAGGCCGACGGCGAGCACGCTGTTGACCCCCTCCAACAGAAGCGTGGGATCTCGACGTCGGGGGGCCGCCATCCAGGCCATGTCGGCTTGATGCCCATGGTCCAACCAGCGCTGCAGGGCTTCGGTGCGCAGCTGCAGCCGTGGACTTCCAGGGATCCTGGCAATCCCAACCGGATTGAAGCCTTCTTCGGCGGCGCGGCGCTTCAGAGCCTTACTCAACCTCGTTTGTTGTTCGGTGACATGCCCCTTCATCGACCTTATGGTTGGGCGCTGTTCAGCATCTTCTCCGTGACCGGAACCGAGACAGGACGACTCGCACCTTTGCTGCGGTGGCTTGGCTTGACCCTTGTGGTGATTCTGGTGCTGCAGATGGTGGCTGTGTTGGTTGGCGTTGACTGGAGTGCGGATGCTTCCCGCCCGCAGGTCGCCGGCCCTCTGGTGGCACTGGCTCCTCTGGGCTTGGCCGGCTTGTTGATCTGTCTGATTGGGTCACGGTTGGATCATCCTCAGCAGCAGCGCAGTCCTCTGCGCCTGCTCATCGCTGTTCTTTCAGCACTGTTGGCTCTCGGCATGGTGGTTGCTGTCCCCATGTCTCTCGATGGCGGTGCAGGTGACGTGGCTCGCCTGCGCAATCTTGAGCAGGGTCGTGAAGCTCTTAAGGATGCTCGGGCCTTCCGGGCTGATGAAGCACAGGTGACGTCCCTGGGCGAGCAGCTGGCTCAGGCCGGTCAACTTGCTGCGGATGCCACCGATGAGGACAAGCTGAGGGCGGCGGAAAAAATGGTGGACGATCAGATCGCCCAGATGGAAACACAACTCAAGACCGTTGAGGCCGGCCAGGCTCGCGAATCCAGGCAGCGGTTCATTGGTGGAACCATCACTGCTGTGGTCCTCGCCGTTGCATTTGTGCTTCTCGCTTTCACGGCAGTGCTCTGACCGCTGGTTAGGTTGGTCAAACCTCATTCAAAGCTGGGCGCAGAAGCTCCTTGGTCGAGTCCAATCCCAGACCTGATCTGCCGCTGTCCGCAAGACTTCGGCAGGATCTGAAAAACGACCTGATCGCAGGGTTGCTCGTGGTGATCCCACTGGCGACCACCATCTGGCTGTCAACAATCGTCAGTCGCTTTGTTCTGGCGTTTCTGACGTCGATTCCGAAGCAGTTCAACCCCTTCATCACCCTGAATCCACTGCTTCAGGATCTGATCAATCTGGCTCTCGGTCTCACGGTGCCTCTGATGGGCATCCTTCTGATTGGGTTGATGGCCCGAAACATTGTGGGCCGCTGGTTGCTGGAGTTCGGTGAAGGCACCCTGAGCCGTATTCCCCTGGCTGGATCGGTCTACAAAACCTTGAAGCAGTTGCTGGAGACCTTTCTTCGCGACAATTCCACCCGCTTCCGACGAGTTGTTCTCGTGGAATACCCCAGAGAGGGCTTGTTCAGCGTTGGTTTTGTGACCGGTGAGGTGGGTCCCTCACTTCAGTCCGATCTGAAGGAGCCCCTGTTGAGTGTGTTTATTCCCACTGCTCCAAATCCAACCACCGGGTGGTACACCCTTGTTCCTGCGGGGTCCGTCCGTGAGCTTGAGATCAGTGTTGAAGAGGCCTTCCGAACGATTATTTCGGCTGGCATCGTCAACCCCGATGACCGGGAAGCACCCGTGAATCGCAGTTTCTCCAGCCTCATGGCCCAGTTGCGGGCTTCTGCATCTCCTTCCAGCTGAGTCATGGCGACACGATCCCTTTCACGCGAGCTGGCTCTGCTGGTGCTCGGTCAGGTGCCAGAACAGAAGCCAGCCGCAGTGTCTGATCTGGCCCTTGATTCGATTCTGGATCAGGCCCTCGACACCCTCACCCAGCACTGGCGCGAATCACTTGATGCCAGTGCTGCGGAGCTGGAACAGGCGCAGCAGTTTCTGCTGGATAGTGAGTTGCAGCAGGGCGAAACCGGCACCCATGACGCCGTCCGCACCCATCTGCGCTCGTCATTGAGTTCTGCTGAACAAGTGTTGAATGGCTTGTCTGCAAGCCTCGAGCTGCCTCGGCTGTTGTTGCTTGGGGATCAGGAGCAGATTCGCCGCGGTGCCATGGAGCGGGTTCAGAAGGTGCTCACCCAGCGCGAGGGCATCGATACACGGCTGGATCAGGTGATGGAGGGCTGGAGATTGACGCGACTTCCGCGGATCGACCGCGACATTCTCCGGTTGGCTGTTGTTGATCTGGAAAGTTTGCGGACCCCAGCTCCGGTGGCGTTCAACGAGGCTGTTGAACTGGCGAACCGTTACAGCGATGAGCAGGGTCGCCGGATGATCAACGGCGTGTTGCGCCGCTTTCATAACGCTCAATCCAAAGCATCGGCCTGATGGTGTTCAACTGGTTCGAGCGACAGGCTGAGGAGTCTCCGAAACCGGAGCCGACGCCTACTCCCGCGCCGACACCGGAGCCCACTGCGGTTCCGGCTGAAGCGGCTGTCTCACCACCGGAGCCGACGCCGGTTCCTGCAGCAAACGAGGAGGAAGATGAGGCCTTGGTTTGGGCCCGTGAGGCCTACGCCCGCTTGAAGGCACAGCAGCAGACCGCGACGCCTTCTGTTGCCCCTGCCCCAACTCCTGAGCAGAGTCCAGAACCAACCCCCGCACCAACGCCAACGCCGTCACCAATCCCGGCATCGGCACCCCTACCGACTCCCTCCCCGCTACCAACTCAGCCACCAACCCCAACGCTGTCACCAGCACCAGCACCTGGGCTGTCGTTGCTCGAGCAAGCCGCTGCTCAACGCCAGCAGCGTCAGCAGGATCTGGACGACAGAGCCTTCGAGGCTCCCCCTGCACCCACTCCGGCTCCAGCGCCCGAGCCCACCGTCGATTCGGAAGAGCCACGGCTGGGTGACTTTGATCAGGATTTCACCTGGTCGGCTGAGGTGCTTGCGGCCCAGGGTCGACGTGTTGATCAGGTTTCCCTCGAAGAAATCGATTGGTTGGGCCGGTTACGCCGCGGCCTGGAAAAGACCCGTCAGGGTTTTGTGACCGGTCTTCTCGAGAACCTTGGTGACGACCCGCTGACGCCGGAGGTTCTCGATGATCTCGAAACCTTGTTGCTGAGGGCTGATGCTGGCGTTCAGGCCACCGACCAGGTGCTGGATGCACTGCGGCAACGGATGAATCAGGAGGTGGTTGACCCTCAAGAAGGGATTCGCTTCCTCAAGGAACAGCTGCGTGGCCTGTTGGATGCGCCCATTCAGGCCAGCGGTGTTCCCCTTCTGGCTCCGGAACGGGATCGGCTCAACATCTGGTTGATGGTGGGGGTGAATGGCGTAGGCAAGACAACGACCCTTGGGAAATTGGCCAACCTGGCTGTTCGCAGTGGTTATTCGGCTCTGATCGCGGCTGCGGATACCTTCCGGGCTGCCGCCGTCCAGCAGGTTGAGGTTTGGGGCGAGCGAAGTGATGTTCCTGTGGTGTCCAACCCCAGTAGCAATGCTGATCCAGCTGCCGTTGTTTTCGATGCCATCGGCGCAGCCCGCTCACGCGAGGCGGATTTGCTGTTGGTGGACACCGCCGGACGGTTGCAGACCAAACACAACCTGATGGAAGAACTCCAGAAAGTCAGGAAGATCATCGACCGTTTGGCGCCGGAGGCGAAAGTCGAATCCCTGCTGGTTCTTGATGCAAGTCAGGGTCAGAACGGGCTTCGTCAAGCGATGGCCTTCGCCAAGGCGGCTGGTCTGACCGGCGTTGTGATCACGAAATTGGACGGCACAGCCCGTGGCGGCGTCGCCCTAGCGGTGTCGTCCGAGGCTGGATTGCCGATTCGTTTCATCGGTGCTGGTGAAGGAATCCGCGATCTGCGCCCCTTTAACAGTTTTGAATTCGTTGAGGCTCTGCTGGCTGGACGCTGAAGCGTTGCTACCTTGCGGATCCTGGGGGTGCGAGGTTGAGCAGCAAGCCACCCGGACGCCATTCCAGCCCTCAGCAGAGTTTTGGGAATCCCTCGCCTCAGGCGATGGCATCGCTGCGTCAGCTGTTTGACAGCCTCAGCAGCGAACAGCGCCGCAACCAGGACCTGTTGGTTTCCTTGGGGTTTGCCCTCCGCAGCTTCACCAACCTTCAACGCTTTCTCGAGCTTGTGCCCGTCGTGGCTTCGCGTCTGGTGGGGGTTGAAGGCGCTCTGCTCGTTCCATTTCAGACGGATGGTCGCCTCTGGCGTGATCAGCTGCAGGGGAGACCGGTCGAGTCGTCTCAGGATCTGTTGCGGCGTTTGGCCGCTTTTGAACCCGGATCTGCAGCGGGTTTTGGCAGCGACGACCAGCAGCTGCTGGAGCTCGATCGTCTCGTTCAACGCTGCCTTCCCAAAGCGGGATTGTTCGCCACGTCTGTGACGGCCCGTGGTCGGTCGCGGGGCCGCCTTTACGTCTATGCCCGCAACGGTGCGTTGGTCTGGACCGAGGTGCATCGTCGGCATGTCCAGTTGGTGGCGGATCTCGCTGGTGTTGCGATCGAAAACGATCAAATGCTGCAGGACGCTCGCCGTCACGAGCGGGTCGACCGACAACTCAGCATCGGAGCGGAGATTCAGGCCCAGTTGTTACCGGATCGCTGCCCCGTGATCGAGGGCGTCGACCTGGCTGCGCGTTGCCGGCCCGCCTTTCAGGTGGGTGGTGATTACTACGACTTCATTCCCACCCGTCCGGAACTGATCGGCCGTCGTCGAGAGCGGGGTCGCTGGGCGCTGGTGATGGGAGATGTCATGGGCAAAGGCGTTCCTGCCGGGCTGCTGATGACGATGTTGCGGGGGATGCTGCGTGCTGAGGTTCTCAGCGGGTTGCCACCGGATCGGATCCTTCATGACCTCAACCAGCTGGCTCAGGAGGACCTCGCGCAATCCCACCGGTTTGTGACGCTGTTTTATTCCGATCTGGATCCGCGCACGTTGCGGTTGCGCTACGCCAACGCGGCCCATAACCCTCCCCTGCTCTGGCGTGCCGAACGACGGGTGATCATGCGGCTCGATGCCGCAGGGCTGCTGATCGGTCTTCAGCCTGAGGCTGAGTTTGCCCTTGGGGAGGTTCGCCTTGAACCGGGAGATGTGTTGCTCTATTACACCGATGGTGTGACGGAAGCACCGGGGATCACCGGAGATCGTTTCGATGAGGCGCGGCTGATTCGTGCCCTTGAAACGGCATGCCGCAGTGGTCAGGGGGCGCAGGGAATTCTCGAAAGCCTGTTTGAACGTTTGGATCGCTTTGTTGGTCCGGATCGTCAGCTGGAGGATGACGCGTCCCTTGTGGTGCTGAAAGTTCCGGAAGCGGTCACGTTGCCGAGTGTGCAGGGACGGTCAATCGCCTGACAAGCTGAGGAAATCGACGGATGAACTGATGTCTGGTGGGGTGACCGGTGGTGCTGCAGGCACCTGGAGTGATCGGTTTGAGCAGGGTCTGCATCCCTTCATTGAAGCGTTCAATGCCTCCATCGGTTTTGATCTCACCTTGCTTCAGGAGGATCTGGATGGGTCGATTGCCCATGCCCGGATGTTGGCAGGCGCAGGAGTGATCACGGAGGCGGACGCTGAGCAGCTGGTGGAGGGCTTAGAGACGGTTCGCACGGAGGCGGCGTCCGGCAGTTTTCAGCCCGGTTTGGCC
Source organism: Synechococcus sp. PROS-U-1 (assembly GCF_014279755.1). Lineage (NCBI taxonomy): Bacteria > Bacillati > Cyanobacteriota > Cyanophyceae > Synechococcales > Synechococcaceae > Synechococcus > Synechococcus sp. PROS-U-1. The sequence continues at coordinate 15,725 of NZ_CP047951.1, forward strand.
GATGAGGATGTTCACTTCGCCGTGGAACGTCGGTTGATCGCTCTGCTGGGTCCAGTGGGCAAAAAACTGCACACCGGACGGAGTCGCAATGATCAGGTTGGTACCGATCTCCGTCTCTGGTTGCGGCGGCGGTTGGATGGTCTGGATCAGGATCTGCAGCGGTTGCAGATCTCGTTGCTGACCCAGGCGGATCGTCATCGCCGCACGATGATTCCCGGTTATACGCATCTTCAGCGGGCGCAACCGCTCTGTCTTGCTCATCACCTCCTCGCTTACGTCGAGATGCTGGAGCGTGACCGTGAGCGGCTCCAGGATGTGCGGAAACGCGTGAACATCTGCCCGCTTGGGGCGGCTGCCCTGGCGGGAACACCGGTGCCGATTGATCGCCAGCGCACGGCGAAGGAGTTGGGTTTTTCAGCGGTTTACGCCAATAGCCTCGATGCCGTTAGCGACCGTGATTTCTGCGTTGAGTTCTCCGCTGCTGCATCCCTGGTGATGGTGCATCTGAGCCGTCTGGCGGAGGAAGTGATCGCCTGGGCGTCGGAGGAATTCGGCTTTGTTCGTCTGAGTGATCGTTGCGCCACCGGCAGCAGCTTGATGCCTCAGAAAAAAAATCCAGATGTTCCCGAATTGGTGCGGGGAAAAACTGGTCGTGTCTTCGGGCACTTGCAGGGCTTGTTAACGATGATTAAAGGTCTTCCGCTGGCTTACAACAAGGACTTTCAAGAAGACAAGGAAGCTCTGTTTGATGCCTTCCGCACAACGCGTGATTGTGTTGAAGCGATGGCGATTTTGTTTGAGGAAGGGCTTGATTTCAGAGTCGAGCGCCTCAATGAAGCGGTGGAGCAGGACTTCTCCAATGCAACGGATGTGGCTGACTATCTGGTGGCTCGTGGTGTTCCATTTCGCGAGGCTTATCAACTGGTCGGTGCTGTCGTCCGGCGCTGTCTTGAGCAGGGTTGTTTGTTACGGGACCTTGATCTGAGTGCCTGGAAGGAACTCCATCCGGCCTTTGAGGCGGATCTTCATGACGCCCTGGCTCCCCGGGCCGTTGTGGCGGCCCGTCGCAGCGAAGGGGGAACGGGATTTGAGCGTGTTGATGAACAGCTTCAGCGTTGGTTACAGCGTTTCAACGGAAGTCAAGCTGTGGGATGACTCTCCCCCATAAACGGGTCTACGCTTGATTCGCCAGAGGTATGTCACTTCGTTCCGGAGTCATGGCCCGATGGCAATGTTCCAGGCCTCTTCGGTCCACTGTTTCGTACCCGGTCCACGCAAAACGTGAGCATTTTTGTCGGCAACCTTCCCTTCCGCGCTGAGCAGGAAGATGTGATTGAACTGTTTGCCCAGTTCGGTGAAGTGACCAACTGTGCGCTGCCCCTTGAGCGGGATACGGGCCGTAAGCGCGGTTTTGCTTTCATCGAGATGGCGGATGAGTCCACCGAGGACGCAGCGATTGAAGGCCTTCAGGGTGCAGAACTGATGGGCCGTCCTCTTCGGATCAACAAAGCTGAACCTCGCGGAAGCGCTCCCCGTCGCGGCGGTGGTGGCGGCTACGGCGGCGGTGGTGGTGGCGGCTACGGCGGCGGTGGTGGTGGCGGCTACGGCGGCGGCGGTGGTGGCGGCTACGGCGGCGGCGGTGGTGGCGGCTACGGCGGCGGCGGTGGCGGTGGTGGCGGTGACCGCCCATCCGGCGCACGCGGCTGGGAAGACCGCAGCTACGGAGCTCGCGACAACAGTGGAGAGGGCAATGCCTACGACGAAGGCCGCAGCCGTCGTCGTCGCGGATCCTCCAGTGGTGGTGGTGATGACTACTCCGGTTACGGCGGAGCCCAGGGCTGACGCCAGCCCTTGATCAAAGTCCTGCGTCTTTGAGCTGCTGCCCGGCATGGACCAGGACATTCAGGTCGGCTCCGGGTCGTTGGGCTTTTTCCCCCAGCTCCCGGCGCCAGTGGCGAGCACCACGCACGCCCTCCACAAGCTGCACCAGGTGACGGCATAGGTCCCACAGACGTCCCCCCCGCTCCAGATGAACGGCCGCATGGGGGAGCAACCCCTGCACGACGTCTGACGCCAGGATCTGGCGCGACTCCTCTCCGAAGATCAATTCATCGACGCTGGTCCAGCGCAACGGATGGCTGTAGGCCGCTCGTCCCACCATGGCGCCATCGCACCCTTCCAGCGCCAGAAGGCAGTCTTCAGGTGATTCCAGCCCTCCGTTGAGTTCAATCACCAGATCGGGCCGGCGTTGTTTGAGAGCCACCACCCGTTCATGCTGCAGGGGAGGAATCGTTCGGTTTTGCTTGGGATCCAGGCCCTCCAGCCAGGCCTTACGGGCATGAACTGCGAAGCGACTCGCCCCCGCCAGCGCCACCCGATCCACGAAGTTCGTCAGTAAGTCGTCACTGTCGAGATCGTCAATGCCGATCCGATGCTTCACGGTCACGGGGAGTCCCCCTGCGTCCACCATGGCTTCCACGCAGCGGGCGACCAGATCCGGTTCTGCCATCAGACAGGCGCCGAAGTTGCCGGCCTGCACCTTTTGACTGGGGCACCCCACATTGAGGTTGATCTCGTCGTAGCCCCAGTCCTGAGCCAGCCGTGCGGCTTCGGCCAGCAGGGCTGGATCGTCGCCGCCAATCTGCAGTGCGATCGGATGTTCAACAGGATCGAAATCCAGCAGCTTGTTGCGTCGCTTGCTGTGGTGCAGTGCCTGGGCTACCACCATTTCGCTGTAGAGCAGGGCCCTGCGGCTGATCTGCCGCATCAGCACCCGGAAGTGGCGGTCGGTGCAATCCAGCATCGGCGCCACACTGAAGCGGTAGGCAGCGGTGGATCCGGCGGCAGTCATCAATCCATTAGAACCGCCCATGATTCCTGCGTCAGCGTCGATGAGCTTGAGTGCCGCCGTTCTGTCCCGTCGTTCGCTGCTCTTGGCTGCAATGGCAGGGGTTTTTGGCAGTCTCTGGAGACCTCAGGCCGTGCTGGCAGCGTCCAAAGCGGGTGACTCCGCATGGGATCTCGATGCCGACCAGTGGCGTGAGCGTTTGTCTCCCCAGGCCTATGACGTGTTGCGCAACGAGGGGACTGAACGCCCGTTCACGAGTCCGCTCAATGGGGAGAAGCGTTCCGGCACCTATCACTGTGCAGGCTGTGATGCGGCGCTGTTTTCCTCGGAAGCCAAATTCGACAGCGGCACCGGTTGGCCCAGCTTCTGGCAGCCCCTGGATGGGGCCATCGCCACGAAAGTAGATTTCAAATTGATCCTTCCGCGCACGGAATACCACTGCAGCCGCTGCGGTGGGCACCAGGGCCACGTGTTCAATGATGGACCTCGACCCACTGGCAAGCGCTATTGCAACAACGGTGTCGCCCTCCGCTTCCAGCCCGCTTGATCTGATCGTCGTCGGCGGTGGTCCTGCCGGATACCTGGCAGCAATCACTGCAGCCGAGCAGGGGGTTCGGCATGTGCTGGTGCTGGAAGGCACCCCCGAGCCGCTCCAGAAGGTACGTATCAGCGGTGGGGGTCGTTGCAATGTGACCCATGCCTGCTGGGACCCCCGTGAACTGGCCACCCATTACCCCCGTGGCAGTCGCCCCTTGCGTGGCCCCTTCAGTCGCTTTGCCTGCGGGGATACGGTCGCCTGGTTTGACGAGCATGGGCTCACGCTGGTGGAGGAGCCCGATGGACGGATGTTCCCGCAGCAGAACCGCTCCGAGGCGGTGATCCATTGCCTGCAGAAGGCGGCCCGGGCCTCGGGTGTTCAGCTGCGTACCAAGGCCATGGTCCAGCAGGTGCGCGTTCACCCTGAGGGGGGGTTTGTGCTTGAGGGCCGCGGCCTTGAGCTGCCATTGCGTTCACGCTGCCTGATGCTCGCCACTGGCGGTCATCCCAGTGGTCGAAAACTGGCGGAGGCCCTGGGCCACCAGGTGGTGCCGCCGGTGCCATCGCTGTTCAGCCTCTCGCTGCAGTCGCCTGCCCTGGCCCCCTGCAGTGGCATCGCCATCGACGATGTGGGTCTGGATCTGAAGCTGGGTCAGCAGCGTTTCCAGCAGACCGGGCGGGTGCTGATCACCCACCGTGGTCTGAGCGGGCCGGCCACGCTCCGCCTCTCAGCCTTTGCGGCCAGGGCCCTGCACGCGAGCCATTACGCAGGTGAGCTCAAAGTGGATTGGAGTGCAGGTCTGGGCCGTCAAGGGGTGGAGCAGCGACTGCAGCAGTGGCGCCAAGAGCAGGCCAAGCGCACCCTTGCGGCCGCCAAGCCCTTCGAGCATCTGCCACGGCGGCTCTGGCAGGCTTTCCTGACCATGGCTGGGGTAAAGCCTGATCGGCGTTGGGCCGATTTGCCGATCAAGGCGGAGCGTCATTTGGTGGAACTGCTTTGCGCGCAGCGTTTGTCGATCAAGGGACGTGGGCCGTTTGGGGAGGAGTTCGTCACCGCCGGCGGTGTCGCCTTAGGGGACGTCAACCTGGCCACGATGGAGAGCCGGCGCTGTTCCGGTCTTTACCTGGCTGGTGAACTGTTGGATGTGGACGGGGTGACTGGCGGTTTCAACTTCCAGGCCTGTTGGAGCGGTGGCTGGCTGGCGGGTCAGGCGATTGCCGCCATCCTCACTTGATCTGATCAAACACGGTGAACATCGGCAGGTACATCGCCAGCAGGATGGATCCCACGATGCCGCCGACCACCACGATCATTGCGGGCTCGAGCATCGAGGTCAGCGCTTTAACCATCGCCCCGACTTCGTCTTCGTAGAAGTCCGCCACCTTGCTGAGCATCTTGTCCATCTCGCCGGTTTCTTCGCCAATGGCCAGCATGTTCAGGGCCATGTCTGGGAGCACCTTCTGACGGATCAGTGCATTGCTCAGCAGCACACCCTCCTGAACCATGCCCCGCGAGGCGAGGATCGCATCGGAAATGATCGAGTTGCCGGCGGTTTCGCTCGAGATCTCCATCGACATCAGGATCGGCACCCCCGCCCGGGTGAGTGAACTGAAGATTCGACAGAACTGAGCCGTTGCTGTCATCAGGATGAGTTCGCCGAACAGCGGCAGTTTCAACACCAGCCGGTCGATCGTCCGACGGCCGTTGTGGGTGGCGTAAAACCGGCCCAATAGCCACATCGCCAGCAGGATTACCCCCAGGGCATAGAGCGCGACGGAGGAGCGCAGCAGTGCGCTCAGATCAACGAGCAGTTGAGTGAAGGCTGGTAGTTCGGCCCCCAGGTCTTCGAAGATCCCCGCGAAGGTCGGGATCAGAAAGATGGTCATGCCGAGGAACACCAGGATGGCGATCACCAGCACTGCCACGGGATAGCCGAGTGCTCCCTTGATCTGGTTCTGAAGTTTGGCGTTGTCCTCGAGCAATTTGGCCAGTCGTTTGAGGGCTTCATCAAGCACACCGCCTGCTTCCCCGGCTTCCACCATGGCGATGCTGAGCTGGTCAAACACCTTCGGCCACTGGCGCAGAGATGTTGCCAGCGCGATGCCCTCATTGACGTCGAGGCTCACTTTCGTGAGCGCGCGTTTGAACATCGGCAGTTTCTGCTGCGTGGCCATCAGATCCAGGCTGCGAACGATCGGGACCCCGGCATCGACCAAAGCCGCCAGCTTGCTGGCGAAGACGGCCTTTTCTTTCACGCCCGGTGCTTTTTCAAACAAGCGGTTGAGGTCGAATGAACCGAGACCTCCTTCTGCGGCCGCATCTGCCTTGCCGTCCTGGGTGTTTCCAGGGGTGACCGGTCGCAGTTCATCGGCACGGATGCCTCGCCGGCGCAGCAGTTTTTTGGCTTCTCCCACGTCGGCTGCCTTGATGGTCACCGTCCGCGGTTGTCCTGTGGGACCGGAGTAAGAGGCAATGAAGGCGGCCATCGGTGCTTACCTCCTGGGTTCAGATGTCACCGATCAACCGCTGCAATTCGCCAGGTTTGCTGGCTTTGGCCATGGCTTCGGCACGGGACACATCCCCGTTGAGCACCAGATTGGCCAAGGCTTTTTCCAGTGTCTGCATGCCCTGTTCTCCGCCCGTCTGAATCTGCGAGTAGAGCTGCGCCGTTTTGCCCTCACGGATCAGGTTGGCGGTGGCGGGTGTGTTGATCAGGATTTCCTGCGCCATCACGCGGCCGAACTGTCCCTCTGCTGGGTTCTGACGGCGGCAGAGCGTCTGGGAAAACACAGCCACCAAGCTGCCCGAGAGCTGAACACGGATCTGCGTCTGTTGTTCCGGTGGGAAGACGTCAACCATGCGATCCACAGTCTGGGCCGCTGAACTGGTGTGCAGGGTGCCGAAGACGAGATGTCCTGTTTCGGCAGCACTCACCGCCAATTGAATGGTCTCTAGATCCCTCATTTCACCCACCAGGATCACGTCCGGGTCTTCCCGCAGTGCGGCCCGCAAGGCGTTGGCGAAGCTGCGGGTGTCTTCGTTGAGTTGGCGTTGGTGCACCAGGCTTTTGTCGCTCTGATACACGAATTCGATTGGGTCTTCGATCGTGAGGATGTGTTCGCTGCGGGTGTGGTTGATGTGATCGAGCAGTGCCGCAAGGGTGGTGGTCTTTCCTGATCCTGTGGGACCGGTCACCAGGACGAGCCCTCGGGGCCGCGCGCTCGTCTCCAGCACCACCGGCGGCAGGTCCAGTAGTTCAACGCTGGGAATCTTGTTGCCGAGGGCCCGCAGGCAGGCCGCATAGCTTCCTTTCTGGCGGTAGACGTTCACGCGGAAGCGGGCAACACCCTTCAAGCCGTAGGCGCAGTCCAGTTCCCATGTCTGTTCCAGCGTCTTGCGCTGGCTGTTGTTCAGCATCGAGAAGATCAGCTTGTTGCAGTCCTCCTCGGCAAGTGGCCGTTCCGTCATCGGACGCAGCTCACCGCTGAAGCGGCCATAGGGCGGCTGACCGGTGGCGAGGTGCAGGTCACTGCCACCGCCCTGCACCAGTTGTTCCATCAGGTCTTCGATCATCAGATCCATGACCGGCTCCTCAGTGGCGTGGTGTCAGGCAATAGGGACACTCGAGCCAGCCTTCCTGCAGACCGGCACCGCATCCATCACACGTCATTGTGCTGAGTGCGCGGGCTCTGCGCTCAGATTCCAGTCCGGAATCCGTCAGCACCATCCGACCCACCTCTTCCAGCGTGGTTTCGCCCTGTCGAACCAGTTCGAGGCTGTAGCCCAGCAGGGTCACCATTCCCGATTCCAGGGCCAGCTGTCGGATCACATCGGTGCTGGCGCCTCTGGAGATGGCTGTGGCCATATCGTCCTGGATCCGCAGCACCTCATAGATGCCGACACGGCCCTTGTAGCCACTGCCCTGGCAATGGGGACAGACCGGTTCGTTGGGATTGTGATGGTGGGCCCGGTAAAAGGTGACATCCGCCTCCCTGCTCGCCATGAGCCCGAAGCGGCCCAGTTCCCGTTCCTCTGGCCGGTAGGGCTCGCGGCAGTGGGAGCAGACCCTTCGCAGCAGCCGCTGGGAAATGATTCCGATCAGGGACGCTGACACCATGAAGGGCTCCACTCCCATTTCGTCCAGTCGGGCGATGGTGCTGGGGGCATCGTTGGCGTGAAGGGTGCTGAGCACCAGATGACCGGTGAGTGCGGCTTCGATCGCTGTTTTGGCCGTTTCGAGATCACGGGTTTCTCCCACCAGCAGAACGTCCGGGTCCTGGCGCATGAAGGCACGGAGTGCCGTGGCGAAGTCGAAGCCCTTTTCACGGTTCACCTGGCATTGGGTGATGCCTGGCAGGGTGTATTCGATCGGGTCCTCCACCGTGGAGATGTTGATGCCCGGATCGTTGCGCTCGGCCAGCAGCGAATAGAGCGTGGTGGACTTGCCGGAGCCGGTTGGTCCGGTGACCAGGATCATTCCGAAGGGTTTTGAGCCCAGGTCCCTGACCAGTGCCAACGCGTCGGGATCGCTGATCAGTTTGTCCAGTCCCAACTGGGTCGCTCCGCTGTCCAGCAGGCGCAGACAGACCTTTTCGCCGAAGCGACTGGGCAGGGTGTTAACGCGGAAATCAATCACCCGGTCGCGGTATTTGCGGCGAATGCGGCCGTCCTGGGCCTGGCGCCGTTCGGCGATGTCCAGATCCGCCAGGATCTTGAAACGGGATGTCACCGCGGGGACCAGGCGACTGGGGAGCGGCTCGATGTACTGCTGGAGAACACCGTCCTGGCGGAATCGCAGCCGCAGACCTTTCTGCTGCGGTTCCACATGGATGTCGCTGGCATTGACCGACATGGCCTGCAGCAGGATCCGGTCCACCAGCGTCACCACGGGCGAGGCTTCTGCATCCTTGAGGCTGGTCTCCAGGTCAATGGCGTCCTGGGCTACTTGGGTGTCCTCGTCGCTGTCCAACACCCCATCGGGGCTGAAGTCCTCCAGAAAGGACTCAGGATCCACATCGAGTCTGTTGTCGGGTTCGGCTGGAGCAGGCCTGCTGGCCTCTGCTGCTGCTGGCGGGATCGGATTCGTCTGTGGTTCGTCTGTTACCGAGCGCAGGGCACATTGCAGATCCGCTTCGATGGCTGGGTGCAGGCGAATCGTTCGGTGTTGTTCCGGCAGCTGATTGATCAGGTGTTGCCATTCCTGGTCTCGCCACTGGCTGGGAATCGCAATGTCGAGCTGGTCAGCATTGATTGCGATCGGCATGGCCTGGAGCGCGCGCCATTGATCCGCCTGCACATCCGGCAAGGCGTTATCCAGCAGGTTGCGGCTTTCCATCAGCCGCTCCGGTCCAGGAACAGGCTGTTGCAGCAGCAGTTCAAGGGCAAAACGCTGCCGCGCCGTGTCGCCGGCATCTGGGGTGGGCAGCGTCAGAGTCATGGGCTGATCCAGAGGTGCGGGCTTCCGCAGCTTGTGGGAGGTGAGCGTTGCCCTTCAACATGTCTAGGCAGCAATCCCTGAGTGGTCAGCATGAGCGGCGACGCCTCCACCCCAGAGCAGGATCAGACCGTTGCATCCGGTGCTGTTCCAGCCACGCCGGAGTCAGCTCCGGATGCGCCAGAGGCGACCTCTGATCAGGCTCCCGCAGCGGTGGACCCGGCGGAACGGATGCAGCAACTGGAGCAGGAGCTGAGCACCCTGAAGCAGGAGCACGAGACGCTCAACAGCCAATACATGCGCATTGCGGCGGATTTCGACAATTTCCGCAAGCGACAGAGTCGTGATCAAGACGACATGCGTCAGCAGCTGGTCTGTTCGACGCTTACCGAAATTCTTCCGGTCGTCGACAACTTTGAACGGGCCCGTCAGCAGCTGAATCCTGAAGGTGAGGAGGCCCAGGCGCTGCATCGCAGTTATCAGGGTCTCTACAAACAACTGGTGGATGTGCTGAAGCAGCAAGGGGTGGCACGGATGGAGGTGGTCGGCCAGGAGTTCGATCCGAACTTGCATGAGGCCGTGTTGCGGGAGGAAAGCACTGAGTTCGTCGAGGATGTGGTGTGTGAGGAGCTCCAGCGCGGTTATCACCGCGATGGCCGTGTGTTGCGCCACGCGATGGTGAAAGTGTCGATGGGTCCTGGACCGTCCGATGCAGCGCCTGTTGAGGCCGCATCGGATCAGACGACGGAGGAGGCCTGATGGCCGACTTCTATGACCTGCTCGGCGTCAGTCGGGATGTGGATCCCGACAGCCTTAAGCAGGCTTATCGACGCATGGCGCGTCAGTACCACCCCGACATCAACAAAGACCCCGGTGCTGAGGACCGTTTCAAGGAAATTGGTCGTGCTTATGAGGTGCTGAGTGATCCGCAGACCCGGGCCCGTTATGACCAGTTTGGTGAAGCCGGTCTCGGTGGTGCCGCCGGCGCCCCGGACATGGGTGACATGGGCGGGTTTGCTGATCTGTTTGAGACGTTTTTTCAGGGTTTCGGCGGACCCGGTGGTGGTGGTCGGCCGCGGCGTCAGGGACCCCAGCAAGGGGATGACCTGCGTTACGACCTGACGATCGATTTCGAGCAGGCGGTTTTTGGTCAGGAGCAGGAGATCAAGATTCCGCATCTGGAGACTTGCGACACCTGCGGAGGCAGTGGTGCCAAGGCGGGCAGTGGACCCACCACCTGCGGGACCTGTGGTGGTGCGGGGCAGGTACGCCGTGCCACCCGGACCCCCTTCGGCAGCTTCACTCAGGTCGCTGAATGTCCCACCTGTGGTGGGACGGGTCAGGTGATTGCGGATCCCTGTGGGTCTTGTGGTGGCCAGGGCGTCAAACAGGTGCGCAAGAAACTGCGGATCAACATTCCTGCCGGCGTGGATACCGGAACACGGCTTCGGGTCTCCGGTGAAGGCAATGCTGGACCGCGGGGAGGCCCGTCCGGGGACCTGTATGTCTTTCTCACTGTTCGCAATCACCCACGCCTCCAGCGGGACGGTCTGAACATCTTTGCGGAGGTCAAGGTGAGCTATCTCCAGGCGATTCTCGGCGACACCATCGAGGTGGAGACCGTGGATGGCAGCAAGGAGCTGGACATCCCCGCCGGCACCCAGCCCGGCACGGTGCTCACCCTGCCGAACCTGGGCATTCCCAAGCTCGGGAATCCTGTGGCGCGGGGTGATCAGCGCGTGACGGTGACCGTGGACCTTCCGAAGCGGCTCAGCGATACGGAGCGGGACCTTCTGGAACAGCTGGCGGGTCACCATTCCGCTCGCGGCAAGCAGCACCACCATCACAACAGTGGGTTATTCGCTCGCTTGTTTGGTCAGAAGGGATGAGCCGGCGTTCCCTGGATCTGCGGGGAACGCCCTGTCCTGTGAATTTCATTCGTTGCAAGCTCACCCTCGAGCAGATGAGTGCCGGTGACTGCCTGGAGGTCTGCCTCGACCGGGGTGAGCCGGAGGCCATGGTTCTCCCAGGCTTGAGGGATGCCGGTCACCGTGTTCAGTGTGTTGATCAAACGCCGGATGCGGTCACCATCGAGGTGATCTGTGGTGGCTGACATCAGCAGCTCTGAGGCTTCAGGAATCGTGGTGGCGCTTCAGGCCAACTACCTGGAGGTCGAGCTGGATGCCGCACCTGCCGGATGCCCAGGGCGACTGCTCTGTACGCGCCGCACCCGCCTGACCCATCGGGGAGCAGCGGTTCATGTGGGTGACCGGGTTCGCGTCGAGGCGATTGATCCAGGCCAGGCTCGAGCTGTCGTGGCAGACGTGGAGCCACGTCACAGCTTTCTGTCACGGCCACCGGTGGCCAATGTCTCCTTGGTCGCTGTGGTGTTGGCTGTAGAGCAGCCCACGTTTGACCCTGATCAGGCCAGTCGCTTCCTGTTGACGGCGGAACGGACGGGACTGGATGTGATCCTTTTGCTGACGAAGACAGACCTGATCTCTCCCGCAGCTCTCGAGCGGCTCATGACCCGGTTGAAGGGCTGGGGGTATGACCCGCTGGCGCTCTGCAGTCCCTCTGGATTGGGGATGGATGCCTTACGGCAACGCTTGGCTGCTGCGGAGCTGTCGGTGCTCTGCGGGCCCTCCGGAGTGGGCAAAAGCAGCCTGTTGAACCATCTGCGTCCCGATCTTCAACTTCGTACGGCTGCGGTGTCCGGACGCTTGCAGCGCGGTCGCCATACCACCCGCCACGTGGAGCTGTTTCCTCTGGGGCCCAGCGCGCGAGTGGCCGATACCCCCGGTTTCAATCGTCCTGATCTCCCAGACGATCCCCAGGAACTGGCGATCTTGTTTCCGGAGCTCAGGAAGCAACTCGATCCCTGGCCTTGCCGTTTCCGCGATTGCCTGCATCGCGGCGAGCCCGGCTGCGGCGTGTCCAGCGACTGGGAGCGCTATCCGCTCTACATGGCTGCGTTGACTGAACAGAGCAGCCTCAGCCGCCCATCCCGGGGAGGTTGAGGTTCAGGCCACCGGTGAGTTCTTCCATGCGGCCCTTCATCGTGGCGGTGGATTGCTCATAGGCCGCCTGCAGGGCTTCCAGGGTGGCTGCTTCGCTCGCCTGTTGACCCTCCTGCAGCAGGGCTGGGTCCAACCGAACCCGCAGCGGTTGCTGGTTGCCAGACAGCCACACGCTGGCGCGGCCATCGTTGCTCTGGCCTTCGATCTCCATCCCATCCAGTTCGTCCTGCAGAGCCTGAGCGTTCTGCTGAATCTCCTGGGCCTTCTTGAAGGCTTCGGTGAGCTGACCGAAATTGGGGAGTCCGAAGCCTGCCATGGCGATTCTGTAGGAGTCGGAAGGTTAAGTCGTGGAAGCGAATCCCAGGCGTTTCACTTCGGTGTGAAGACGGATTCCGTGCTCGGCTTCCACGCGGTCCTGCACCAGTTGAATCAGCCGGACGATGTCGTCCGCTTGGGCGTCACCGGTGTTGACGATGAAATTGGCATGCATGGTTGAGATTTCTGCCCCGCCGATGCGTGTTCCTTTCAGCCCCTGCTCTTCGATCAGCCGTCCGGCTTTGAGGGGTTCGGGATTGCGAAAGACGCTGCCGCAGCTGGGTTGCTGGTAGGGCTGCGTGGTGGTGCGATGGCTGAGATTTGCGCTGGTGACCCGCTTGAGTTCAGTCGGATCGTGACCGGGCTCAAGTCGGAACCGCGCTGACAACACCACAAGGTCGTTGTCCTGGAGACGGCTGTGGCGGTAAGCGAAGTCCAGTTGATCGCGTTGAAGTTCAAAGCACTCGCCCCCATCCAGGGGCATGACCCGCACCGATTCCAACCATTCCGCTGTGCAGCCTCCCTGGGCTCCTGCATTCATGACAGCGGCACCGCCTGCGGTCCCTGGGATGCCAACCGACCATTCGAGGCCGTGCAGTCCAGCGCGAGCAGCCCGTCGCGCCAGCGATGGGATCGGTTCACCGGCGAGGACTTCAACGGTCCCATCGGTTGGATCGAACTCCAGCCCCTGAAGTTTGCGGAGACAGAGCGAGAGTCCTGGCAAGCCGTCATCGTGAATCAGCAGATTCGACCCAGCACCGATGACGCGGCATGGCATCCCCTGTTGCGTGGCCCATTGGATCCAGGCCTGGGTCTCGTCGAGGCTGACGGGTTCCGCAAGCCATTCGGCGGCGCCTCCTACCCGCCACGTGGTGAACTCCGCAAGGCTTGCTCCGGCCTGGGGGAGGCGGGCATCGCATCGGGTCATGACGTCAGCCTGGACCACAGTCCATTCACATCGCCAGCACCCATCGCCAGAACGAGATCCTCTTTTCGGCTGTGCTTCATCACCAGGTCGGTGAGGTCGTCGAGGTTGTCAGCGACGGCGATCTGGAGATCAGGCTTCAGGCTGAGGACCCGTTCCGCCAGGGCCTTGCTGCAGATGCCGTTCAGGGGTTGCTCCCCTGCGGAATAGACGGGCGCCAGCAGCAGCAGATCACAGTTCTGCAATGCCTCAGCAAAGGCGTCGAGAAACTGCTGGGTGCGGCTGTAGCGATGGGGCTGGAACACTGCCAGCACCCGTTGTGGTGCTGTGGGTAGCGGACTGCGGCCACTGCTCACCATCAGGCGAGCCATCTCCAGAGTCGCTTTCACCTCACTGGGATGGTGGGCGTAATCGTCAACGATGTGACGGCCCTTCCAGGTACCCCGAAGATCAAATCGGCGTCCTGGTGCTTTCAGGCCAGCGAGTCCCTTCACCAATTGATCAAAGGGGAGTCCTTCCATCCGGCAGGCCGCCAGGGCACCGGTTGCATTGCTCAGGTTGTGCAGCCCGGCCATCGGCAGGGTGAAGTCGCCGATGGGACGGCCCAATTCGTAGAAACGCGCCACACAGCGATCGCCTTCAAGGCTCAAGGGCAGGGCGGCGAAGTCAACGGATTCAGCGCTCTGATTGGACCACCAGGCGGTCGGCTGGAAGTGTTCCTGCAGGATCGGACAATCGTGATTGGCCAGCACACGTTCACAACCGTTCGCGAAGCGCTGAAGGGTTGAGATCAGATCGTCGAGACTGGTGTAGTGATCGGTGTGATCCAGCTCCAAGTTGGTGATCACGCCCAGGCTGGGGCTGAACTTCACCAGGGATCCGTCGGATTCATCCGCCTCCGCCACAAGCAGTTTCCCCTGGCCGGCGTGGCCATTGCTGCCGAGGCGAGGAACGATGCCGCCAATGACAGCGGTCGGGTCTTGATCGGCCTCCAGCAGCAAGGTGGTGATCAAGGTGCTGGTGGTGGTTTTGCCGTGGCTGCCGGCCACAGCGATCGAGGGTTGCTGCTCGATCAGTGCCGCCAGAAGATCGGAACGATGCCAGATCTCTAGGCCTTGCTGCCGGGCACGTTGGAGCTCCCGATTGCTCTCGGGGATCGCAGTGCTGATCACCACCACGGGCGAAACAGCGTTTGACGATCCCGTGACGGCGTCAATACAGGTCTCGTCTTGCTGTCGGAAGACCTTCACCCCGAGGGTCTTCAGTTGTTGTGTTGTTGCGTTATCGCGCGGGTCCGAGCCGCTGACTGGATGACCGCGGTCGATCAGAATCCGAGCCAAGGCCGACATGCCAATTCCGCCGACACCGATGAAGTGGACTGGTGTCTGACGGTCGAGCAGGCGCGGCAACTGAGGGCTTCAATCTGGGGAAAGATAGGCCAGTTGCCGCCGCTTGTCTGCCGATCTGAGGGACGGATCGAGCCGATTCAATCGACGCAAAACAAGGTATTTCTGCCGATTTCTGTATGATCTGCGGCCAAAACCCCTGCGCGGCTTTGCCGCTTCTTCCATGACCCTGCGCGTTGCGATCAATGGATTCGGCCGGATCGGTCGCAATGTTCTGCGCGGTTGGATCAGCCGGGGCGCTGACACCGGCCTGGAGATCGTTGGGATGAACTCCACTTCCGACCCTGCCACCAGCGCTCACCTGCTGACCTACGACTCCATCCTTGGGCGTCTGGATCCTTCCGTGGACATCAAGACCACGGACAGCTCGATGTTCGTCAACGGCAAGGAGAACAAGTTCTTCGCTGACCGCAATCCCCTCAACTGCCCTTGGAAAGAGTGGGGCGTTGACCTGGTGATCGAGTCCACCGGTGTGTTCAACACCGATGAGAAGGCCAGCATGCACATCCAGGCTGGTGCCAAGAAGGTGATCCTCACCGCCCCTGGCAAGGGTGACGGCGTCGGCACCTTCGTGGTGGGCGTCAACGACGATCAGTACCGCCACGAAGACTGGGACATCCTCAGCAACGCCAGCTGCACCACCAACTGCCTGGCTCCGATCGTCAAAGTTCTCGATCAGAACTTCGGCATGGAGTGGGGTCTGATGACCACCATTCACAGCTACACCGGCGACCAGCGGATCCTGGACAACAGCCACCGTGACCTGCGCCGTGCTCGTGCCGCGGCTCTGAACATGGTTCCCACCACCACCGGTGCTGCCAAGGCTGTGGCCCTGGTTTATCCCGAAGTGAAGGGCAGGCTCACCGGCTTCGCCATGCGCGTCCCCACCCCGAACGTGTCGGCTGTTGACCTCACCTTTGGAACATCGAAGGGAGCTTCCGTTGAGCAGGTGAAAGCCGTGATGAAAGAGGCTTCTGAGAACGGGATGAAGGGGATCATCAAGTACAGCGACCTGCCCCTGGTCTCCACCGACTACGCAGGCACCAACGAATCCACCATTTTCGATGCGGACCTCACCTATGCCATGGGTGACAAGGCTGTGAAGATCCTGGCCTGGTACGACAACGAGTGGGGCTACAGCCAGCGTGTTGTTGATCTCGCCGAGGTGGTGGCCAAGAACTGGAAGTGATCGGCATCTGATCGCTTTTCAATCCCTCCCGCCATGGGGGGGATTTTTTTTGGTTCTGGATTGTTCGTTCAGGGCTGGCTGAAGTGATCAAATCCGCCTGCTTCCACGCGCTCATGGTTGTGGGCCCAGCGGATGATGTCCGCTTCATCATTGATTTGGCCGAAGCGTCGGCTGTTGGGGACGCATTGCTGCCAGACGTCGGCCCAGGCCTCGGGAAGGCTCAGCACCAGTTCAAAATCCTCCCCTCCGGAGAGGCACCAATCCGTCCATTGCGGCCCTTCAGGCCAGCCTTCGGCCATGGGCAGCCGATCGTTCCATAGGAGTGCCCCACAGCCGCTGCTGCTGCAGAGTCCTGCGACGGCTGACAGAAGTCCATCGCTGCTGTCGGTGCCCCCGGCCCGCCAGGGCAGATGCTCCGGTTTGCAGTCCAGTAGCTGGTGGACGTCGTCCAGCCGAGGTGTCGGTCGCCGGTGTCTTGCGATCGCAGTGTCCTTCAAGGTCGCGGTCAGAGCGCTGTCACGGACGCTGGGGTCGTTTTGCAGCAGGGCGAGGCCCAGCCGGCTGAGCCCATGGGGACCACTGCTGACGAGCACATCACCGGGGCGGGCGGCGTTGCGATGGAGACGTAGTGGTCCGAGCCGGCCGAGGGCTGTGATGGAGAGCAGCCTCTGCTCCCCCCTGGAGCAGTCACCGCCCAGAAGGATTCCGCCGTACTGCCCCAATGCGGCACTGATGCCCTCATACACCCCGTCCACCCAGTCCCAGCGGGTGCAACCTGGGGCGACCAGAGCCACGGTGATTCCCTCGATTTCGACGGCACCACTTGCTGCCAGGTCAGAAAGATTGGCGGCAACAGCACGCCAACCAACGTCCATTGCACTCGTGGTCGCATCGCTGAAATGGATGCCGTCCACGAGGACGTCGGTGTTGATCAGCAGAGGCCGGGCATCGGCGGCCAGGGCCGCCGTGTCGTCGCTGAGCTGATCGGGCGGAGCGAAGCGGGCCAGCCGCCTGAGCAGCTCAGCTTCAGTCAGCTCCGCCAGGGTTGGGCTCATGCGTGGGCTTTGAGCTGCTCCGCTCCCTCGATCACCTTCACGGAAGTGATCGTGTCATCGGTGCCCAATTCCTCGAGAACATCGAATCCATCCACCACATAGCCGAAGGCTGCATTGCGCCCATCCACGAGGTTCAGACCAGCAGGGGTGAGCTCCGCCTCGTAGAGAAACATGAAGAACTGCGAGGATCCGTCATCGAGGGCCTGGTCCGAATGGGCCCAGCCGAGGGTGCCAAGGGTCGCAAACGGGAGGGTCGGTGTCGCCTTGAACAGGCCCACGTCCTCAAAGGTTTCGTTGTAGATCGTGTCGTCTTCCCCGGGCACGCGGATCTCCAGGGGAACATGGCGCTCCTGCTTTGTCTTCGGATCGACGTAGCCGATCTCCGGACCTTCCGGATCACCGCTCTGCAGCACGTAAAAGTCCTCGGCCCGGATGAAGGGCAGCCCGTCGTAAAAGCCCTTGAGGGCGAGATCGACGAAGGCACCTGCGGTGAGGGGGGCGTTGTAGCCATCCACCACGGTGGTCAGCTCCCCTTGGGTGGTGCTCACGCTGAGGGTTGCCCTCCCCTGCAGCCTGGGTAGGGCATCGAATTCTGCGGGGATCTCCCGTTCAAAGTCGTCGGGCACCAGCAGGGCCTCCACATCACCAATGATGCGCAGTGTTCGGCGTCGATCAGCGATGAAGCCCGGCTTGTCAGTGGCTTTGACCTTGTCCTTCAGGTCTTCAAGACCCTGATTCACGCTTTGCAGCAGTGTTTCAGCCTGACTGCGCTTCGCGTCTGGGATCGCGCTCACGATGGTGTCGCGTCGGGTGTTGAGCAGCGCTTCACTGCGGGACACCGTCTTGCCAAGAGCCGTCCAGCGTTTGGCCCGTAGATCGTTGCTGGTGAGTTCCAGCCGATGCTGCAGTTCGCGGATGTCGTCCTGAACAAACGGCAGCGCGTCCCGGAGAATTGCGGCAGGGTCTTTCACAGCATTGCCTTGGGGCAAGTCGGCCCAGGCAGGGGCAGCCATTGTGACCAGAGCAAAGCTGATCAGGGCAGCAAGGATGGCGTTCAAACGCTGATGGGCCAAGGGGGAACCCCAGTGCTGACGGGACTTTGGCACAGCCGTATAGTCCGATGAACCGTTCGGTGGGAATGATCTCCAGTAACGACTTCCGCACCGGCACCACGATTGAGATCGATGGGGCCGTCTGGCGTGTGGTCGAGTTCTTGCACGTCAAGCCCGGCAAGGGATCTGCCTTCGTGCGCACCAAGCTGAAGGCGGTGAAGTCCGGCAACGTGGTGGAGAAAACCTTCCGCGCCGGGGAAATGCTGCCCCAGGCGATGTTGGAGAAATCGTCCCTCCAGCACACCTACATGGAAGGTGAGGACTATGTCTTCATGGACATGGCCACCTATGAGGAGACCCGCCTCAGTGCCAATCAGATTGGAGAGAGTCGCAAATACCTCAAAGAGGGCATGGAGGTGAACGTGGTGTCCTGGAACGACACCCCCCTTGAGGTTGAACTGCCCAACTCCGTTGTTCTTGAAATCAAAGAAACGGACCCTGGCGTTAAAGGCGACACCGCCACGGGCGGCACCAAGCCCGCCATTCTTGAGACCGGAGCGCAAGTGATGGTTCCGCTCTTTCTTTCTGTCGGAGAAAAGATCAAAGTGGACACCCGCAACGACAGTTACCTCGGCCGCGAAAACGGATGACCATGCAGCTGGATCACGAACAACTGCACCGCTTGCTGGAGGCGCTCGGAGAGAGCGACATTCAGGAATTCCGGTTGGAGGGGGATGACTTCCGTCTGGAAATCAGACGCAACCTGCCGGCCCAGGCCGTCATGGCGCCGGTGATGCCCGCTCCTGTCGCGGCAGCTGCGCCCGTTGCTGCCTCAGCAGAGCCTGCGTCCGCGCCCCCTGCGTCCACCGCAACTCGGAGTGACCTGCTCGAGGTGACGGCCCCCATGGTGGGCACCTTCTACCGCGCGCCTGCACCCGGAGAGCCTCCCTTCGTGGAGGTGGGAACTCGGATCAATGTGGGTCAGGCCGTTTGCATCCTTGAAGCCATGAAGCTGATGAACGAGCTGGAGTCGGAGGTCGGCGGTGAAGTGGTCGAGATCCTTGTGGATAACGGCACGCCTGTTGAATTCGGGCAGGTGCTGATGCGGGTCAAGCCGGTCTGAGTTCAGCTCAGATCCCAGGCGGCCTTGATCGCTGCAGTCGTGCTGTCGGGGCTCGCGATTCCTTGGGATGCAATGTCGAAGGCTGTGCCGTGGTCTGGAGAGGTGCGTAGGAAGGGCAGTTCCAAGGTGGTGTTCACCGCTGCATCGAAAGCCAGCAACTTCACAGGAATGAGCCCCTGGTCGTGATACAGGGCAAGGATCCCGTCAGGCCCCTGCTGATCCGGGGCCTGCCAGGCACGAGCGGCGCTGATCCAGCAGGTGTCAGGAGGAACGGGACCCTCCAGGTGCACCTGAGGATGTTCCTCCCGCCATTGATCCAGCAGCGGAAGAAGCCAAGTGGCTTCCTCGTCGCCCAGCTGCCCTGCTTCGCCGGCATGGGGATTGAGCCCGGCGACGCGCAGATGTGGTGTGGTCGTGAAGCGTCGACAGAAGTCATGCAGCACATTCAGTTTGTGGCGTATCAGCTCTGGTGTCAGCGCCTGAGGAATCTGGCTGAGGGGGATGTGGGTGGTGGCCAGCAAGGTGTTCAGGCGCCAGCCGCTGCTTGGAGAAACTGCGGTGAACAGCATTGAGGAACGTTGGCAGCCAGCCAGCTCCGCCAAGCGTTCGGTCTGTCCGGGATAGCGATGGCCGGCCGCGTGCCAAAGGTGCTTGGCGATGGGGGCGGTGACCAGGGCGCGTGACCCCCGCGCCTGAAGCAGTTCAACGGCACGGGTGAGCCAGTGAAAACCGGCGTCGGCTCCGCTGGTGGTGGGTTGTCCTGGATGAACGATGCCCTGCAGCGGTTGGTCGTCGACCCTGAGCGCTGCGAGGTCGGGGAGTGGGAGGTTTGATTGCTGGCGTAGTCGTGTGTGGGTTCGGATCAGACTGCGTTTGCAACCCACCAACAGGGGTTGGAGCCCGTGGGGAACCTCGGGCGAGGCCAGGGCTTTGAGCACCACCTCCATGCCAATTCCAGCGGGATCGCCGAGAGCGATCACCAGCTCATGCCTAGGGTTTGTGGAATCGTGGGGGCCCATCGCTGTGCTGCGTTTGCTGCTGCTCGGGTGTCTGTTGGTGGGATTGGCCTCGGGTCTGCGCAATGGCTGGATCCAACTGAATTGGTCCCGCTTCCTTGAGGATGTTGGGCTCCCCGTGCCTGAGGAGGGCAAGGGCTTCGATCTCAACCGTTGGTTGATCGAGGGGGGGAACGCAGGTCAGTCGGATTGAGTTTGTCCTGGTCCAGACAATCCTGCAGCCCGACGCGGTAGTTCGGATGCAATAACCCATAGCCGAGTTCTTGGCAGAGCCTGTGATTGCTGACCCTTCGGTTTTCGCTCCAGAACGTCTGGGCCATCGGGCTCATGCTCTCCACGATTTGGTCGAACTGCTCCAGCGGCGGTAGGGCACAGCCCAACAATGCGGCGGCATGGCGCAATAAATCGGTCGTGGGGGCTGGGAGGTCATCCACCACATTGACCACAGTCCAGTTGTCCATGGACGGGTCAGGTGCTTGCTCGGCGCGATGCATGAGATGCCAGCAGGCCCCAGCGATGTCTTCGACATGGATGCGGCAGAACACCTGGTCGGGTTTTTCGATCAAGCGGGCGCGTCCTTGCTGCAATCCATTGAGAACCGACCGTCCCGGGCCGTAGATGCCTGGTAAACGCAGAATCTGGATCGGCAAACCGGAGTGCAGCCAGGCTTGTTCGCAATTCAGGCGGCGGATGCTCCGGTCCAGCTTCGGCGCTGGGTCGTCCTGTTCCGACACCCAGCCGCCTTGACGATCGCCATAGATCCCGGTGGTGGAGAGATAGCCCGCCCAACGCAGGGGCAGGCTCCTCAGCGTGCCAAGCAGCTTGGACAACACCGGATCGTTTCCCTCACGATCGGGTGGGATGGTGCAGACCAGATGGGTGACGCCTCGTAAGGCATCAGGGTCGAGATGGTCCTCACCGGCGCTGTCGAAAAGCAGATCAGCCTCGTCGGAATCGAGGGAGCGGCGTGTGCAGAGCACCGGCGTCCCCATGGAGCGGGCCAGGCTGGCCAGACAACGTCCGCTGTATCCACCGCCCAGCACGAGCAGCTTGGCGTCAGATGCCAGCGGCTGAGACCGCTTGACAAGATCAGCAAGCATCAGTACACCTGTATTAGATCAAATGTACTGTTGTGACGTCGTCTTCTCTCCATCGCTCGCGCTCCGGGGCCATTGTCCTTCGAGCCATCTTGACGGCTGCCTTGCTCGCCGGTGCGGTGGTGCTGGCCCCCGAAGATCCTGGTGTTCAGGCCTCCATCTGCCAGAGGCACCACTCTTCTGATGTTTGCCGTGTCTGGTAGGCCTCAGGCTGCTTGGGCAGCGATCGGGAGGTCGTCTGGTTCGCTGATGGGGTGATCCGGTTGCGCCCATTGGAGTAGGCGCAGGGCCAGCCTGAGGTCGCCATCCATCCAGGCGCGGATCGCCATGGCGCGACGTGGGTCATAGAAGCGCTGTCGCCGATACCAGTCGAAGACATCGGCGTCAGATTTGCGGCCATTGCAGGACAAGCAGGCCGGTACACAGTTTTCGGTCACACTTAATCCACCCTTGGCTCGGGGATGAATGTGATCAATTGATTCCGAAGGTTTGCCGCAATAAATGCAACTTTTTCCTGTAAAAGTGTGAAGTGACTGTCGCCATCTTCGGACACGTAATTTGGGACAGAGTTCGTCGAGAAAAACCGCGTCCCTGTTATGCATCTGAATGCATCGGTTGTGGTAATTCTGCCGTGAACGAAAAGCCAGTCAATGTGTCGAGCGCTGCACTTTCGAAGGTTTCTCCGCCTCTGATGTGAATCTTGATCTCGAGGCTTGCATGCCGATCTGAGTTCACTAAAGTGATTGTTTGTGGGGGCCTGTTGGTGCCGCCAAAACCCACACCGACGTGTTATCTGGACCTCTCTCCAGCCGGATTGATCCGTGTGATCAGTCCGTTTGACGCAGTCACTCAGTCCCAGTTGCGTCGAATCAAGCCCCGGGGCCGATGGAACGGCCCAGGCCATGGCTGGGATTTCCCTTTGGCGGCAGCAGGCTCCCTTCAGCAGGCCCTTGGGCGACGTTTCCCCATCAGCTCCGCCCTGCAGGAGTGGCTGGACTGGTGCCAGCACCCCTTGCCACCTTTGCCACCCCATCGGACGCTTGTGGCCGCGGCGGATCTTGATCAAGCCCTGCAGGATGGCCGTCGCCCCTTGCGTCATCAACGGTCTGGGGCTCGTTGGCTCCTGGCCCGTCGCGGCGCCGTTCTGGCCGATGAAATGGGTCTGGGAAAAACCCTCACGGCCCTCTTGGCGGCCCGTGCCTTGATGCGCTGCGCCGAGGTGCGGTTGCTTGTGGTGGCTCCCGTCGGGCTGCATCCTCACTGGCGTCGTGAATCAGAAGCCCTCGGGATTGGTCTTGAGTTGGTGAGTTGGGCTCGTCTGCCCGACAAGCTGCCGCCGGCGGGAACGCTCCTGGTGGTGGATGAAGCGCATTACGCCCAGTCCCTTCAGGCGCAGCGCACGGCTGCGTTGTTGCGTCTGGCACGTCATCCCCGCCTGCGGGCGATCTGGATGCTCACGGGAACTCCCATGAAGAACGGCCGACCCTCCCAGTTGTATCCCTTGCTTGCTGCCATGGATCATCCGATTGCACGGGATCAGCGTCAGTTCGAGGAGCGTTATTGCCAGGGCCACTGGCGGGAGAGTCGATCCGGCAAGCGCTGGCAGGCGACTGGTTCCAGTCAACTGGAGGAGCTGCGGCGCCTGAGCCGCCCCTTGATCCTGCACCGCCGCAAACAGCAGGTGGTTGACCTTCCTCCCAAGCAGCGACGTTTGCAAGCTGTGGCTCTGTCGGAGGCTGAATGCACCGGCTTTGACCATCGCGTTGGGCTGGTGCTGGATGACTACCGGCGTCGGGCCCGTCTCGGAGAGGTTCGACGGGATGCTGAGCCCTTGGCTCTGCTGACGTCCATGCGCCAGATCGCGGCTGAATTCAAGTTGCCGGCGGCCCAGCAACTGGTGGAGTCACTGCGTCGGCAAGGGGAGGCAGTGGTGTTGTTCAGTGGTTTTGTGGCCCCGTTGCAGCTGTTGCAGCAAACCCTCGGGGGTGAGTTGTTGACCGGTCGCCAACGGCCTGCCGAACGTCAGAAGAGTGTGGATCGGTTTCAGCAGGGTCAGAACGATTGTCTGCTGGCCACCTATGGCACCGGAGCTCTCGGCTTCACCCTGCATCGTGCCCGTCATGTGGTGTTGCTGGAACGCCCTTGGACGCCAGGGGACCTCGAACAAGCAGAAGACCGATGTCATCGTCTGGGGATGGGGGCTGGCCTCACCTGCCATTGGCTGCAGCTTGGTGTGGCGGATCAGTTGGTGGATGGTTTGCTGGCCAGCAAGGCGGAACGGATCGAGGTTTTGCTTGGGCCCCGGCGGTTGACGTTGCAACGTCAATCACTGCCAGCCATGGTCCGGGATTGTTTGCAGGTGGTCTGACGCACCTCGAGTTCGTGCCGCAGCATCGGATCGACCGTCTGACTGGATTGCTCTAGCAGGGCCAGCGCCACCTTGACGTCATCGCAGGCTTTGGCTTGATCGCCAAGCAGGGTCAAGACAAGGGATCGGTCTCGATGCAGGTCGGCCTGATCCGGCGTCTGGTCGATGGCCTCATCACAGCGTTCGACCATCTGCTGGAGCTCATCCATTTGGAAGTTCCCGAGGCAACTGGTCACCAGTGGTGTTGCGGCTGCTCCAGGCTTAGAAGTTTGTTTCGCTTGGCAGCCACAAACCAGCACAGCAGCCAGGAGAGCCAGAGCCAGCACCCCTGAAGGATCAGTAGCTGTAGCGCGTGGTGTCTTCTGCGCTGTTGCTGACAGATGAGGAGTTTCCAAGGGTGGCGGCGGTGGCTGGTTGTGTCTTCCCGCCGAACAGATCACCAAGGAACTGGCCACAGTCGGGGAAATTGCCGGGGTCCTTGACGACGGCTTCCGTAATCATCACCGAGGCATGCTCCGGGGATGTCTTGAACATGCCGCTGCCCTGGCGTTTGATCACGGCGTAGGCAGCATTCCAGCTGACGGTGTGATCGTTGCCGCTGGAACGCATGAAGCAATAGATCTTGGCACCCTTTTCCTGGGTGGATTCGGCCGCTCGCACGGCGGGGCTGACACTCCACACAGCACCAATCAGGGCCGCGGCGGACAGAACCAGCGATGACCTGATGGGACCCATGACAACGGTTGTGAGTGGCCCCAAGGTATCGATCAGCTTCCTGCTGTCGAGGGGATGATCAGTCGCACCATCAATGGCAGCACCAGCAGCACTGTGATCAGCCGAACAGCATGAAGTGCGGCCACGGCCGCACCGACACCGAATTCCGCACCAACAAGGCTCATCCCACTGATGCCACCCGGCGCTGCTCCGAGCAAGGCCACGACAGGATCAATGCCGAGCAAGCGGCTGGTCCAGAGTCCCACCACCAGTCCTGTCAGCACCAACGCCAGGGTGATTAAAACTGCCGGTTTCCACAGGAGTTGCAATTGATCCAGGGATGTGCGCGTCAGGCCAGTACCGATCACTGTTCCGATGCCGATCTCAAGGGCCGTGCGCGTCCCCGCCGGCCATGTCGCTGTTTCCAGCTGGCCGCTCATGCTGACGATGCCAGCACCCAGTAGGGCCCCCGCCAGAGGTGCAGCGGGAATGCCGCTCAGTAGAGCTAGCAATCCGATGGCGGTTCCAGCCAGCAAATACAGCGCCAGCGTTGCCAATGGAGGCATCGGTCTCGATCGCGTCATGTCAGCTTGATCTTGAGGCAACGGCGCTCCTGTGTTGTCATCAGGACAACCACCAGGTTTTCGGTGATGACGTCCTCCGTGTCCTTTCGGATCACCCGCACAGCGGAAGATCTCGCTCAAACCATCACTGCCTTGTCGCAGCGTTTGGTGAAACTGGAACAGCGTCAGGAAGCGCTTGAGCTTCAACTGCGCCAGCAGCAGAAGGACCTGA
Source organism: Synechococcus sp. PROS-U-1 (assembly GCF_014279755.1). Classification (NCBI taxonomy): domain Bacteria; kingdom Bacillati; phylum Cyanobacteriota; class Cyanophyceae; order Synechococcales; family Synechococcaceae; genus Synechococcus; species Synechococcus sp. PROS-U-1. The sequence goes on from NZ_CP047951.1 coordinate 40,620, forward strand.
ATGCTGTCCCTGACGACGAGATCGCCACCTTGGAGGGTGTTGAAGCTCTGTTGCAGGAAACGCGTGAGTTGTTAGACAGCACGGCTCCCATGGCGGAGGGCCCCATGCCGGACGAGGTGCCGCAGAACGACGCCTGGGGTCACGAGGAGTCTTCAGAGATGACCCGCGACGTCGCATAGGGGTGGCACGCGGTGCCAAAATGAAAAGAAAGGCAACTATGGCGATCACCATCCCTGCCTCCAATGCTTGCGCTTCTCGCACATTGCACGGCATGACCATCTGGACCCGATCAGGTTTTGTTGAAGGTGGCCATCAGCTCGAAAAGCTGGAATTCGCCTTGGCCCTTGCTGAAGCCCGGGGCGATCAACACCGTTGCTGTCAGCTCCGTGATCGGATTGCCGATCTAGGGGGAAATGCGGAAGAACCTGGAACCTGATCGAGAGATCAGCAAAGGTCCAAATGCATGTCGGCAGCATCGCTGTTTAACGATGGGATGGCTTAAATATCAATCAGGGCTAATATTTTGTAGATAAGGGATATCGAACGTTGACCCTGACGCTCACGAAGACAAAACAATCAGAGACGGCTGCTCAACAACGTCAGGACCACGAATCCGCAGCGAGAGCTTTGTTGCATAGAGCTCGCGACTGCGCTGAGGCTGGTCGCATGAACGAGGCGGGTTCTTTGATCTTGCAGGCCTTGGGACACGAACGCCGAGCTGGATGCGCTGGCCCTCAAGTCCTTCAGCTCATCAAGCCGCGTTCTTAATTTTTCCTGAAATCTGTTCAAGCGGATGACCGGATTCGAACCGGCGACGTTCAGCTTGGGAAGCTGACATTCTACCACTGAATTACATCCGCAATGGGGCGAGATCTCTCTCGCCATCTGTGTTCTAGCCAAGCGCAGCTGATGCTGCAGCGACTCCGGCACCCATGCTGCCTTTGTGCAGGCCCAGGGATTGAAGGGTGGCTTCAATCGCTGCGACGGCAGTCAGAACATCCCGGTCGCAGACAAAACCGAGATGGCCGATTCGGAACACCTTGCCCTTCAGGTGGTCTTGCCCCCCAGCGAGAAGAATGTCGAATTTCTCCTTCACGGCTTTTCGCAACTGTTCGGCGTCAATGCCTTCGGGTGCCACCGCGGTGATCGCCGGGCTGCCGCAACCCTCGGCGGCAAAAAGGGGCAGGCCCATCGCTTTCATGCCTGCCTGGGCGGCGGCGCGATGGCGGGCGTGGCGCGCAAAGATCGCTTCCAGCCCCTCCTTCTGCATCATTTCCAGAGCTGCTTCCAGGCCGAAGTAGAGATTCACCGCGGGGGTGAAGGGGTTGCTGTCCTTCGCCGCTGTTTTTCGGTAAGGGCCCAGATTCAGATAGAACTTGGGCAGATCGGAGCGCTCGTAGGCCTCCCAGGCTCGTGCGCTCATGGCCACAAAGCTCAAGCCTGGTGGAAGCATGTAGCCCTTCTGTGCGCCTGAGGCCACCACATCCAGCCCCCAGTCGTCCATGGGGACGTTGGTGGCACCCAGGCTGGTGACACAGTCCGCCAGGGTCAGGGCAGTGCCATGGGCTTTCACATGACGGGCAATGCTCTCCAGATCGTTGATCACCCCCGTTGAGGTTTCCGAGTGGGTGAGGATCACCGCCTTGATCGTCTTGGCGCTGTCGGCTTCCAACGCTGAGCGGAAGGCCTCTGGATCGAGCGGCTGGCCCCATTCCGCTTGGATCACCTCCACGTCCAGTCCGTAGGCGCGGGCCACCTTGACCCAGCGTTCGCCGAACTTGCCGTTGTCGCCGCAGAGCACCTTGTCACCACGGCTGAGGGTGTTGATGATTCCCGCTTCCATGGCCGCCGTCCCGCTGCCGGTGATTACCATCACATCGCTGGTGGTCTGATGCAGCCACTTCAGCTGCTCGGTGGTGCGCCGCACGATGGCCTGGAATTCCCCGCTGCGGTGGCCAATGGGGTGACGCCCCATGGCCTTCAGCACCGTTTCCGGCACCGGCGTGGGGCCCGGAATCATCAGCGTGAGCTTGTCCTGCATGGCGCGGGGGATGCCAATCGGCGACTCTAGAAAACAGCTTGTCCTCTCCCATCGCCACCTCCAGCCCAGGATTGACCCTGCCGGTGTGGGTGGCAGCGGCAGCCAAGGCTGCTCTGCAGGTGTTGCTTGGCAAGCCGTTTAACGCTGAGCAGCAGTTGAACCAGGGGCCGGATCAACCGTCTCTGCAGGTGCCCGTCTGTTCAGCGGCTCCGTTGGCCGATGGCCAGGCCCTGGGGATCAGCCGCTGTGATCCTGGGCCAGGCCTCGATTTGACGCGGGACCTCGAGATCTGGGTGCGGGTGGCCTGGATCACCGCATCCAAGCCCGTGCTCGATCTGCAGGCCGGAGAAGGGGTGGGCCGCCTCGGCCCGGCAGGAGAGGCTTGCCTGTCTGGTTTCGCCCGTGAGCTGTTGGAGCGGAATCTTCTGCCCCTGCTGCCGCCTGGTCGGGGCCTGATGGTGCAACCGATCCTTCCGCTGGGCCGTGCCCTGGCCCAACGCACCAGCAATGCCGCGTTCGGTGTGGTGGATGGTCTGGCGTTGATCGGCACACAGGCAGAGGTGCAGCGCAGCGCTGCACCGGATCAGCTGCAGCAGGTGCTTGCTGATCTGGCGACGCTCGCTGCGGATCCGGCGTTTCAGGGTCGCCTCGTGCTGGTGATTGGTGAGAACGGCTTGGACCTGGCCCGTCAGCGGGGCCTTGGGCCTTTGCTCAAGGTGGGGAACTGGCTGGGGCCGGTGCTGGTGGCCGCGGCGGAGGCCGGTGTTCGCGATCTGCTGCTGCTCGGTTACCACGGCAAGTTGATCAAGCTGGCCGGCGGCATCTTTCACACCCATCACCACCTGGCCGACGGTCGTTTGGAGGTGTTGGTGGCGCTGGGGTTGGATGCCGGCCTGTCTGCAGACCAGTTGCGGCAATTGCGTGGTGCTGCCTCCGTGGAGGAGGCCTTCCAGAGGCTGGACGCGAATCAAGCCAGTGCGCTCGGGCGTCATCTTTCGGAGATGGTGGAGCGGCGCAGCCAGTCCTATGTCGCTCGCTACGGCGACTGGTCGATGCGAATCAGTGCTGCACTGTTCGACCGCAGCCGGACCTTGCGCTGGTGGGGACCGGAGGGGGAGAAGCGCTTCTTTACGCTGATGGATTGACGCTCATCTGAGAGCGATACCTCCCAGGATCGATGTCCCAGCCCTCGTCCGACGGTCAGCGTCAGCCGGCCATCGTCATCCTTGACTTTGGTTCCCAGTACTCAGAGCTGATTGCCCGGCGCGTGCGCGAGACCGAGGTGTTCTCGGTGGTGCTGGGCTACAGCACCTCGGCAGAGGAACTGCGACGGATGGCTCCGAAGGGAATCATCCTCAGCGGTGGCCCCAGTTCCGTCTATGCGGAGCATGCGCCGCTGTGTGATCCCGGCATCTGGGATCTGGGCATTCCCGTGATGGGGGTTTGCTATGGGATGCAGCTGATGGTGCAGCAGCTCGGTGGCGTTGTGGAGGCGGCTACGGGCAAGGCCGAATACGGCAAGGCGCCCCTTGAAGTGGATGACCCCACGGATCTGCTCACCAATGTCGACAACGGTTCGACGATGTGGATGAGCCATGGCGACTCCGTGAAAGCTCTACCGGAGGGTTTTGTGCGCTTGGCGCACACCGCCAACACGCCGGAGGCGGCGGTGGCGCATCTGCAGCGCAAGCTCTACGGCGTTCAGTTCCACCCCGAGGTGGTGCATTCCACCTGCGGAATGGCCCTGATCCGCAATTTTGTTTATCACGTTTGCGGCTGTGATCCGGACTGGACCACGGCGGCGTTCATTGATGAAGCCGTCAGCCTGGTGCGGGAGCAGGTGGGCGACAAACGCGTCCTGCTGGCCCTCTCTGGTGGGGTTGATTCCTCAACCCTCGCCTTTCTGCTCAAGAAGGCGATCGGTGATCAGCTCACCTGCATGTTCATCGATCAGGGGTTCATGCGCAAAGGCGAGCCTGAATTTCTGATGGACTTTTTCGACCGGAAGTTCAATATCCATGTGGAATACATCAAGGCCCGGCAGCGATTCATCGGCAAGCTGAACGGGATCACCGATCCGGAGGAGAAGCGCAAGATCATCGGCACCGAGTTCATCCGGGTGTTCGAAGAGGAGAGCAAGCGGCTCGGACCCTTTGATTACCTGGCCCAGGGCACGCTTTACCCCGATGTGATCGAAAGCGCTGGCACCAACGTCGATCCCAAGACCGGTGAGCGGGTGGCCGTGAAGATCAAGAGCCACCACAACGTGGGCGGTCTTCCCAAGGATCTTCAGTTCAAGTTGGTGGAGCCCCTGCGCAAACTCTTCAAGGACGAAGTGCGCAAGGTGGGGCGCAGCCTCGGCTTGCCCGAAGAGATCGTGCGACGCCATCCCTTCCCGGGGCCTGGGCTGGCCATCCGCATCCTTGGTGAAGTCACCGACGAGAAGCTCAACTGTTTGCGCGATGCGGATCTGATCGTGCGCGAGGAGATCAAGGAAGCTGGGCTCTATCACGACATCTGGCAGGCCTTCGCGGTGCTGCTGCCGGTGCGTTCCGTCGGGGTGATGGGCGACAAACGCACCTATGCCTGGCCGATTGTGCTGCGCTGTGTGTCGAGCGAAGACGGCATGACCGCCGATTGGTCTCGCCTTCCCTACGACCTGATGGAGACCATCTCCAACCGGATCGTGAATGAGGTGAAGGGGGTGAACCGGGTGGTGCTCGACATCACCAGCAAGCCCCCCGGCACGATCGAGTGGGAGTGATGGCGTGGGATTGGTTGCGGCCCAAACCGGGCCGCATCTTTTTGATCGGTCACAACAAGTGCGGCACGCGTTCGTTCCACAAGCTGTTGCGGAAGAACGGCTACAGCTCGATCCACTACGACAAGGGGCGCCTGGCCCGTCGGATTCAGGCCAACTTCACCTTTTCCAAGCCTTTGCTGGATGGTGTGGATGGCTATTGCGGCTACACGGACATGGAACTCTGTGGTGAGTTCTACGCCTACCGACTGTTCCCCCTGTTGGATCTGCAGTACCCAGGCTCCTGCTTCATCTACAACACGCGCGACGTGAGCCGCTGGGTGGACTCACGCATGAACCACCGCAAGGGCAAGTACGCCCGCGCTTACCTGGAACGGATGCGTGTGGCCTTTGACGATCCGTCCCTGACCCTGGAGGACCTGCGTCAGCACTGGGAGGAGGCCTGGCAACGCCATGATCTCGACCTGAAGCGTTACTTCGCTGGACGCAGCAACTTCTTTGCCTTCAACATCAGCATGCCGTCGGAGCAGGCAGCCCTTTGCCGTTTTCTGCGGCGCCGTGGTTATCGGATCCGCGGCAAGGTGTTGCCTCACGCTGGGGCGCGATCCTCTCCGGACGCACGCTGATCCACGGCTGGCGACGGCCCTGCATCGCCGATACCTTGGGCCACCGGCCTATGGGACATGACGGCGACACAACAGCAGGATGTTCAGTTGCAGCGTCGGTTGCAGCAGGACAGCATTCAGCTGAGTGGCCGCACGATTTATCTGAACCCCTTCCTTTACTGGCGGCGTTTCGACAGCAACACCGATCGTTGGCTGCGGGAGCCCGGTCAGCTGACGGAGGACCAGATCACGGCCAATCGCAGCCGTTTTTATCCCGAACTCGACTGGAGCCAGCTGGATGATCACGCCACTGCCGTCCACGAAGGCGCCGTGGAGATGTTCCTCAAGAGTCTGGAGCTGATCAGCACCTTCCATCCAGAGCTGGGCTCCGGGCAGATGCTCGAGGTGGAACGCAAGATGACAATCACCAAGAAGCGGTCCTTCGAGCGCTGGGTGGACAAGGCGATCCGGCGGCGTCAGCGGGATCAAACCCGTGAGCATCGACGCTTTGAGCGCAGCCGCTTCTGGCGTGCCTGGCGCGAGTGGATCCTGCTGGACACCACCCAGAAAGCACTGGTGCCTGTTGTGATGCTGATGGTGCTGAGTGGGGTGTTGGGCTGGTCTTTGGCGGCGAACCGTTCCGCTTGTCCGACATTGGCCCTTCCTTCGGGACAGACTGGGGTCCGTTGATCTGGCCCCATGGCCGCTGATTCCACCTCCGACAATCCGCTCGACCAGTTGCGTCTATCACTAATGCAGGACGTGCTTCCCGTGGGGTTGGCCGTGCTGGAACGGGCTCGGCAGGGGGGTCCCGGCAAGGTGGTTGAGGTGTTCACCGCGGGGTCGGAAGACCCCATCGCCGAGCTGCGCCAGGAGGGTGAACCCGTGGCGCGTGATGTTCGAGAACAGCTGGATGCTGTCAGCCCCGGGCTGGGGAACCCGGTGATGCCTGTCTCGGTTTCCGTGGATGAGCCGGAGATGGTGGATGAACGTCAGGATGATCCGGATGACTTGATGCCGACCCTGCGGCGGATTGAGCAGCGCCTGGAGGAGTTGCGCCGTCGCTTGCCAGCGCAGCAGGGATGAGTCGTTCCGCACAGCAGCGGCAAACCGGTCTGCGTCAGCAACCTCTTGTGTTGTTGCTGCTTGTGCTGCTGTTCTGCAGCGCCATGGTCAGTCGCTTGGTGTGGATGCAGCTGCTGGAGGGCTCACGCTTTCGTGAACTGGCGGATGAAAACCGCATCCGTCTTGTGCCGCGGTCGCCGATTCGCGGTCGTTTGCTTGATCGCAAAGGGCGGGTGCTGGCCACCAGCAAGCTCACCTATTCCCTATATCTCGAGCCGCGTCTGGTCAGCGATGCCGATTGGCCCGATCTGCGTGATCGCTTAGCGCGGCTGCTGAATCTGAAGCCTGATTTGTTGGATCAGCGCCTTCAGAAGGGTCTGGATCGGGATGGCTACCGCACCACCCTGGCCCTGGATCTCAAGCCGGAACAGGTGCTGCGGTTCCGGGAACAGGCCCTGGGATTGCGGGGCGCCCAGGTGGATGTCGACATCCTGCGCTCCTATCCCAATGGGACCCTGGCGGCCCATGCCCTCGGTTACACCCAGCCGATCACCGAAAACGAATATGAGATTCTTGTGGAAAAGGGCTACAAGATCCGCGACCGGATCGGTCGTACGGGTGTTGAAGCGGCCTACGAGAGCCATCTGCGTGGCAAGTGGGGCGGCCAGATGCTGGAGGTGAATGCCATGGGCGAGGTGCAGCGCAACCTCGGCGATCGGCCCTCCGAAGCAGGACAAGACCTGGTGCTAACCCTCGACCTGGATCTGCAGCGGGTGGCGGAGCAGGCTCTGGCGGACAAGCCCGGAGGAGCTGTGGTGGCGCTGGAGGCCTCCACGGGTGCTGTGCTGGCCCTGGCCAGTCGCCCCAGTTTTGATCCCAACTTTTTCTCCAAGCTGATCACGACCCAGAAGGAGTACGACGCCCTCTTCTCCAATCCGAAGAAACCGTTGCTGTCCAGGGCGATGAATCCCTATGACCCCGGCAGCACCTGGAAGCCGGTGACGGCGATGGCCGGCATGGAGTCCGGCAAGTTTCCGCCCGACATCAAGCTGCACACCACGGCCTGCATCACCTACGGCGGCCACTGCTTCCCGGATCACAATGGGGCTGGCTTTGGCCACATCGGGTATGCCGATGCCCTGCGCTTCTCCAGCAACACCTTCTTTTACCAAGTGGGGGTCGGTGTCGGCTCCCGGGCGCTGAAAAAAGCTGCTGATCAGCTCGGCTTTCAGCAGAAGACCGGCATTGAGATCGGCTGGGAAGAGAGTGTTGGTCTCGTGGGCGATGAAGACTGGGCCGCCCGCGGCCGCGGCTGGACGGATCCCGGCACCAGCCCCTGGATCCCTGAGGACATGGCCAGCGCCTCCATCGGTCAGTCGGTGGTGCAGATCACCCCTTTGCAGCTGGCCCGCGCCTACGCCGTGTTCGCCAATGGCGGCTGGCTGGTGACGCCGCATCTCGCCGCCGCCGACATCGACTGGATGAGCCCTGAGCACCGCACCAAGGTGACGATGCAGCCGTCCACGTTGCAGACCATCCGGGAGGGTTTGCGCAAAGTGGTGGAGTCGGGGACCGGTGCCGGCCTCAATGGTCCTGGCATTCCTCCAGCGGCAGGCAAAACCGGAACGGCTGAAGACAGCACTGGAGGTCCTGATCACGCCTGGTTCGGCTGCTATGCCCCTTATCCGGACGGCAAGATTGTGGTGGTGGCCTTCGCCCAGAACACTCCTGGAGGTGGATCCGTTCACGCTTTGCCGATGGCCAAGAAGGTGCTGGCGGAGTGGGAAAGGACCCGTCAGCGTTCGTCAGCGCTCTCTGGAATCGATTGAGGAGGGTGCAGATGGAAAGTAGTCAGGTCGCCCCCTTAAGGGTTATCGATCTGAGGGTGATGAATGTTTTGGCCGACTCTCCCAATATTTTTCATGTTTTTGCGTTAGAGGTAAACCGAGTTTTTCAGTTGATCGTTGAGGATATTGAAAGTGATTGGGCGGTTCTGATTCACTCGAGCCATCGTTTGATTTGGCGTGGCTTTGTTCTGTCCGGTCTTGTGCCTGTTTTTTGCAACGCATCTGAGATTGATCGTGATTATGTTTTTGTGCAACTGCCGCCGTTGGACTCTGGGTCTTGGCTGGTCGATCCCCATCAATTTCTTTGTTATCGGTCTTCCTCTATCTATAGGGCCATGGTTCGGCGGATTCTTATTCGCCATGGATGTTTATCGGCGCCCGATCAATTGATCGATGTGGTTTTTGTCAAGCGTTTGTTCAGTAGAATTTTGTTGGATTCAGCCTCAATGAAGCCTATTGAAGCTCTGCTAGATAAAGCTTGCAGAGATTTAGGCCTTTCCTTTCGTGTAGCGTCCTTTGAGGACATGGCCCCATTGGAGCAAGTTGCTTTAATGCGTCAGACGCGCTTGCTAGTTGGCGTTCATGGTGCTGGCTTGACCAATCTTGTTTTCTTGCAGGACTCTGCGACAGTGTTTGAGGTTGATTTCCGTAAATATTGGTCTTGTGATCCAGTTTGTAAGGATCATTTTTCTGGACGCATTTCGTTCCGCGAGAAGTGCAGTGATGCAAAGCCCTATCACAAGGCTGATTTCCATAACTTAGCAGGTTTGTTTGGTAAAAACTATGATTCCCTGAGTATTGATGGCGTGATGGGTCGTACAGATGTCAACCCCATCAGCGTTGCCCATGTATTGCTCAATGGAGATCTATTAATCAACAAATGCTTTCAACTTCTTGAGCTTGGATGAGTCTTTTGTTTTAAGCGCTGAGCGCAACGGGCTGATTCAGCACCGTCCGGTAGTAGGTCCGCAGTTGCTCGGTGGCACCAGCCCAGCCCCAGCGCTCCGCCTCCGCGCGGGCTGCACTGCGCAGGGCCTGGCGTTCCAGGTCATTGCCCAGCAGCCGGCGGGTGGCTTCGATCAGGCTTGCGGCCCCGCCATCCGCACCATCGGGTTCGTACAGGCAGCCGTTGACGCCGTCGCTGATGATGTCGGGGATTCCGCCGCGGTTGGCACCGACCACGGGACAACCAGCCGCCATCGCCTCGAGCAGCACCAGGCCCAGCGTTTCCGTGCTGGAGGGGAACAGGAACGCATCGCCGCTGGCGTAGGCCCCTGCCAGTTCTTCCCCGGCGAGGTAACCGACGAAGGTGGTGGCGGTTCCTTCGAAATGTTTTTCCAATTGCTGGCGGTGAGGACCATCCCCCACCAGGGCCAGGCGTGCATCGGGAAGGGCTTCCAACACCGGGCGGATCCGTTCGATCTGCTTCTCGGCTGACAGGCGGCCCACATAGAGCAGCAGGGCACCGCGGTCGTCATGGCCACCCAGAAGCCGCTGGCGCAACTCCGAACTGCGCAGCTCGGGACGGAACAGCTCCGTGTCCACGCCCCGTTGCCAGAGATCGGTGTGCTGAATGCCCTTGTCGCTGAGCTCTTTCACCATGGCGGTGGAGGTGCACAGATTCAGCAGGGCTTGGTTGTGGGCTGCCTTGAGCATTTCCCACAGGAGCGGCTCCAGCATCCCCAAGCCGTAATGCTCGAGGTATTTGGGCAGGTGAGTGTGGTAGCTAGCGACCAGGGGAATGTTCTTGTTCTTGGCCAGCCAGATGCCACCGAGTCCCAGCACTGCAGGATTCACCACGTGAATCAGGTCAGGCTGAAAGTCGTCAATGGCTTCCGACACGGCCGGCCGCGGCAGGGCCAGCTTGAGTTCGGGATACAGCGGGAGCGGCATCGCCGGAACGCCGATCAGCCGCGCTCCCATGTACTCATCCGGACAACCTTCCGGGCAGAAGACCACCACCTCATCGCCGGCTTCCACCAGATGCTTCACCGTCTTGGTGAGACGGGTGACGATGCCATCGACCTTCGGCAGGAAGGTTTCGGTGAAGAAGGCGACTTTCAAGGATGAAGCTCGATCAGGATGTGGTGCCGATGGCCTGGGCCTGAGTTTTGGTCCAGGCGGAGGTGCAGAGGATGCGGTTGCGGTCGCAACGGTCGGCATAGCGGGTGGCGATCTCCACCACCTCTTTCAGCAAGCCGTCATCGAGGGTGGTGGGGTTCAGGCCCAGCTCAATGAAGCAGCGGTTGTCCACGATCAGATCATTTTCAACTGCCTCGTTGCGCGGGTTGGGCAGGTTGTTCACCTGAGCACCGGTGAGAGCGGCCACCTTCTTGGCCAGTTCGCCCACCTGATGGCTCTCGGTCATCTGGTTGAAGATCTTTACCCGTTCCCCTTGTTCGGGGGGATTCTCCAGTGCCAGCTGCACGCATCGCACGGAATCGCGAATGTGGATGAAGGCACGGGTCTGGCCACCAGTGCCATGCACGGTGAGTGGGTAGCCGATCGCGGCCTGCATCAGGAAGCGGTTCAGCACCGTCCCGTAATCACCGTCGTAGTCAAAGCGGTTGGTGAGCCGTGGATCTCGATCGGTGGCGTCGGTGTTGGTTCCCCAGACGATGCCCTGGTGCAGGTCCGTAATCCGAACCTTGTCGTTCTTGTTGTAGTAGAGGAAGAGCAATTGATCCAGCGTTTTGGTCATGTGATAAACGCTGCCTGGGCTGGCGGGGTGGAGGATCTCCTCCTCAAAGCGACTGCCATCGGGCTGGGGCACTTCAACCTTCAGGTAGCCCTCAGGGATGGTGGCGCCGCGGTGGGAGCCATAGCCGTAGACCCCCATCGTGCCGAGGTGCACCACATGGATGTCCAGACCGCTTTCAACGATGGCGGCCAGCAGGTTGTGGGTGCCGTTGACGTTGTTATCGACGGTGTAGCGCTTGGTGGCGCTGCTCTTCATCGAGTAAGGAGCGGCCCGCTGTTCAGCGAAGTGGACCACGGAATCGGGGCGTTCCTCCAGCAGCAGATCCAGCAGCCGCTGGTACTCATGGGCGATGTCCATGTGGACAAACTGCATCGGCTTGCCACCGATCTGCTCCCAGACTTTGAGGCGCTCGCCGATGCTCTCGATCGGCGTCAGCGACTCCACTTCAAGATCGATATCGATCTTCCGACGGCTGAGGTTGTCCACGATCAGGACATCGTGCCCCTGATCCGCCAGGTTCACCGCACAGGGCCAGCCACAGAAGCCGTCACCGCCGAGAACGAGAACTTTCACCCCAAACTCCTTCTGGAACGAGCGTGATGCTCACTCCAGGCAAGCTACTACAGGGATTTTCAGCGCGGAACGTCTCAGCTGATGGCGACGGTCACCGCCACCATGACGGCCACAACCAATCCGCCAGTCACCAGCATCATCATTGAGCTGCGGTTGCGGCTCTGGCTGGTGGCAATGTCCATCACCTCCATGCGTGGCTCCTTGGCGAAGGCGTTGAGACGACCGCCGTCTTCCGTGGTGACCGACATGGGTCCAATGCGAGTGGTCGGACCTTATGAGTTCAATTGCTTACTGCCTGTCTTTGTGAAGCAGGCTTCATCTCACTTCACCTCTCTTCATCTCATAGAGATTGCACCAGGCCCGTGGTCGGTGAGCTGGCGGAGGCCTGGTCGCGCCTAGGCAAGCGCCCGGAGCGGTAGGCGGTCCGCCCAGCGATCACTGCCTGGCCCATAGCCTCTGCCATGGCTGGGGGGTCGCCGGCCATCGCGATGGCGCTGTTGACCAGGACGGCGTCGGCGCCCATTTCCAGGGCCTGGGCTGCCTCACTGGGCACACCAATGCCAGCGTCCACCACCACTGGAACACTGGCGTTTTCGATGATCAAACCGATGTTGGCGGCATTGTTGAGGCCCTGGCCTGAGCCGATCGGCGAGCCAAGGGGCATCACCGTTGCGCACCCGACCTCTTCCAGCCGTTTGGCCAGCAGGGGATCTGCATTGATGTAGGGCAGCACCGTGAAGCCCTCCTTCACCAGGCGTTCGGCGGCTTGCAAGGTGCCGATCGGATCGGGCAGAAGATGTCGGGTGTCAGGAATCACTTCCAGCTTGACGAAGCTGTTCTCCTCTTGCCCTGCCAGCTTTGCCAGCTCCCGTCCAAGCCTGGCGACACGCACCGCTTCCTCCGCATCGGTGCAGCCTGCGGTGTTGGGCAGCATCCAGATTCGGTTCCAGTCGATGGCTTCCATCAGGCCCTCATGGCCTGCTGCAACGGTCTGCACCCGTCGCACAGCCACCGTCACCATGTCGCAGCCGGATCTCTCGATGCTCTGCTGCATCAAGGCCATCGATGGATATTTGCCGGTGCCCGTGAACAGACGGCTGTTGAACTGACGCCCGCTAATGGTTAGGGGGTCGGATGTGAGGGAGGGCAAATCCATGACGCGCGTGAGCAAAAGGGCCTACCGTGCCTTCATCATCCATCGTCTTCCATGCCGTTCCTGCTTGCCATGAATCTCCCGGTTGGCAGTCAGGTGCCGTTTGAGTCCAATCCTCAGTTGCCTCTGGATCCGATTCAGTTGGCGGTTCCCCTGGAGATCGATGAAGGGGAAGTGGAGAGTTTCGATCCGGTTGCGCGTGCTGCAGAGCTGGCTGTTTCCCTGCCCCGTCAGTGGTGCGGCACCTTTGAGCCTTTTGATGGCAATCCCACTGTTGATGTCACCTTGGATCTCACCCAGCTGACGGCGATGGGCCAGATGGTGGACATTCGGGGAACGATGACTTTTGGCTCCGTCACAACACCGGTCCAGGGCAACTTTCATGCCAAGTCAGATCAGCTTGACCTCATCCCCCTGGCCGATCCCCTGATCGCTGGCCTGGAGCCCGGAGGTGTTTTCCTTGGCCTTCAAGGTTTCAGTCCAACCGGCTGGCAGGCCCCTCGCCTCGTGAATGTGGCCAATCCCAGCACCGGGGTGGGCGGACGTCTGGCAATGACCAGCAGCTGCCAAGAGGAAATCCCCGTTCAGCCGCTTTGGTGAAGACACCGCGGTGATTGCATCACCATTCAGCTCATCCGGCGCTGGAGTTTCTTCAGCCCCTTTTTCGCAGTTGCATTGTTCGGTTCAAGGCTCAATGTCTGCTCATAGAGCGAGATCGCTTCTGCGTCTTTCAATAGCTTTTCTTGGGCAAAGGCCAGGTTGTTGAGCGCGATGGGATAGTCCGCTTTGGCCTTCAGCGCCAACTTGTAGTGCTTGGTGGCACCGGAATAATCTTTTTGCGCAGCCAACGCAAAGCCCAGCGCATTTTCAATCAGTGCACGAGCCTCATCGGGTTCACCACTGAGCCGTTTCAATGCTTGCTTCAGTGTGGCGGCCGCTTGTGGGTAAAGCCGTTTGCGCAGTTGAACCGATCCGAGCTCATATAGATCGGAGGCCTGTCGCGACAAGGCCGTATCGGATTTTTCGAGTTCGATCAGCCGTGCTTCGTCACGTCGCACACGAAAAAATTGTCGGCCCACCACCACCGCAACGATGGCAAGCAGGCCGACCAGGCCCAGCAGATAGGTCTGGGGCAGCAGGTTCACGGTTGAAGGTCAGCTCTTGGCTGCGGCCACGACGTTGGTAAAGCTACCGGGATCGACAACAGCGAGTTGAGCCAGCATTTTGCGATTCAGGCGCACATCCGCCTTCTTGAGTCCGCCCATCAGACGGCTGTAGCTCACTCCGTTCAGGCGAGCAGCAGCATTGATGCGAGCAATCCAGAGGCGACGGAAATCGCGCTTGCGACGACGGCGATCGCGGTAGGCATTGCAGAGGGCTTTCATTACCCGCTGGTTTGCTGTGCGGAACAGAGTTCCGTTGCCACCACGGAAGCCACGGGCCAGCCGCAGAATCTTGTTGCGGCGTTTACGGGCGACGTTGCCTCTCTTAACGCGGGCCATGAGGTTGAAAGGGTTGGATCAGGTCTTGTCGAACGGTCTCGTCTGAGCAGCTGTGCTCAGGCGTAGGGCATCATCAGGGTCACACGCTCCTCATCGGTGCGATCCACCACAGCCTTGGTGGCCAGATGACGCTTCTGCTTGGGGGTTTTGTGGTCCAGCAGGTGGTTCCGGAAAGCGCGACGACGCAGAAATTTGCCAGTGCCGGTTGCTTTGAACCGCTTTGCGGCAGCTTTGCGGGTCTTCAGCTTGGGCATTGGTCTGCTCGTTCGTGCACAAACGACAACAATACGTCCCGACGTGCCCTCCGTTGAATGATTCGGTTGCTGACGCTCACATTGCTGCTTTGCATGGGTTTGGGCTGCAAGGCCCGTGAAGAGGTTGAAGCTCAGTCACCTGACGCGGTCGAGCCTGCTGCCGTTGAACTGATTCAGCGGGCCACCCACCGTTCCATCGCTGATCCTCCGCCGGTTGAGGGCCCTGAACCGGTGCTGTGGGTTGCTTTGGAAGACCACCTCGGCGCGGTTGCAACCGCCGCTCCGTTGAACCTGCGTGCCTTTGCTGGATCGCTCACCCTTCGTGATGCATCGGGGGAGCAACGCAGCGGGTCGGATTTTGTAATCAGCTGGCGAAGTGTGCCCTTGCCCACTCCGGTGCCGTTGGCCCGGCGGATTGCAGGGCCCTACGCCAGTTTTGAGTCGGCGGATCGTGTTGCTTCCCGTTGGCGTGCGTTGGGTGTTGCGGTCGAGGTGGCCCACCCCGAGGAATGGGAGGTGTGGGCGCCGGAAGGGGCGCCCGTGCCGGAGGGGCTCATCGTGCGTGACTGGCAAGGAACCCTGACCAGCACGGTCGAACCGGTGTTGCAGATGCCGGAGGGGGGACGCACTCTGCAGGCTCCTGTTCTGATTGAGGCGTCCGATGGGCTGCTCTGGGGTGGCGGACGCTTTGAGGGCCCTTTCCGCTTGCAACGGGATGCCTACGGCAGTTGGACGTTGGTGGAGCAAGTGCTGGTTGAGCGGTACCTGGAGGGGGTGGTTCCCCATGAAATCGGTGCCGGTTCGCCGATGCCTGCGTTGCAGGCCCAGACCGTTCTGGCGCGCACCTGGGCCTTGGCCAACAGCCATCGCTTCAGCATCGATGGTTATCACCTCTGCAGTGACACCCAGTGCCAGGTCTACAGCGACCCTCGCCATGCGGGAGGCGCGGTGCGAGAAGCGATTGCGGCCACGCGCGGCAACTTGCTCAGCATCAACAACGAACCGATCAGCGCGGTGTATCACGCCACCAACGGTGGGGTGATGGCGGCTGGCCCGGAAGCCTGGGCCATGCAACCCACCACTTATTTGCGTCCGAAACCGGATGGTGATGGGGGCTGGAGTCGCCGACACCCCTTGCCATTGCAGCAGCGCCAGGCGGTGCAGGCCTTGCTGGCGGATCGTTCCGGGGCCTATGGCCAGCAGCACCCCCGGTTCCGCTGGACACGCACCCTGACCGGTCCAGGCCTGCGTCAGGCCATTGGAGCGGCAGCAGGGCCCCTTGCTTCCCCCTTGCAACTGAAGGTTCTGGAGCGAGGTGCCAGCGGCCGTGTGCTGGCGCTGCAGATTTCTGGCAGCGGCGATGCTGCACCGGTCACCTTGAAGTTGGATGCCATCCGTCGCACCCTCCGGACACTTCCAAGCACCCTGTTTGTGTTGGAGCCTCAGGGAGCTGAGCGCTGGCTGGTGCTAGGCGGTGGCTTCGGCCATGGGGCCGGTTTGTCGCAGGCGGGAGCGATTGATCTGGCCTGGAGGGGCTGGTCCGTAGAGCGGATCCTTCGCCATTACTACCCAGGGACTGTCTACGGCCCGCTCTCAACAGCTGTGCAGTCCCCTTAAAGTCCTTGCCACCCGGGAAGCTGGATGAGCACGAACGCCACATCTGGTGATCACCGACGGGTGAAATCGGCAGCGTTCCTGTTCGCCTGTGGATGTGCTGGTGCCGCTCCCCATTGGCTGGACCCAGCCCGTTCGCTCTGGCCGGCCATCAGCCTTGCATTGATGCTTGGTGGGTATGGCCTGCGTTCTGTGATGCGTGGGCAGCTGACGCGAGGCGGTGCGAATCCCGCCCCTGCCATGGATTCTGAGCAGCTTCCAACCCTTGATGTGGTTGTGGCTGCCAGAGATGAAGAGGCTGTGGTGCCGCGTTTGGTGGAACGGTTGACGTCGCTGCGCTACCCATCCGGACAGCTCACCACTTGGGTGATTGACGACGGCAGTGAGGACCGCACGCCTGAGCTGCTGGACAGCCTCGCTGCGCAGCACTCCGAACTGAACGTCATCCATCGTCTTCGCAATGCTGGTGGTGGCAAGTCGGGGGCTCTCAACACCGCTCTCGCGCGCATGAGTGGTGAGTGGCTGCTGGTGCTTGATGCGGATGCCCAGTTGCAGGACGATCTGCTCGAGCGTCTTGTGCCCTACGCGTTGGATGGTGGTTGGTCGGCGGTGCAGCTGCGCAAGGCCGTGATTGATGCTGAGCGCAATTGGTTGACCCGATCCCAGGCGATGGAGATGGCCCTGGATGCTGTGATCCAGTCGGGGCGACTTGTTAATGGAGGTGTGGCGGAGCTGCGGGGCAACGGTCAGCTGATCAAACGCTCGGTGCTTGAGGCCAGCGGCGGTTTCAACGAAGACACCGTGACCGATGACCTTGATCTCAGTTTCCGCCTGCTGACCCACGGTGCTCTGGTGGGGCTGTTGTGGGATCCCCCGGTTCAGGAAGAGGCGGTCCCCGGTCTCCAGGGGTTGTGGAAACAACGGCAGCGTTGGGCGGAAGGTGGATTGCAGCGGTTCTTCGATTACTGGCCAGTGCTCACCTCGGCCCAGCTGAGTCTTCGCCAGCGCTGGGATCTAACGGCCTTTTTCCTCTTGCAGTACGCCCTACCTGTCGTGTCGTTCGCTGATCTCAGCACGAGTCTGGTCACCCGAAGCGTGCCGGTCTATTGGCCCTTGTCGGTGGTGGCCTTCAGCGTTTCGGGTCTGGCGTTCTGGCGTGGCTGTCGCAGTGGGAGCGAGGGGCCGGCAATTCCATCCGCGAGCCTGGTGAATCTCCTGGTGGCCATTGCCTACCTGGGGCACTGGTTTGTGGTGATTCCCTGGGTGACCTTGCGGATGTCACTGCTGCCCAAACGTCTGGTCTGGGCCAAAACCAGCCACGGTCAGGACCATCCGGTTCAGGCCTGATCGCGACCCTTTTCGTTTTTGGATTCCGTCGGAGGCTTGATGAGCCGCTCAGACGTCAGTTGATCTCATCAACGTCGAGCACTTGACCATTGAAGAAGTCAGCCAGGTTGCGGGCCTGTCGATCCAGGCCTGAGGGAGGGCTGGGTTGAGGTCTGGATTCCGAGGGGGCAGGTGCTTGTTTTGGTTCCACCGGCTCGGGTTGCGTGCGTGGCAGTTCCGGTGCCACTGCCGGGGCTGGCTCAGGAGTGGCTGTTGGCGGTGCTGCCGCTGCCGGGATTGGTGCTGATGTTGGTGCCGGAGTGGACGCTGGTGTGGCTGGTTGTGGTGACGCCGGCGTTGTGATCGCTGGCGTTGCGATCGCTGGTGTCGCGATTGGTGGTGGCATGGCGCCGCTGCTGGCTTCCAGGATCAGCTGCCTTGAACCTCCAAGAGCTGTGGCCACCGCCTGTTCCAACAGGGACGCCCGGCTCTGCACCATGCTCATCCAGTTGCCAGCCACCTGCACGACCGCTCGGTTGGCATCCAGTCGCACCAGTTGGGCCTGCTGCGACAGCAACATTCGGGTGGAGGGCAGTTCGAGACTGCCCAGGATCTGTTGCCAAAGCTCGGGCAGGTTGGTGCTTGGCGAAGGCGCAGGGTTGGAGACCGTCGGTAGTTCCGGTGATGCGGCAGGTGCAGGTTTCGGACTGGGGGCAGGTGCCTCGGTTGGGATTGGTGCGGTGGCGGCTGGGGGTGCTGGCGCAGGAGCTGTGACCGGTGTCGCTGCTACAGGTTGTGTCGCAACTGCTGTTGCAGTTGTGGCCTCAGCAGCCACCGGTTCCGCTAACAACCCAAGCAACAGCACTTCCAGCCAAAGGCGCGGTTGCACGCTTTGGCGAAGTTGTTGCTCGGTGCCGCGCAGCTGGGCCTGCCATTGCAGCAATCGGGTTCTGCCGATGGCCTTCGCGAGGGCGGGCAGTTGCTCGCGGAACTGGGGTGAAACGCTGGTGAGCTCTGGCCGGTCTGGAGCTGCAGCCATCAGCACTAGATCCCGCAGCATCCCTGCAAGCCCCTGCAGCACGGCACCGGGATCCCGGCCTCGGTCCAGCAGGTTGCGGGTGGCCTCCAGCAGGTGCACCGGTTCGGCGCTGCTCATGGCCCCCACCAGTTCCAGCAGCTCCTGTTCGGGCACCGCGCCCAGAAGATCCCACACCGCAGCGGCTTCGATCGGTGGCGGCAGCAGACTCAGTTGATCCAGCAGGCTTTCCGCATCCCGCAGCCCTCCCTGGGACCGTTGGGCCACCACGTGAATGGCTTCGGGTTGGATGTCGATCGCTTCTTGTTCGGCGATCCAGCTCAGATGATTGTTGAGGGCATCAAGCGGAATGCGCCTGAAATCAAAGCGTTGGCAGCGGCTGAGGATGGTCGGCAGCACTCGTTGCGGGTCGGTGGTGGCCAGCACGAACACCACCTGCGGGGGTGGTTCCTCCAGGGTTTTCAACAGAGCGTTGAAGGCTGCGGTGGAGAGCATGTGGCATTCGTCCACCACGTACACCTTCCAGCGGGCCTGCACCGGTGCGAAGCGGGAGCGCTCGATCAGTTCGCGGATGTTGTCGACGCCGGTGTTGGAGGCGGCATCGATTTCGATCACATCAAGGGCTGTGCCCGCAGCGATTGTGGTGCAGAGTTCGCAGGTGCCGCAGGGTTCGGGGGTTGGCCCGTCGCTGTTCAGGCAATTGAGCGAGCGCGCCAGGATGCGGGCGCTGGAGGTTTTGCCGGTGCCGCGGGGGCCACTGAACAGGTAGGCCGGGGCAATCCGATTGCTGGTGAGGGCGTGGCCCAGGGTGGCGGCGATCGCCTCCTGCCCCACCAACTGGTCAAAGCGCTGAGGCCGGTATTTGTGATGCAGCGGCTGGTAGGCCGAACTCATGCGCCGCGAGCGTTGAAAGGAGGTTACTCAGAGGATTCGGAGCCTGGCAGGCCGGGGTGCTGTTCCAGCAAGGCATCAATCCGTTGTTTGAGGTCTTCGACGGCCGCCAGCTCATCGGCAAGGTTCTGCCCCGTGAGCAGCAGCCGGTGATCCGTTCCGTCTCCTGCCCGTTCCAAGAGGCCCTCCAATTTGCCCAGCAGCGACAGGCGCAGGTGTTCCAGTTTCTCCACCCCTTGTCGCGCGATGGCGCGCGCGTCGTCATCGAGCAGGCCCCGTTGCACCAGGAGTTCCAGCCCACGCATCAGCGCGGAAGACATCAGACCGCTCCAGTGGCGTCCTCGCTCCAGCACCGAGTCCACCTGGCTGCTGCGATGGCGCCCGGTTTTGCACCAGGTAGCGAAGTGCTCGCAGTTGTTGAACAGCAGGTTGTAATCCGCTTCCCCTAGGCGCCCCATGGCTCGCCGCAGGGTCATGCCAACGGGAGAGGCCTCCGCATGGTCGATCACCCGCACTGGTTGCCCCTGACTGAATTCCTCCAACGGGCTGCGCAGGATTTCACGCCCCTCCAGGTAGTGGGCGACGGTTCCGTCGCCGAGGTCGATGCCGTGGTGGTTGAACAGGCCGTGCTGACGAGGCACCTCCAGGTGGTCAGCGGCAGCCAAGGGCTCAGGCGGTTTTCTGTTGTTCCGTGCCAGGCAGGGGGAGCACCTTGCCGCCGGTGTGTTCCTCCACCATCGCCCGGGTGATGGTGAATTCCTTCACCGATGTCTGCGAGGGGAGGTCGTACATCAAATCCAGCATCAGTTCTTCGACGATGCCGCGCAGGGCTCGAGCACCGGTCTTGCGGCGGTGGGCCTCCTGGGCGATCGCCTCGATGGCGTCATCGGCGAACTGGAGTTGCACGTTGTCCATGCTCAGCAGGGTGCGGAACTGCTTCACCAGGGCATCGCGGGGCTCGGTCAGGATCGATTGCAAGGCGCTTTCGTCCAGGGGTTCGAGCACGGCACTCACTGGCATCCGGCCGATGAATTCCGGGATCAAGCCGTAGCGCACCAGATCATCCGGCTCCAGGTGACGCAGCACATGGGCGGCTTGCAGGTCGCGATTGGCCCGACTGCGTCCACGGCCATCGCTGGGCATGAAGCCAATGGCATTGCGGCCCATCCGTTTCTGCACCACGTCCTCGAGGCCGACGAAGGCGCCGCCGCAGATGAACAGGATCTGGCTGGTGTCGATCTGGATGCAGTCCTGGTAGGGGTGCTTGCGGCCACCCTGGGGCGGCACATTGGCCACGGTGCCCTCCAGCATTTTCAACAGGGCCTGTTGAACACCTTCGCCGGAGACATCCCGAGTGATCGAGGGGTTTTCGCTCTTGCGGGCGATTTTGTCGATCTCATCGATGTAGATGATGCCCCGCTGGGCCTGCTCCACATCCATGTCGGCCTTCTGCAGCAGCCGCAGCAGGATGTTTTCCACGTCCTCACCCACATAGCCCGCTTCGGTAAGGGTGGTGGCATCGGCCACGGCGAAGGGCACATCCAGCATTTCGGCCAGGGTCTGGGCCAACAGCGTTTTGCCGCAGCCGGTGGGTCCGATCAGCAGGATGTTGCTCTTGTGCAGGCGGGTGGCGGTTTCCTCGGTTTCGCCGTTGCCATCGCCTTGCCAGGCCAGGCGTTTGTAGTGGTTGTATACGGCGACCGACATCACCTTTTTGGCTGCGTCTTGGCCGACCACCTGTTCATCCAGGAAGCTCTTGATGTCCTGAGGCCGGGGAATGGAGGCCAGCGTCGGGGCAGGTTTACTGCTCTTGCGCGCAGCCGGTGCGGCCTTGCGGTTTTGCTCGTGGCTGTGGCGTGGATTGCCTTGGCCATCCACCAGCTCCTCATCCAGGATCTCGTTGCAGAGATCGATGCATTCATCGCAGATGTAGACGCCGGGTCCGGCGATCAGCTTGCGCACCTGATCCTGGGATTTCCCACAGAACGAGCACTTCAGATGGGCGTCGAACTTGGCCATCGAACGCTGGGCACCACACAGGAGAAAAAGACAGGAATCAACCGATGGCGTCTTCCTGAACACACAGGATCGAGAACGGAAGCGCTTCTGTCAGCTCTCCGTAATGATTCCTCCGTCCCCGGAACTGTCCACCACGCGATCGATCAGGCCGTATTCAACCGCTTCTGCTGGAGAAAGGAAGTAGTCGCGGTCGGTGTCTTCTGAGATCTTGTCGAGGGGCTGGCCGGTGTGGTCGGCCATCAGTCCGTTCAAGGTCTCCTTCAGATACAGAATTTCCTTGGCCTGAATTTCAATGTCCACCGCCTGCCCCTGGGCGCCACCGAGGGGTTGGTGGATCATGATCCGGGCATTGGGCAAGGCGAGACGCTTGCCTTTGGTGCCCCCGGAAAGGAGAAACGCTCCCATGCTGGCGGCCAGGCCGTAGCAGATGGTCACCACGTCAGGGGCCACCTGCTGCATCGTGTCGTAGATCGCCAGTCCTGCTGTGACTGACCCGCCCGGCGAGTTGATGTAGATCTGAATGTCTTTCTCAGGGTCCTCGGCTTCGAGGAACAGCATCTGCGCCACCAGGGCGTCGGCAACGGCGTCATCCACACCCGTGCCGAGGAAGATGATCCGCTCCCGCAGCAGACGGGAGTAGATGTCGAAGGCACGGTCGCCGCGACCGGACTGTTCCACAACGGTGGGCAGAGGCCCCGGTGCTGAGACGGGCATAGCGGCCCGCCAGCGGTTCTGGATGGGGTGGTGACTGCGGGCGTCGATCACGCGATCGGTGTGCGGTGAAGTTGGCTCAATCTATGGGCGTTGCTCAGTCCTTGGCGTCCGCCTTGGACTTGCTTGTGGCCGGGGCCTTCTTGGCAGCAGCCTTTGTCTTGGGTTCAGCCTTGCTGTCGTCCGCTGCCGGAGCCTTTTCGGTGAGGGTGCTGTTCTCCTCGAGCCAGCCCATCAGACGGTCCTGCATCAGGTCATCCATCACGGCCTGACGCAGGCGCTCGGGGTCGATCTTGGCGTCGGCGGAGAGTTCTTTCTTCACCTCTTTGATCTTGGCGTCCACGTCTTTGTCGTCGAGCTTGATGTCCTCCGCTTCAGCCAGGGCAGTGAGGGCAAAACTGCGGCGCAGCCGTTCCTCGGCCTCGGGGCGAGAGTTCTGCATCAGGTTGCGCACCAGATCGGGTGTGAACAGCGACTTCACATCCATGCCCTGCTGAGCGAATTGGGCTGCGGTCTGCTCCAGCAGGTTGCGGCTTTCCTGCTGAATCAGGGCTTCGGGCAAGTCCACCTCGAGTTGCTCCACCAGAGCGGCAACGAGGGCATCGCGGCGGTTGCTGGTTTGACGCCGTTCGGCGTCGTCCTTGAGCCGTTGTTCCAGGTCCTTGCGCAGATCCGCCAGGCTCTCCTGTTCGCTGGCCTGCTTGGCGAAGGCGTCATCCAGCTCGGGCAGTTCGCGGGTCTTGAGGTCCTTGAGCTCGATCTCGAAGGCGGCCTTGCGTCCGCGTGCGTCCTCCTTTGGATAGTCCTCGGGGAACTGGCAATCCACGGTTTTGCTGTCGCCGACCTTCATGCCGATGACTCCCTCGATGAAGCCTGGGATCATGCGGCCGTTTTCCAGGTCCACATCCATGGAATCGGCACTGCCGCCCTCGATCTCGCTTCCGTCATCGCTGTAGGTGCCCTTGAACCCCAGCACTGCGATGTCGCCGTTCTGGGCGGCGCGTCCTTCCACGGGAACGACCGTGGCCATCTGCTTGCGGGAGTCCTCGATCATCGTGTCGACCCGTGAGGCGTCGTAGGCGACCGTTTCGAATTCCGCCTTCAGGCCCTTGGTGCTCTTCAGTTTCGGGGTCGGAGCGACGTCCGCTTCCAGGGTGAAAGTGAGCTCTTTACCGGGTTCAAAGCTCTCCAGCAGGCCATCGAAGCCACTGCTCAGATCGGGCTGGCTGATCGGTTCCAGCGATTCCTGCTTGATCGCGTCACGCCAAGCGTTGTCGATCAGCTTTTCCAGTGCCGTGGCCTTGATCCGGACCCCCCCCAGCTGCTGCACCAGCACCGTGCGGGGCACCTTGCCCTTGCGGAAGCCTGGCAGGTTGATGCTGCGGCTGAGACTGGTGATCGCGTCTTCGTAACTCGTCTTGCAGCGCTCCCCAGGAACGGTGACCGTCACCGCCAGACGGCTGCTTGGGCGAGCTTCGGTGGTCACCTTCAGGGCTGCAGCGCTCATGGGGGAAGGGAAAGGGCAGCCAAGCACTGTATGCAACGGTTGAACTGGGCTTGGATCGGTAAGGTGAGGGCGTCGCACCAACGGCATCACGTTCCCTACGCAGTGATGTCGGTTCTGAAAGTCGACGGGTTTTCGTTCAGATCGTTCACTCCACCGTTTGTCTTCGACCCTTCCCAACCGTCCTCTCAATGTTGCTGTTCTGGGTGCCAGCGGTGCTGTTGGCCAGGAACTGCTTTTGCTGCTTGAGGAACGCCGTTTCCCTGTTGGCGAGCTGAAGCTGCTGGCGTCGGCCCGCTCTGCTGGTCAAAGCCAATCCTGGAACGGCCGCACTCTCACTGTGGAAGAGGTGTCGGCCAAATCGTTTGAAGGAGTCGATTTGGTGCTCGCTTCGGCCGGTGGCTCTGTTTCGAAGCAGTGGCGCGATGCGATCACAGCGGCCGGTGCAGTGATGGTCGACAACTCCAGCGCCTTCCGCATGGAGCAGGGGGTTCCGCTGGTGGTGCCGGAGGTCAATCCCGATGCGGCCTTCGCCCACAAGGGGGTGATCGCCAATCCGAATTGCACCACGATCCTTCTCACCTTGGCCTTGGCTCCGTTGGCCGCGAAGCGAGCGCTGCGCCGCGTCGTGGTGAGCACGTATCAGTCGGCCAGTGGCGCCGGCGCCCGGGCGATGGAGGAGCTGAAAAATCTCTCGCAGACGGTGTTGGATGGCGGAATCCCGAAGGGTGAAGTTCTGCCTTATTCCTTGGCCTTCAATCTTTTTCTGCACAACTCACCGCTTCAGGCCAACAGCTACTGCGAGGAGGAGATGAAGATGGTGAATGAGACCCGCAAGATCATGGGCCTTCCGGATCTGCGCTTTACCGCCACCTGCGTGCGCGTACCTGTGCTGCGTGCCCATTCCGAAGCAGTGAATATCGAGTTCGAGGCCCCCTTCCCGGTGGAGGAAGCTCGTGAGCTCTTGGCCGCTGCTCCCGGTGTTGAGTTGATCGACGACCCAGTGGCGAATCGCTTTCCGATGCCGACGGATGTCACCGGGCGAGACCCTGTGGCCATCGGGCGGATCCGTCAGGACATCAGTGACGCGAATGCTCTGGAGCTTTGGCTGTGCGGTGATCAGATCCGTAAAGGAGCGGCACTCAACGCCGTTCAGATCGCTGAACTGTTGATCCAGAAGTGATGACCGATAGCGCCACCCTCTCTCCAACGCCCTTTGGCCGTGTGGTCACCGCGATGGTCACCCCCTTTGATGCCAGCGGTGCCGTGGATCTGACCTTGGCTGGTCAGTTGGCACGCCATCTCGTGGAGCAGGGTTCTGATGGTCTGCTCGTGTGTGGAACCACTGGAGAATCTCCCACCCTCAGTTGGCAGGAGCAGTTGCAATTGCTGCAGGCGGTCCGTGATGCGGTCGGCAGCGACGCCAAGGTGTTGGCGGGCACTGGCAGCAACTCCACAGCGGAGGCGGTGAAGGCCACCAAGGAAGCGGCGGCCGCTGGCGCCGATGGGGCTCTCGTGGTTGTGCCTTACTACAACAAGCCTCCCCAGGAAGGTCTGGAGGCCCATTTCCGTGCCATCGCTGAGGCGGCTCCTGAGTTGCCGTTGATGCTCTACAACATCCCCGGCCGCACCGGCTGCAGCATGGCTCCGGCCACGGTGGCTCGGCTGATGGACTGCCCCAATGTGGTGAGTTTCAAGGCCGCCAGCGGTACGACTGAGGAAGTCACGGCGCTGCGCCTGGCCTGCGGTCCGCAGTTGGCGATCTACAGCGGTGACGACGGCCTCACCCTGCCGATGCTCTCCGTCGGTGCCGTTGGTGTGGTGAGTGTGGGCAGCCATGTGGCGGGCCCTGAGATTCGCGCCATGATCGAGGCCTATCTGAATGGCGACGGTGCCTCCGCACTCGCCCTGCACGACGCTCTCATTCCTCTGTTTAAGGCCCTGTTCGCCACCACCAATCCGATTCCCGTCAAGGCTGCGCTCGAACTCAATGGCTGGTCTGTCGGTGCTCCTCGTCTCCCTCTATGCCCCCTCTCTGACGACATGAAACGTTCCCTCTCCATCGCCATGGCCGCCCTTCGTCAGACCTAGCCCGGTCCGGCTTATCGGCTTACGCAATCCGTTCTTTTCAACTCTTTCTATGGCCAACAACGCGCGATCCAGCAAGGGGCAGGAGCCCTGTCTTCGGGTGATCCCTCTGGGTGGACTGCATGAGATCGGCAAGAACACCTGTGTGTTCGAGTACGGCGATGACCTGATGCTGGTGGATGCCGGTCTGGCCTTCCCCAGCGATGGCATGCATGGGGTGAATGTGGTGCTGCCCGACACCAGCTTCTTGCGTGAGAACCAGAAGCGGATCCGCGGCATGATCGTCACCCACGGTCATGAAGATCACATCGGTGGCATTGCCCACCACCTCAAGCACTTCAACATTCCGGTGATCTACGGGCCGCGGCTGGCTCTCTCGATGCTGACCGGAAAGATGGACGAGGCCGGGGTGAGAGACCGCACCACCCTTCAGACCGTTGGTCCGCGCGACGTGGTGAAGGTGGGCCAGCACTTCTCGGTGGAGTTCATCCGCAACACCCACTCGATGGCCGACAGCTTCACGCTGGCCATTTCCACACCGGTGGGAACCGTGGTCTTCACGGGTGATTTCAAGTTCGACCACACCCCGGTCGATGGTGAAAACTTCGATATGGCACGGCTCGCCCACCACGGTGAGAAGGGGGTCTTGTGTCTTTTCAGTGATTCCACCAACTCAGAAGTTCCGGGCTTCTGCCCGCCGGAGCGCTCGGTGTTCCCCAACCTGGACCGCCACATCGCCAATGCCGAGGGTCGGGTCATCGTGACCACCTTCGCCAGCTCGATTCATCGGGTGTCGATGATTCTGGAGTTGGCCCTGAAGAACGGCCGCAAGGTGGGTCTTCTGGGCCGTTCCATGCTCAACGTGATCGCCAAAGCCCGGGAACTGGGCTACATGCGCGCACCGGACGAGCTGTTTGTGCCGATTAAGCAGATCAATGATGTGCCCGATCGTGAAACGCTGCTGCTGATGACCGGTAGCCAGGGCGAGCCGCTGGCAGCCCTGAGCCGCATTTCCCGCGGTGAACATCCCCAGGTGAGGGTGAAGACCACCGACACGATCATTTTCTCGGCTAGCCCAATCCCCGGGAACACGATTTCCGTGGTGAACACCATCGACAAGTTGATGATGCTGGGCGCCAAGGTCGTCTATGGCAAGGGCGAAGGCATTCATGTTTCCGGCCATGGCTTCCAGGAAGACCAGAAATTGATGCTGGCCCTCACCCGGCCCAAGTTCTTCGTGCCGGTGCACGGTGAGCACAGGATGCTTGTGCAGCACTCCAGAACCGGCCACTCCATGGGGGTTCCGGTCGACAACACCTTGATCATCGACAACGGTGATGTGGTGGAGCTCACTCCGGATTCACTTCGCAAGGGCAGTGCGGTGAAGGCAGGCATCGAGCTTCTGGATCAATCCCGCAACGGCATCGTTGACGCCCGTGTGCTGAAGGAGCGCCAACAGTTGGCGGAAGACGGCGTGGTGACGATCCTGGCGGCGATCAGCACCGATGGCGCCATGGTGGCTCCGCCGCGGGTGAATCTGCGGGGTGTGGTCACCACGGCGGATGCCCGCAAGATGTCGTTATGGACCGAGCGGGAAGTCACCTGGGTGCTCGAAAATCGCTGGAAGCAGCTCTGCCGCAACACCGGAGACAAGGCACCTGAAGTGGACTGGATGGGCGTACAGCGTGAAGTGGAGGTGGGCCTGGGCCGCAGGATGCGCCGTGAACTGCAGGTCGAGCCGCTGATTCTGTGTCTGGTGCAGCCGGCGCCCGGTGGCACGCCGGTTTACAAGGGTCGTGCTGACGCGGAGCCCGATGACCGGCCGGCACCGCGCGGTCGAGGTGGCAGGGGCGGTGGCTCTCCCTATGGTCGCCGCAATGGTGGTGGTGGCGGAACCCCCGCTCCTGTGCGCACCAACCCGAGCACTGGCAACGGTCGTTCCGGTACGTCCACGCCGGCTCCCGTCCGTGCGGCGGCGGCAACAGCGACAGCCGTGGTGGAGAAGGTGGCTCCTCAACCGGTTGCTGAAAACGCAGCCCCGGCTGCCCCGGAGTCGGAGATGCCAGCAGGCCGCACCCGTCGCCGTCGTTCAGCGGCGGGTTGATCGTTGCCTTGAGTTGTCTGTTAGATGACTTCTCTCTACCTTCATATTGGTACTGAGAAAACAGGTTCAACATCGATACAAAATCTACTCACAAGGCTTGTCAGTAATGCTGATGAGCCTTATTTTTTGTCACCCATCAATCATGTCAGGGTTGAACTGAGAGAGGGGAATTTTACGGGGCTTTACCATTCGATTCGTGGATTGCCACAGCCCGAATCAGCATCTGTTTCGCAGTTGCAATTGCATCGTCGGATCCATCGCTTCTTGTCGAGACTTGTTGAGGAGAGCAGGGAACATGGACATCTCCCCGTGTTTCTTTCAAATGAGCATATTTCAAAACTGGAGAAAGAAGAGGTGGACGAATTGATCAATCGGCTGGGCACATACTTTGATCAAATTCATGTTGTTTGCTTTCTTCGCTCACACGTTTCTTTTGGTCTCTCAATGCTATCTCAAGCATTGAAGGCGGGAGGGGCGGTCGACCTTGAAACACCTTTCAACACTTTTTACAGTCGTTCGCGAGCGATTCGAACATTCAAAGCTTGGGGCTCTGCATCTGTTTCCAGCATTCATTTCTCCGAATTCAATCCGCCTGGCTCCTCTGGTAACAGCATGATTCATCAACTTATTGATCCTGCGTTTGATTTGAACTTGCTCCCCGAGAGCAGCAAGCATGTTTTTGTGAGCATGTATGAATCCATGCCTCGCTCGAACCTGTCGATTCCCACTAATTTTTTTTGCGATTGCAGCGTCATTTAACCAATACCTGAACACCTGTCCAATGAGCTCAAGGCAACTTCGAAAGACAAGGTCCAAGGGATTGCAATATCTTGCGAATGCGGATTCTTCTCGTGGTGGAGGTCTTTTCACAGCCGATGCTTTGCAGCGCTGGATTGCCAAAGCTGATCACTGGGAGGCATGTCATCAAGAGGAACTGGGAAGCCTTGATTTTTCGGCAAGCTTTTATCAATGCCGAAATCGTCTGCAAAGACTCCATGCTCAGCACGTTCGTCAATCAGTGGTCTTGACAAGTTCAGAGGAGTCTCTATTCTCCGAGCTCCTTAGGCATCTTGAATTGGCCTGAATGTTCTGTTTCTTGATGTTAATCTGCGGGTATTAAAATATGCTTATTGGCCTCTAGGGTGTTCGATTCTTCGTTATCTTTCATTTCAAAGTGGATTGTTCTGTGATGGCTGATGTGAAATTGTCTTTTCTTTAATCTACTGGAATAGATGAGTTCAATTTTGGTTCTTATGCCACGTCTTTCGGTGCGTATTGATATGGGTCATTTGTGCAATGTCTCAGACATTCAGGAAGATAGATTGTGATTCTTGTTTGACTGACCAGTGATCATGGAGGTTCTTGCGCTTGTCAAAGGCTGGCTGAAAGTATTTTTTAAAGTCTTCAGGAAAGACAATGTAATCAATCAGTGTGTCCTGTTCATTGAAGTCATTTAGCACATCAATCCATGCGCCAGGCCCGGTGACAACCCAGACATTGTTGGACACTCTGTGCTCAATATTGTGCATAATTTTTTCCAACACGGCTTGAAAGTACGTTGAAATATCACTTTTAGCACTGTTAAAAGCAAATCCATTCCAAAGGCGTTGTTCGCCTCCACGGAATCTTGTGGCCAGGAGGCTCTTGCCTTTTTGGATGTGGCTTTCGGCGAGTAAGCCTCCTGGATGGATGGGGCGATGTGGCCAGTCGATGTAGAGCGCGTTGGTCTGTTGCGCTAGAAAAGCGACTCTTAGAAAGTCAGCCTGCATCGCTGGTAGAGCGCAACAGTTGAAGAGAGTTCTGGCATCATTGCCAAACCATTTTTTAATATTTGCTGCTGCTTCTTCTCTGCCGATGAGCTGATAAGTTCCGTGTCCTTGTAATGAACTTTGCCACTGGAGTTTAATTTTTTCATTTATGATCTTGTGGTGATTGGCTTTATCGTTCTGTCCGTCCCTTAGATTCATGCTGTGGAAATATTGCATCACCTGAATTGCTGGTTCGCATCGGTTGACATCTTTTGGTTGATCTTGATTCCATGCATATGATTTTGCGCACAGCTTCTGTGCACGTTTGTTTTTTCCGTTTTCCAGTAACAGTGTAATCAGTTGATCGTAAAAGGCCCAGTTATTTTTTGATATCCTGATCAGTTTATTGTAAGTGCTGATGGCCTCTTGGATATCGTTGATGGCTTTAAAGGACTTCGCTGCACACTCCAGAATAATCTCGTCTTCAGGAAATTCTTTGAGTAGAACTCTTGCTGTTTGTGCGGCTTGCTTGAATTTGCCTAACGCTATTAATGCAAAGACTTCTTTGACCAGATGCTTTGGATCGCGTTTATTGGATCGTGCGTATTCTTTCCCAATCGTTAGGGCCATGTAAAATTTGTCATGGCGCATGAATGTTTCAAATGCATGGGCCAGAAAGAGATGTCGTCCGTCATGCACCGAGCAAGTGCCGAGTGCTGCGAAATGGATTTCCTGGTCTGCTTTCTTAAGTCGTCTGCAGCAGGTGATCGCAAGAGTATGACCTTGGTGCCAATCTGGGTAATGTCTAATGAGGCGTTCTGCTTGATTCAGAGCCTCTACAAAATCGCCACGGCGCGCGGGACTTTGAACAATCTCAATGGACTTGGGGCACAGATTTGAGTTTGTGTCCATCAGGACATTTTTCTAAATCTTAGCATCCATGATTCTTGTTTGGCTCCGCGTTTTGCTTTAGTTCTGTATCTTTAGTGTGTTAAATTGTAGCAGCAGCATGAGTCTTGGAGAAAAAATATGTTTTTCGGCCTCTCGGATGCTGATGCGTGGATTAACTCTGATTTGAGATCCCTCAGGACATATCAGAAATTTTTGGTTGAAGGAAAGTCGTTTGGTCTGTTGATCGATGGAATAAGGTACGCGTTCAGAAGCAGCGTTGCTTTGGGCGGATGCAATTGCATGTTGCTTGTTGACACAGAATCGTTGCAGGAGTTTGTTTTAAAGTCGTCTGGTGCTGGTCAAGGTTATTGCTTGTCTGGCCAACCTCTTCTCTCTTTGGAGGATGGGCCCAATGCTTGGCCTGCGTATCCTCAAGGCCCTGCAATTGTTCGGACGGGTTGCCGTAATTTTGCCCATTTCATTTGGAATGAATTCGATCCGCTGTTGCAGTTGATTGAACAAAAACAGTCCTTTGAGTGTTATCAAGATGTCAATAGTATTTTCGACCTGACTTCGCTGCCCGACTTAAACCTGGTTGGGCTAGATCAGTTGTCCAAGCGATCAAGTGTCCGTCTTGGATCCATGCTGGTTACACATCGGGTTCGAGTACATTTGCATGATGCGTATGGTGTCTTGGACCGACCTTCGGACCGTTCAAGGCCGCAAAATTTGTTATTGGGTCTTCGTGGGCCTGGGAAGCGATCGATTCAAAACGAGCTGGAGTTTTTCTCCAAATTGCTTGTTCAGCTTCAACCGTTGTCTGATCAAATCAGGATTTTATTTGACGGAATCACGTTGCAGAATGATAGGGGTGGTCCTCTGGCTCGTGAGATTCAATCGAGGATCGCTGCCTGCGATTCCATGATTCAACAGCTTGGTGCTCAGGCTGGATCGATCCCATTTGTCAATCTAAATGGGCTTGAGTTCTCTGAGTGGTTGTCATTGGCATCTTCTGTTGATTTTTACATCACCCATGAGGGCACGATGCAGCACAAATTGGCTTGGATTTTTCCCAACAAAGTCGGCCTCTGCCTGATTGGCCGACAGAATGCTGCTTCGATTGCGAAGTGGCATCAGAACCAATCGCAAGACTCTTCTGTTGTTTATTTTTTGCCGCCAGAGTTGGTTGAGCTTGGCGATATGCCTGAACATTGTAGAAACGACCGTGATCGCATGTTCAGGATCGTTGATGTTGACCAATCAGTGCACTATGCTCTCGACCTTATTCAAAAGGAGTGTGGCTTGGTTCAGGCCTAGTCCTTTGTGTTTGTTGCACAGATGGTTGCTTAAAAATGAGCTCGCTTAGGCAATTCCTGAGTTATGACTTTCTGAAAGCACTGAACTCTGCGCCGGTTGATTTAAGTTTTGAGCTGTGATCCCAAATGGATGGTGGCTTCTGATCCTTGACCTTGCGGTTGTTCGAGTTCATTAACCTTCGGGCCTTGATGTCCCTTGATTGGCTCTTGCAGCGCGATCAGTCTTCGAGGCTTGGCTCCCTCCAGAAGGACGGAACTTTGACGGATTGGAGTCGATGGGCCCTGTGATCTCAGGTTGAAGCTGGATTCGGATCCATGAGTTTTCCAAGAGATCTTTTGCGTTGTGCTCTTCGGCAGTGGCTTCTGAGATGACCGATGGTTCTTGGATTGGGACTGGGGTCGGTGTGGAAGGTCGATCCTGAGCCTTCGTGGATTGGGGTTTCGGGTCACAGGCCAACCAGGGCATTGCTGTGACCGCATCAATTGGTGTTGGTTTGTCTTGATTGGGATTCTTGTTGAGGAAGGGATCCTTCAGCAGGTCTGGGGTCGCCACTTCGGTTGCAGGTGTGATGCGTTCTTCGTTGACGGGTTCTTCTAACCGGCAGCGCTTTAGTCCTTGTTCTGCAAGGGCTGCAATGGTTGCGTCCGGTTGATTCTTCAGCACCTGTTGATACGAGACGCTGGCTTGGTGCGGTTGTTGGAGTCCATGCAGCTGGATGTGACCCAGCAATAACGACACCACAGCCCGCCAGCCCAAGACCAGGCTTGGGTCGTGCGCTTCCGATGCTTTTTGCAGTTTGTCCCATAACTCCAAAGCGAGAGCATGGGCCTCGGCGTACTCCCCGAGGCCATAGGCCCGTTCCGCGGCTTGGTAGGGCTGCTCGAAATCGGCGTCCACGCGTTGGGGGGCCAGTCCCCCCGTTGTAGTCCGTCAGTCGGGGTCGTGCGGTGATGGGGTGCCCTGGGCGGTGTGACGCTCTTTTCCTCCCAGCCCGAAGCCGGCGTGCACCACCTGGAGTGCCTGGACGCCGGCGTCTTCCGCCACCACACAGCTGGTTCTGATTTCGCTGGTGGCGATCAGGCCGATGTTGATGCCTGCATCCGCCAGCGCACGGAACATGCGTCCTGCTGTCCCTGGTGTTGCAGGCATCCCAGCGCCCACAGCACTCACCCGGGCGATGGCCTCACCATCTTCCAGGGCGGCACCGGGCCACTGAGCCAGCAGGGGGGCCAGGGCCACATCGGCGCGTGCGCGGTCCTCTTTGCGCAGGATGAACGTGATGTCGCGCGACCCGTCGCTGTGCTGCCGCTCCGATTGAACGATTGCATCGAGGCTGATGCTGTTGTCCGCCAGGGCCGAACACAGTGCCGCTGCGGTGCCGGGTCGGTCGGGCACGTGGCGAACACTCAGTTGCACCTGGTCGCGGTCGAGGGCGACGCCGCGCACTTCCGGTTCTCCACTGCCGTTGTCGGTGGGATTGATGCGGATTTGTGACTCCTCCAGGTCAAAGGCCTCTTGAACGGCTTGCCGTGCTTTTGCATCACTGGCGGAATCGATCACACAGCTCACTTTCACTTCGCTGGTGGCGATCAGCCGGAGGTTGATTCCCTGGTGCGACAGGCAGTTGAACAGGCTTGCGGCAATCCCGGGCCGGCCCATGATCCCAGCTCCACCGATGCTGAGCTTTGTCAGTCCTGCTTCGGCAGCGAGCTTCCCTCCGAGGTTGTCGAGCACGCTCTGGCTGACGCGACGGGCCGCTTCCAGATCCGGTTCAGCAACCGTGAAGGTGATGTCGTTGCTGTTGCCCTCGTGGGTCGCCTGAATGATCAGATCCACATTGATGTCCGCTTCTGAGAGGCTTTCGAACAGGCGAGCAGCGATCCCGGGTTGATCGGGGATGTGGGACAGGGCGATCACGGCCTGGCCATTCAGCTCTTCGGCACCGTCCACCGGGCTTCCCAGCTCCAGGCCGCTCTGGCTGATCGCTCTGGCGGTGCTGCTGGTGAGCCGGGTTCCTGGCGCATCACTCCAGCTGGAGCGCACCACGAGGTTCACGCCGTAATTGCGAGCGATCTCCACGGCACGAGGGTGCAGAACGGAGGCCCCAAGGCTGGCCAGTTCCAGCATTTCGTCGCAGCTGATCGTGCTCATTAACTGGGCATCCGGCACCTTGCGCGGATCGGTGCTCAGCACGCCTGGAACGTCGGTGTAGATCTCACAGGCATCGGCAGCGAGGGCTGCAGCCAAGGCCACTGCCGATGTGTCTGACCCGCCCCGGCCGAGGGTGGTGATCTCGTTGATCCCGTCGCTGCTGGTGGTGCTTCCCTGGAAGCCGGCCACCACCACCACCAAGCCTTCGTTCAGACGGTTGCGGATGCGATCGGTGCGGATGCTGAGAATGCGGGCCCGGCCGTGGGTGGATTCGGTGCTGATACCCACCTGAGGACCCGTCATCGACACAGCTGCCACACCTCGGGCATGGAGTGCCATTGCCAACAGGGAGATGGAGATCTGTTCACCGCTGGCCAGGAGCATGTCCATTTCCCGCTGCACCGGGTTGGGTGTGATGGCATCCGCCAGCCTGGTGAGCTCGTCCGTCGTGTGGCCCATGGCGGAGACAACGACGACCACGTCGTGGCCTCCGTCGCGGCAACGCTCGATCCGTTGGGCCACGGCCTGGATGCGTTCGACGCTGCCTACGGAGGTGCCGCCGAACTTTTGCACCAGCAGGGCCATGAGCCAGAACGAAACAATGTGGATTTTCTCATGTCACCGTCAACGTTTTGGCTTCTGTGATTTTTGCCGCTGATTGTCGGTCTGTTGCAGAAGTGAAGTGTTGGTTGGGGTATCCTCGCGGCGAAATTTATGTCGTCCCATGGTTGTCCATCGCTTGGAGAATGGCCTTCCTTGGCTGCCCGTTGAGTCACTGACGATGCTTGCCAAGCAACGCACCGCGTTGTGGCAGAGCGTGTCCAGGGATTATTGGAGCAACTGTGATGATGAGGCGAATCACCTGAACGATCAATATTCCAAATATCTAGAGATCGGCTCTGCAACAAATCAGCCTCTGCATGTGCTCGATATCGGGGCCGGGTTCTGCGGGTACGACATTCTTCTTGCCAAAAAACTTCTCGGCATGAAGCTCACTGTTCTCGATGCCAGCAACGAGGATAAGGAGTTTCGTTTGGGTTATCAAGACAAGGGGGAGCAATACAACGATTTTGGAATGCTCCGGACGCTCTTTGAGCAGTCGGATATTGCGCATGATCGTTATGAGCTCGTCGACTTCCGAACCATCGATGTATCTCAGTGGGCTGAGGGCAAGCCGGCTCAATACGATGTGATTCAGTCGTTGTATTCATGGTGTTTTCATTATCCCTACGAGACCTATCGGCATGCCGTTCAAACATTGCTCAAGCCGACCGGCATCATGATTGTTGATTGCAGGAAAGTTCCAGAGCAGATGGATCTGCTCCTCCACGACTTTGACCTTGTCTCCGATGTCACTCCCTATGGCAATCCCTCCAGTGCACGGTTGGTTCTCCGGGCGAAAGGCTGAGGCGTTTGGTTCCAGTTCAGCTGAGCAGTCCATCGCGAAAGGCATCCCCAGGCAGAGCCCCTCGTTTGAGCCGGGCCTCCACCTCCAAGAGTCGCCCCAGGAGTGAGAGAAAGCGTTTGGCCGGGCGACCCTGCAGCTGCTTCCGCATGACATAAATACGTTTGGGGTTGCCGATCCCTGCGGCCTTCGCAATCACCGCCACATCACGCTCTCCCTGCTGTTCCAGCAGGCTCACCCAGAGCCAGCCTCGGATTTGGCCTGTGAGGGTGGCGATGATCCGCAGGGCCGGCTCGCCGGCATCAATCAAGGCATCCCAGCGGGCAATCGCCTCCCCGGGATTGCCCTCCAGCAGAGCATCGCCCACCGCCAGGGCATTGGTGCTGCGTCCGCCCACGAGCTCCCGCACCAGATCGCCGTTGATCGTTGTGGTTCGCAGCGACAGCTTGCGCAGCTCTGATTCGAGCCGGGCGCTGTCGGTGCCGATGGCCTCCACAAGGGCATCGATGGCATTGGCGTCCACGCTCAAGCCCAGGGCTTCGGCGGTGCGTTGCACCAGCTGCCGCTGACCATTGCCATCCCAAGCGGCCGGCAGGGGGAAGCTCTGTTCGTGATCTTGCCCCGCTTTGATCCGCTTTTGCAGGGCCTTGGTGGTGCGCAGGCGCCCATCGGGCTTGGCGGGGTTCACCAGCACCAGATGGCTGCTGTCAGGAACCAGGGCCATCGCGGCTTCGAACCGGTCGGCCAGCTCCGCTGGACAGCCGTTGCAGAACGGACTGCGTTGCAACAGCACAAGACGCTCGCCCGCCGCGAAGGGGGGTGTGCGAGCTTCCTCGAGGGCCTGGAGGGCCTGGCCGGTTTCGGCTCCATCAAGGCGGCTGAGGTTGAGGCTGCTCCAGCTCGGCTCCACCACCCGTTGGATCAGGGCATCGATGGCCCGATCGCGGGCGGCGGCGTCATCGCCCCAGATCAGATGGATCGGCATGGGCTGATGATGGCGTGGATGACCCAAGACCATCCGATCTTTACCGAAAGCATCCGGCGCATTCGGATCGCTCTTGGGGACACAGGCTTGCCACCGCTGGAGCAGCAGGTGCTGGAACGCTTGGTGCACAGCAGTGGTGACCTCTCCCTGGGGCCGCTGCTGCATTGCAGCGAAGCCGCCTGCACGAGGGGGATGACGGCGCTGCAGCAGGGAGCATCCATCCTCACCGACACCGCCATGGCAGCAGCAGCGGTGGTGCCGATGGCTCGGCGCACCCTTGGGTCTGCGGTGCACACCGTGCTGGAGTGGGCCCCCGACGTTGCCCCCGAGGGGTCGACGCGAACGGCGGCTGGGATGGAGAAGGCTTGGAGGGATCTATCGACGCAAGACCCCCCACCTGTTGTGTTGATTGGCAGCGCGCCAACCGCCTTGGACGTCTTGCTCAGGCTGGTGGAGAAGGGCGCTCGTGCGCCATCCTTGGTGATTGGGATGCCGGTTGGATTTGTCGGGGTCGCCGAATCAAAGCGCGCTTTGCAAGAGAGTCGATTACAGCAAATTCGTCTGGAGGGCAGTCGAGGAGGGGCGGGACTGGCAGCAGCGACCGTCAATGCTTTGCTCCGGGCGTCAACAGATGCTTGCGTTTCAACAACCCGTAAAGCGCGTGGCCTAAAAAATGTTCCGTAGTTTGAATGGAAGTGATTTGAATTTTGGCAATATTCGTGTCAGTCAGATGGCTTGTTGTATGATCAACATATGCATGATGCGTTAGGCATGATTAATTTAAAGTCATCGGGCGTATCTATTTATTTCCAGAATCAAGGCCAGAAGGGTCTTGCCGGACCTAAGTCTGAGGATGTCAATAGCTTTAAGACGTTTATCGTTTTTGGGGTTCCGCGTGGTGGAACCACAATGGTTGCTCGTGTTGTGGAGAGCCTAGGTGTCAATCTTGGTTCTGATTTGCCGGCAAATTACGAAGATACTGATTTCAATTTCGACTTTCTTTCGAAAGATCTCAAGAAAAGTCGTCCAGCCTTGATTGAGCAGCTATCAAAGGTTATTGACCAACGCAATCAAGACCTCGACGTTTGGGGGTGGAAGTATCCCAGAGCTGCGATCTATCTCATTCCATTGCTCAAAAAATTGCGCAATCCTCATTTAATTTGCGTCATGCGCGACCCTATTTCTTCCGGGATTCGCAACATGAAGCGTGCGCAGAAGATTCATAAAAAATCACTTTCCAAGGCAGATTTTGTGCCTGAAAGTAATTGCGCTGACATCCCTTCGAGAATCATTACACAACATCTTGAGATTCAGCTCAAGAATATGCGAACAATTCAGCAGGCTAGCTGCCCATCGTTTCTCTGTAGTTATGAGAAAGCCATTATGAACACGGATGATTTTGTTCGAGAAATGGCTGAATTTTTAGATGTTTCAAGCACAGAGCAGCAGATTCAGGATGCAATCCATCAGGTCAAGCCCGGTGGGTACATGCAGGTGTGATCATAAAGATTGATATCTGGTTTTCTTTTGTTTTGTTGAAGGCGATTGTGCAGCCAGATTTGGCTACTTTCTGAACATTATTTGTCTTTTTTTGGCGTTTAATTTTTCTTGCGAAGAAGAGCAAAGGTCTCGCGCTCAATTTGGATGATCCAGCCCTCAGCTAGTTGCAGGCTGGTCTGTGGGTGTGCATGGATCAGGTTGTGTCCGAGTTTGTTGAGTTGTTCGGCTTTCATCGCTGGAGCTCCGTTCTCTTGCATCCATTGGTGCAGCAGCAGCTCACGTGTCGTGACTTCGAGTTGCTTCCAGGCAGTTCTGTCCAATCCTTTTGCTTTGCTTAGGTGGTGGAGTGCAAGCCGGCTCAGTTCTGTCTGCGTGTCGTGGATTTGTGAGATTCGTTCTCCAAGGTTGGCCATGCGCAGGCTGCAGCCTGGATACAACTGCTCCAATATCGGCATGATGCGATGCCGAATGCGATTCCTGGCGTAACGCATGTCTTGATTGCTTGGATCGTTCCAAACAGGGAGATTCAATTCAGTGCAAATCTGTGCTGTCTCGCTGCGGGTAAAGCCCAGCAGAGGCCTACGTAATTTGGCCTCTTGTTTGTCATCCTCCCGCAGCAACCTGATCGAACGCAGGCTTCCAAGGCCAGAAAGATCTGTGCCGCGTGCCAACTGAAGCAATTGCGTTTCGGCTCGATCGCTTGCGGTGTGGGCCGTGACCACATCGCAGTTCTGCTCGTGTGCATGTCGTGCCAGTTGTTCATACCTCCATTGCCGTGCAGCGGCTTCCGTGGTGATGGCGTTGGGTCTTGCTTGATCGCAATGCCATGGCAAGCCCGTCGTGAGGCACCAGCTCTGGAGCTCCTTGGCGAAGCGACTTGAGTCTTGATGCCAGCCGTGATCCCCATGCCAGATCTCCAGAGACCAGCCATGCAGACGTTGAAGCTCCATTAGCAGGCCAAGCATGGCCATAGAGTCCTGGCCGCCCGAGACGGCAAGCATCAGTCGGCTCCCGCGGGGGAGCAGCTCGGGATCGCGCAGGATCCGTTGATGCATGCGGTGGTGCCAGGTGCTCCAGTTCACAGCGCGTCGTGAATCCGCCCCCACGGTGTGAGAATCAGGGGATTGCTGTCTAGTCCCCCATGACCCGTCTTCAGCAGCTGCCCGCTTCTCTGCAGCGCAGCCTCGAGCAGCGCTCTGCACTCAAGGTGATCGCTGGCTTGATGAACTTCGATGCCGCCAGTGTCGAGCGGGTCGCCCGTGCAGCGGGGCGTGGGGGTGCCGATCTGATCGATGTGGCCTGCGATCCCGCCCTGGTGCGCCTGGCGATCGAGGCTTCTGGCGGCGTGCCGGTGTGCGTGTCGTCGGTGGAGCCTGATCAGTTTCCGGCCGCTGTGGCAGCCGGCGCGTTGATGGTGGAGATCGGCAACTACGACGCCTTTTATCCCCAAGGCCGAATTTTTGATGCCGCCGAAGTGTTGGAGCTCACCCGTCGCACCCGCCAATTGCTGCCTGAGGTGGCGTTGAGCGTCACGGTGCCCCACGTGCTGCCGATGGATCAGCAGGAGCAGTTGGCCATCGATCTGGTGGCGGCCGGGGCTGATCTGATCCAGACTGAGGGAGGCACCAGTGCCAAGCCCTTCAGTGCTGGCCACCTGGGCTTGATCGAGAAGGCTGCCCCCACGTTGGCGGCGGCCCACAGCATCAGCCGTGCTGTTGATGTGCCCGTGCTCTGCGCCTCCGGTCTCTCGGCGGTGACGCTGCCGATGGCCGTTGCCGCCGGTGCGGCCGGTGTGGGTGTCGGTTCAGTGGTGAACCGTCTGCAGGATGAGCTGGCCATGGTGGCCGTGGTGCGGGGTCTGCGCGATGCCTTGGGTGCTGCTGTCACCTCCCGCGTCTGATCTCAGCAGGGCTAAGCAGAGCACTCTTCCCCTTCATGGTGTGAAGAGTGCTCTGCTTGCTCTCGGGAGCCTGGGCTCCCATGTGACAATCGACCCCTGACGTCCAGATTCATGCAGTTCATCAACACACTGACCGTTCTGGCCCTGGTGGTGGCGTCCTTCGCTTTGATCGTGGCGGTGCCGGTGCTCTATGCCTCAAGCGAGGACAGCGGCCGTTCCAACCGCCTCATCTTGTTGGGTAGCGCCGTTTGGGTGGCCCTGGTGCTGCTCAACTGGGGTGTGAGCTTCTTCGTGGTCTGATTTCGGCGCTCAGCTGAAACCGGAGGGTGCCACGATGGCTGAGATTCAGTCGGCACCTTTGCCATGGCCACGTTCGAAGGACGTTTTTCTGACGCAGCTGGGCTGCGCGTCGGTGTCATCGTGGCTCGCTTCAATGATCTGGTCACCGCCAAGCTGCTGAGTGGTTGTCTCGACTGCCTCAAGAGGCACGGCGTGGATGTATCGGAGACCAGCCCGCAGCTCGATGTGGCCTGGGTGCCGGGGTCGTTTGAATTGCCGCTCGTGGCCCAGCAGATGGCCCGTTCCGGCCAGTATCAGGTGTTGATCACCCTTGGGGCGGTGATCCGTGGGGACACCCCCCACTTCGATGTGGTGGTGGCGGAGGCCAGCAAGGGCATTGCCGCTGTGGCCCGCGACACAGCCGTACCGGTGATCTTCGGTGTGTTGACCACCGACACGATGCAGCAGGCGTTGGAGCGGGCTGGCATCAAGAGCAATCTGGGCTGGAGCTATGGGCTTGAAGCGCTGGAGATGGGCAGCTTGATGAAGGCGCTGCCTTAAGCGTCGTTTTCAAGGCTGCTCTTGCGACTGCGCTTCTCGAGCAGTTTCAGGAACCGTGTTCCCCGAAAGGTGCGTGACCAGATGCTGCGGTTTCTGCTGATTTCATCGGGGTGCATCGCCTTGATCCGCGTGTTGATCGGCTCTTCACCGATCTCGGCCCTCGCGGCTGCAATCAGCTCGCGAATGCTGCAGCGATCAATGAAGGCTTCGAGGGAATCGCGGTAAGCCTGCGGCGGTTGATGGCTTGGGCCGAGCAGGTTGCTCGCCAACTGGCGTGATTCCACGCTTTCCTTCGGCAGCAGATAACCCTTGCGGTTGGGTTTGAACTGCTTTTGCTTGTTCGCATAGGGGTACAGCACTTTCCCGGCATACTCCAGTTCCGATCGGGTGTGGCGGTGGATCACCCAGCCTGTGTTTTCTTTCTGAATGGAGGCCTGTAGGCCCCCCTTGCTCAACCGCCGCAGCCCGTTCACCGGCTTGCTTTTGACCATTTGCCGGTCGCTGGTTGTGTGGCGGACCTCGGGTTCCGCCTGAACGCTAGGCACATGACATCCCAGGTCGGTCACCGCGACGCCGTAGCGAAAAACACTTTTGAACTGGTCGGTGAGCCTGAGACGGGTGTTCGAGAGATCCAGCGGGTTGTCAAACAGGTTGGCGCCATGGCAGTGGAGCCAGTTGGAGGAGATCACATCCGCTTTGGGATGGGCCGCCAGGAATGTGTTGATCTTGGTGCTGAAGGGGTAACCGAC
Organism: Synechococcus sp. PROS-U-1; assembly: GCF_014279755.1. NCBI lineage: Bacteria > Bacillati > Cyanobacteriota > Cyanophyceae > Synechococcales > Synechococcaceae > Synechococcus > Synechococcus sp. PROS-U-1. The sequence continues at coordinate 81,901 of NZ_CP047951.1, forward strand.
CCAGGATTCATCCACATCAACCACCATGCAATGGGAGGCCTTGGTGATGGTGGAAGCGGTGTCGTAGAGCTTGCAGTAGGAGGCGCGTTGCCGTCCGAGTTGGTGCTCTAGATCGGTGTTGATCAGGTGCACCTGGGGGTAGTGCTGGGCAATGGCCGCAATGATCGGGCCGGTGTGGCCTGAGCTGTCGTTGTTCAGTCCGATGAACAGATTGCTGAATCCTTGATAGAGGTAATGGTGGATGAATTCCGCGATGTAGGGCCCTTCGTTGGCAGCAATGGCGATCACATCACAGCTGTTGGCGTCGACATCGGTGCGCTCCAAGAGCCGCTTCTGTGCTTCCAGATTGATCGGTTGGCGCCTGGCAATCTCCGCGGCTTCGTTGTTGTAGTTCTGCAGAAGCTCATCCAGGGCGCTGCATTCTTCGGCATCCAGGTTGCTGCGCACCTTGGTGAGGATTTTGTCCAGCAGCTTGGGATCACCCTGTGAACGCTGATGAGCGCGATCCAGTGCGGTGCGGAGTTGTGTTCTGGCTCCTCCGCCGGCATAGCAGAAGATCAGCGAGGCGATGGCCTCAATCGAATCAGGCTCGTGCTTGAGCAGCTGCTTGGCGCACTTCCGGCAAGGTTTGCGCGTCTCTGGATGGCGCAATTGACGGGTGAGGCGTCGCAATCGCCTCGGGTTGCGGCTGTAGCTCGCAACGGCGGCATCGATTTGTGCGGTGAGGTCCTGTTCTGCCTTCACGCAGCACCCGAAAAGAGAGTCAATTAAAGCCCCGCTGTGATGGAAAGGCCAAGCCAGGGCTCAGGTCGTGTTTTGACATTGCTCCGACTTCGGGACATCGCCTGAGATCCGTCAGGATTCCAAGCACTGCAACGACTCCGATGGGCTGGAAAGGTTGTCTGCTGCCGTTGGCGTTCCCGCTGAGTGTTCTGGTGATCGGCAGCTGGCGCCTGGCGGTGTCGGACCGTTCTGCTTCGCCGCCGCCAGCGTCATTGAACACAGCTCAAGATGCTGGCCCTGACTACACCCAGGCGCCTCCGGGGACCTATCCCACCTGTCAGCAGGATCCTGCTCTCGGGGATGCGCTCTTGAAGGAAGGGCGGCGCTTGGGCATCGCGGTGCGCAGGGGGGAACCGGAACTGCCGGGGAAAGACGCCAGCTATCGCGCCGAACCCGGGCGGTTGGGCACGATCATGATCAAGCAGCGGCCGATGAGCCCCGTTGTGCGTTGCCTGCTGATCAGCCATGAATTCATTCACGTGCTGCAGCATCTGCAGGGCAATCTGCGTGGGGTGCCGACCCTGGGGTGGAGCAACGCACATCCTGATCCGATCCCGCAGGAGGCAGAGGCCTATGGGCATCAGCAGCGGGCGGGCTATGTGTTGACGTTGCTGCAGCAAACGGAGCGGCCTTAGTGATGGCGGCTGCTCTCTTTCAGGCCTTTGAACTGCCAGCACAGGTGATTTCCCTGCGCCGCTCTACGGAACGCCGTGATGCCTTTGTCCGGCGCAATGCGGACACGGGTCTTGAGTACGCGTTTGTCGATGGGGTTGATGGCGTTGAGCAGTGGGGCGTGATCTCCAAAAGCCGGCGTGCGGCCTTGGCCCGGCAGAGCGGCTGGAGCAAGGGTGCAATCGGTTCTGGTCTGAGTCATTGCCTGATGTGGCGCCGCTGTCTTGAACTCAATCGCCCGATCTGCGTGCTGGAAGAAGACGTCTTGGTGGCATCGGATTGGCAACAGCGGTGTTCTCAAGCCCTTGATCAGGCACCAGCAGGCACTGATTTCCTGTTGTTGGGTTGGAACTTTGATTCTGTGCTTCGCGCAGAAATCTTTTCAGGTGTCGGGTGCATCAGTTTGTTTGAACCAGCGTTTCCCTCGCTGCCGCAGATCAGGTCGGTTTTGGATCAACACCTTCCCCGGCAGGTTGTTCGTTTGCATAAAGCCCTGGGTTTGCCGGGTTATGTGGTGACCCCCCGCGGTGCGCAGAAATTGCTCCATGGTTTGCCATCTTTTGAGGCTGAACCGTTGGTGGTGGGACGAGGCATCCCCGAGGTTCCATCGATGACCTTGGACGCTCAGATGAATCGCCTCTATTGCGATCTGCAGGCTTTTGTGGTTGTTTCGCCTTTGGTTTTGGCGGAGAACAACCAGCAGACGTCGCTGACGGCACCTGGTTCTTTCGGGGCCGAAAACTGAACCGATGCAGCCCTAGGCCGCCAGCTGATCCAGCACCTGTCGGGCCCGTTGCACGACAGGCTTGGGAACGCCGGCCAGGCGTGCCGCTTCGATGCCGTAGCTGCGGCTGGCGCCGCCGGCCTGCACCTGGTGGAGGAAGACCAGATCCTCACCGGTTTCCTCCACCAGCACCTGGAAGTTGGCCACGTTGTTGCGTTCCGAGGCCAGGTTGTTGAGCTCGTGATAGTGGGTGGCGAACACGGTGCGGCTGCCCAGGTCGCCTGCCAGGTGCTCGCTCACGGCCCAGGCGATCGAGAGGCCATCGAAGGTCGCTGTACCGCGTCCGATTTCATCCAGCAGCACAAGGGAACTATCGCTGGCGTGGTGCAGGATGTTGGCGGTTTCGGCCATCTCCACCATGAAGGTGGACTGGCCGGCGGCCAGATCATCCACGGCACCCACTCGGGTGAAGATTCGATCGGCGATGCCGACGCTGGCGGAGCGGGCCGGCACCCAGCTGCCGATCTGGGCCATCAATTGGATCAGGCCGATCTGGCGCAGATAGCAGCTCTTGCCACTGGCGTTGGGGCCCGTGAGCACCACCAGGTCGGTGCCATCGCCCAGTTGCACATCATTGGGAGTGAAGGCGGTCTCCACCAGCCGTTGCTCCACTACTGGATGGCGGCTGGCCTCCAGCTGCAACTCCCGGCCGTCGGTGATGGTCGGGGCGCAGTAGCCACCGCTGGCGGCCACATCGGCCAGGCCAGTGAGGGCATCGAGGGCAGCAACGGCGCGGGCCGCCTGGCGGATCGGGGCGGCCATGGCTCCCACCTGTTCGCGCAATTGGCAGAACAGCTCGTACTCCCTCTGACAGGTTCGGGCCCGCAGCTGGAAGATCCGGCCTTCTCGCTCCTTGAGGTCCGGGGTAATGAAGCGTTCCTCGTTGGCCAGGGTCTGGCGCCGGATCCAGTGCTCCGGAACCGAGGTGGCCTTGGCTTTGCTCACCGCCAGGAAGTACCCGAAGGTGCGGTGGTGCTGCAACTTCAGGGTGCTGATGCCACTGCGTTGGCGCTCCTGCTGCTCCTGGTGGCTGAGCCAGGCATCCTGGTCGTCGAGCTGGTTGCGCAGCCCATCCAGCAGCGGGTCGACGCCGTCATGGATCAGATCGCCCTCGGAGAGGGAGAGCGGTGGGGCTTCCACCAGGTTGTGGCGAATGGTCTGGGCCAGTTCGGCCAGGGCCGGATCGGGGGTCAGCAGCTGCTGCAACCACTCCGGTCCTGTGCTGAGAGCAGACTCCAGCCGAGCCGTGAGCTGGGGCAACCGTTCCAGGCCATCGGCGATGGCCACCAGATCGCGGGCGCCGGCGTGGCCCGCTCCGGCCCGGCCGGCCAGCCGTTCCAGGTCTCCCATGGGGCGCAGCAGCTGACGGATCGCCAGCCGCAGGCTGCGTTCACCCACCAGGCTGCTCACCAGATCCTGGCGCTGCTGAATGGCCTGGCGGTCCATCAAGGGCGCTTCCAGCCAGCGGCGCAGGCAACGGCCGCCCATGGCGGTGAGGGTGCGATCGATGGCCCAGAGCAACGACCCCTGCAGCTGGTTGTCGCGTTGGGTGGCGGTGAGTTCGAGGTTGCGGCGGGTCTGGGCATCCAGCACCAGGGCATCGCCGCGGTGCACGATCGCCGGCACCTCCAGGGGAATGCGGCTGTCGTCCTCCAGGGGCTGGGTCTCCTGCAGGTAGCGCAGCAGGCCGCCGAGGGCCTGCAGGGCCAGGGGATGCTCCGGCAGGCCCAGGCCATCGAGGCTGCTGAGGCGGTAGTGCTGCTGCAGGGTGCGCTCCGCTTCCGCCGGGCTGAAGGGGGTGCTGGCCATTGGCGTGAGCCGCAGCCGTTCCGGGCACCAGGCCGGCCGCTCGGCGTCGTGGCCGGCGGCCCAGAGCAGTTCGGAAGCCTCCTGCTGGGCCAATTGCTGGTGCAGGGCGCTGCTCTCCTCCCGCTGCATCACCTGCACCTCGCCGGTGCTCACATCAGCGCTGGCCAGGCCCCAGCGCAGCGGTTGCTTGCCCTGGGCCGGCTCCACCACCACCGCCGCCAGCCAGTTGTTACGGCGGGCGCTGAGCATGCCCTCCTCCAGCACGGTGCCGGGGGTCAGCACCCGGGTGATGTCCCGCTTGAGCAGGGCGCCCTTGGTGGGGGTGGTTTCGAGTTGGTCGCAGAGGGCCACGCTGTAGCCCTGCTTGACCAGTTCGGCGCAGTAGCGCTCGGCGGCGTGGTGGGGGATGCCCGCCATCGGCACCCGGCCAATCGCTTTGCCGCCCTCCTTGCCGGTGAGGGTGAGTTCCAGCACCCGGGAGAGTTCGATGGCGTCTTCGAAGAAGCACTCAAAGAAGTCGCCCAGGCGGTAGAGCAGCACCCGCTCGGGATGGGCCGCTTTGAGCTCCACGTAGTGGCGCAGCATCGGCGTCAGCTGCAGCGGATCCAGTTGGCTGTGGTGGGCCCAGGCCGGCTCATCGCTGCTGGGCTCGGAATCGGTTGTGGCTGGGGATTTGCCGCTGCTCTCGCTTGACGCGGCCTGGCGCTGGCGGGGCCGGGCCGCGGCATCGGCCCCAAGTTCGTCGTCACTGAGATCGTGACTGGCCGCGGCGGGTTCGTTGGCGGGTGCAGCCGGCGTCGCTGGCTCGGGTGCGCCGAACAGATTTCCCTGCAGGGCGTCGTCAGGGGGCTGGGACGCGGACCGGGGCATCGGCTGATCTGACGGATCCGGATCGTACCGGGCCTAACAGGATTGAGATGCCTCAGCGCCGCAGCACCATCAGTTGTTGCGGGTTCGCATCCTGGAAGCCCAGTTGCCGGTAAAAGCCGGCACTTTTTGTAGTCATCAGATATACCCGCTCTACGCCCACCACCGGCGGGGTGTGGAGGAGTTCTTCAATCACTCGTCGGCCCAGGCCATGGCCCTGCAGATCGCCGGCCACCACGATGTCCCACAGCACGGCGCGGCTGAAGCCATCGGAGGTGGCCCGCCCGAAGCCCACCAGCCGCTTGCCACGCCAGAGGCTCACCACGGCATCGCTACCGGCCAATAAACGCCGCAGCTGGCAAAAGCTGCGGCCGCGGGCCCAGAAGGCATGGCGATCGAACAGCCGTTGCAGCTTGATCAGCGCCCGGCTGGGGCGCAGATCAGGCCCGAGGCCAAGCCAGCGCAGGCCAGGGGCACCGGGGGCATGGTGAACCAGCCGGATCGGGGTCACAGGTCGGGGAGCCGCAGCACTTCATCTTGCTCACCGGTTGCAGTGAAGCCGCGGATCAAGGAACAAGGGCTGCTTTCAGAAGTGCTTTGAGATCCCAGTAGGGCGGAGGTGCCACGGGAATGCTTTTCAGCTTGCTGGGGTCAGCGAACAGCCTTTGCACCAGTGTCTCGAGTTTGTCGATGGAGCTGGCCCAAAACAGATCGGGGCGGTTGGCCAGTGGGCTGTTGTCTCCCAGCAGGCTGCGATCACCAAAGATCATCTGGGGGACTCCGGCCGCCATCACCTCGAACAGGCGATGGTTGAGGTCCTGGTTTAAGGGCACATTCAGCACCAAGGCGTGTTGGGCGTAGAGCCTGGCCGCTTCGTCAGCGCTTGAGGTGGTGGCGTGACGGAACGGGATCTGTTTTCGCCTGACTAAGGCTTCCACGAGCTCACGCCGGCTGGGGTGATGTGGGCCAAGGCTGCCCACGTGCAGCAATTCCAGGTGTGGAGCGGGGCTGGGTGCGGCGGCTGGGTAGCGAAAGAAGGTGGGGGCAAAGCAGCGCACGGGCATTGGCAGCCGCCGTTGCACGTCCTGCAGCAGTGCGGGATTAAAGGTCAGCAGCACGGCATCGTGCGGCTCTGCGGTGCAGTACTGCTGCAGGGTGCCTATTGGATCGGGTCCGTGATGGAGGTCGCCGCAGGCGAGGAGGCGCGGTCCGGGCCATTGGCGAATGCCCTGCATGGGGGCAGCGCGTATCAGAAACGGATCGGTGTACTGGAGCAGCACCCCTTTTGAAGCCCAGCCCCTCTGCCGCAGAGCGTTGCGCAGCCCAGCCACTGACAGTTCCGTCAGGCTCAAGCTGTCTGGTCCATCGGCAATCTGCGGCCCCACCTGGATTAAACCGGGCTGCTGCCAGAGCGGTTGATAGGTCCCGTAATGGATCAGCAGGGTTGGCGGTCGCATGGCATTGGTCGTCCCAGCGATAATTGCGCTTCGTCGTTTGGCCTTGCAACCCATGCCCGCCTACGACCTCACGGCGCCCTACAGCCCCAAGGGCGATCAGCCCACGGCGATCAAGCAGTTAGTACACGGGGTGAACAGCGGCGAGCGCTATCAGACCCTGCTGGGGGCCACGGGAACGGGCAAGACGTTCACGATGGCCAACGTGATCGCCCAGACCGGCCGGCCGGCGCTGGTGCTGGCCCACAACAAGACCCTGGCAGCGCAGCTCTGCAACGAGCTGAGGGAGTTCTTCCCCGAGAACGCCGTCGAATACTTCATCTCCTATTACGACTACTACCAACCGGAGGCCTACGTTCCCGTCAGCGACACCTACATCGCCAAGACGGCATCGATCAACGAAGAAATCGACATGCTGCGCCACTCAGCAACGCGTTCGCTGTTTGAGCGGCGCGATGTGATCGTGGTGGCCTCGATCAGCTGCATCTACGGCTTGGGTATTCCGAGTGAATACCTCAAGGCGGCGGTGAAGTTTGAGGTGGGGGAGACCCTCAACATCCGCAGCCAGCTGCGGGAACTAGTGAACAACCAGTACAGCCGCAACGACACCGAAATCGCCCGCGGCCGGTTTCGGATGAAGGGGGATGTGCTCGAGATCGGCCCCGCCTATGAAGACCGGCTGGTGCGGATCGAGCTGTTCGGCGATGAGGTGGAGGCGATCCGCTACGTCGATCCCACCACCGGCGAGATCCTGCAGAGCCTGGATGCGGTGAACATCTACCCGGCCAAGCACTTCGTGACGCCCAAAGATCGGCTGGACACAGCCATCAGTGCCATCCGCTCGGAGCTTCGCGAGAGGTTGGATGTGCTCAATGGCGAAGGCAAGTTGCTGGAGGCCCAGCGGCTGGAGCAGCGCACCAAGTACGACCTGGAGATGCTGGGGCAGGTGGGCTACTGCAACGGCGTTGAGAATTACGCACGCCATTTGGCCGGTCGCGAAGAGGGCACCCCGCCGGAGTGCCTGATCGATTATTTCCCAGACGACTGGCTGCTGATCGTGGACGAGAGCCACGTCACCTGCTCACAGCTGCAGGCGATGTACAACGGCGACCAGGCCCGCAAGAAGGTGCTGATTGAGCATGGTTTCCGTCTGCCCAGCGCGGCGGACAACCGCCCGCTGAAGGGGGAAGAGTTCTGGGAGAAAGCGCGTCAGACGGTGTTTGTTTCAGCCACCCCGGGCAACTGGGAGATGGAGGTGAGCGGTGGTGAGGTGGCCGAGCAGGTGATCCGCCCTACGGGAGTGCTCGATCCTGTGGTGGAGGTGCGACCCACCACGGGTCAGGTGGACGACCTACTCGGCGAGATCCGCGATCGGGCGGCTAAGAACCAGCGGGTGCTGGTCACGACCTTGACCAAACGGATGGCAGAAGACCTCACCGACTACCTGGCGGAGAACGAGGTGCGGGTGCGCTATCTGCACTCGGAGATCCATTCGATTGAGCGGATCGAGATCATCCAGGACCTGCGCCTCGGGGAATACGACGTGCTGGTGGGGGTAAACCTCCTGCGGGAGGGCCTGGACCTGCCGGAGGTGAGCCTGGTGGCGATCCTCGATGCCGATAAAGAGGGTTTTCTACGGGCTGAGCGCTCCTTAATCCAGACCATCGGCCGCGCGGCTCGGCACGTGGAGGGGGTGGCGTTGCTCTATGCCGACAACATGACCGAGTCGATGGCGAAAGCCATCTCTGAAACCGAACGACGCCGGGCGATCCAGCAGTCCCACAACGAGAAACACGGCGTGGTGCCCACCGCTGCGGGCAAAAAGGCCAGCAATTCAATCCTCAGCTTCCTGGAGCTGAGCCGAAAGTTGAAGCAGGACGGGCCCGGTGCCGATCTGGTGGAGGTGGTGGGCAAAGCAGCCCAAGCCCTGGAAAACGATTCAGATGCCGGCTTGGCGCTTGAGGCTCTGCCAGAATTGATCGATCAGCTGGAGGTCAAGATGAAGGAAGCGGCCAAGAAGCTTGACTTCGAGGAAGCTGCTAATTTAAGAGACCGAATAAAAAAATTCAGACAAAAACTTTTGCATTAGAAATTATGGTAAAGCCTATTAGAGCCCTCCTTCTCGCTGCCGGTTACGGCACAAGATTAAGGCCAATAACATACTCATTACCGAAATGCCTTGTCCCAATTGCTGGCAAGCCACTTTTATGGCATTGGTTAAATAAATTAGAATCATTGGGCTGTGAATCAGTATTAATAAATACACATTATCTCTCAAGTCAGGTTGAAGACTTTCTCAAAAGCTGTAGTTTTCGCATGAATATTTTGACTGCTTACGAGGATAATTTGCTGGGAACAGCAGGAACACTTCTAGAAAATAAAACTTTTTTTGAAGGTTCAACTGGTTTATTAATTCATAGCGATAATGTAATGATGCTACCTTTAAATCCATTGCTAAATACGCACGAATCTGCTGATCCTAATGTTCTGATGTCTATGCTCATTTTTGAAACAAGTAATCCAAATAATTGTGGCATCGTAGAACTTGATAAAGATAACATCATGATAGGTTTTCATGAAAAAATAGAAAATCCTCCTGGAAACTTGGCCAATGCTGCTATCTATGTTTTTAATTATTCTTTACTAGAATTGATAGAGAGCATGGATCCACGTCCTAAAGATTTCAGCACTGAGGTAATTCCTATATTAAAAGGTAGAGTAAAGACATATTTGTATCCTCCAAATCATGTTTATGTCGATATAGGTACAGTAGAATCGTTGAAGTTTGCTCAAAAACTCTGGGGATCTTGATGCTATGAATGATTTCCGTAATTTCTCCTCTGAATATTTAAATGCACTGAATAATTCTTTTAATGAGCAAATTCTCGATAGCATTTATTTCTTATGTTCTTCGTTAGCAGGTGCATGGTCCAATAATCAAAATGTGTTCCTTTGCGGGAATGGTGGAAGTGCTGCTAATGCTATTCACATAGCCAATGATTTATTATATGGTGTCGCTAACTATGGTTCAATTGAAAAAAAATTTGGATTAAAAGTTGAATCGTTAACTGCTAATTCTGGAATTTTGACCTGCTTAGCAAATGATACAGGTTATGAAAATATATTTTCGAAGCAACTCGAGGTAAAAGGCTCGAAAAACGACGTATTAATTGCACTGTCCGGCAGTGGTAATTCAAAAAATATTATTACTGCAATTCATACAGCGAACAAGATTGGAATCAAAACATTTGCTATTCTTGGCTATGATGGAGGCATATGTAAATCCATTGCAAACCATACTATTCATTTTGCTGTTGACGATATGCAAATTGCCGAAGATGTACAATTAATTGTTGGGCATTTATGCATGAAGTACCTTAATAAAATTTAATCGTCTGATTCATGCTCAATTCTTTGACACAATATAAATAACATTTGAAAGCATAAAGTAAATTTATTGGATAGGGAGATATTGCTCTGTGCTATTTTAGAGCATTAAAATTCAATTACTTTTAGTCCAATGGATAATATACTTCTCACTAGTAAAAGCAAAAGTTTAGTAGCCTTACATGGCTGTATCTTAGTTTATGGACACTTCAGCACGATTCATCCAGGTCATATACGTTATTTAAAACATGCAAAACAAATTTCGATCCCTCTTGTAGTTGCTCTTGCTGGTGATGGGAAACCAGGTGATGAACAAAGATATCCGTTTACTCAGGCTGAGCGTGCAGAGTCTTTGAAACTGCTGGGTATAGCTGATGGAATTTTTTTGTTAGACAAGGAGAACCTAGAGGAAGCAATTCTAAGTTTGCGGCCAAGAGAGTTAATTTTAGGGACTGAATTTCAGAAAGCCAGTTGGTTGAAAAATCCACTAAGAACTCTACAAAAACAAGGCGGAAAGGTTCAGTTTCATGCAGGAGAGGTTTCTTATGCAACAGTGGAACTACTAGATTCTTCAGAAAGTGATCTCAAAAGTAAACGAAAAGCTGAGTTTATTGCTACTTGTAAAAGGCAAAATCTTTCAAAGAAAGATATCATTAATTCTATTGATTCTTGGAAAAATACAAGGCTTGTAGTACTTGGAGATACCGTAGTTGATCAATATGCTGCATGTGAAGCACTTGGTATGAGTGCCGAAGCTCCAGTGATTGTGGTCAAGGAGCTTGCCCAAAAGACTTTTATTGGCGCTGCCGCCATTGTGGCGGCACATGTGAGAGCACTTGGAGCGCAATGTCATTTGGTATCTGTCTTAGGTCAAGATGATGAAGCCAACTTAGTTTCAAACCAATTACAAAAGCAAGATATTCAAAGTTCACTGATTATCGATCCAGACAGGCCTACAACCTTCAAGAAAAGGTATATGGTGGAAAATCAGAAGCTCTTTAGGGTAAGTCGCCTTGAGGATCATGCATTATCACTTGAAATGGAAAACATAGTTATTGATAAACTAACTCGTCTGGCTCCCAATACCGATGGAATTATTATAAGCGATTTTGTCTATGGTGTCATTACACCAAAAATATTGAGGGCAGTTACTAAACTTTCAGAGGCCTACAATATTCCATTATTTGGAGATGTTCAATGTAGTAGCCAGGTAGGATCAATAAGAAGGTTTAAAGACTTTGCATTGTTATCTCCGAATGAACGAGAACTTCGGTTGTCTTACCAAGACAAAGAAAGTGGTATAGAGGTTTTAAGCCAACGTTTGATTAAAGAATCGATGTGTCATTATCTATTGGTTAAAATGTCTTCTAGTGGATTTATCGCATATGAACGAAAACAAGATGGTTCAGTGTATAGCCAACCGTTTCCTGCCCTCTCTGTAAATCCACTTGATGTAACTGGTGCAGGAGATTCTGTTTTATCTTGTATGTCAATTGGATTATCGTCCGGTCAGGGTTTAATGGCTACAGCAGCTCTTTCGTCTTGCATTGCGGCTATTGCTGTTGAATCTGTCGGCAATACTGCAATTGATGCTCGTCAGCTAATTCAAAAATTTGATGAGTACTTTGACTGGTAAGATCAATTGATGGCAATGTTTAAAATAAATTATAATCATGTATAATAGCCTTGAATTATTTTGTTATTTTTATGAAAGCTGTCGTCACCGGTGGTGCAGGTTTTATAGGTAGTCATTTGGTTGATTTGCTCCTTGAGAATAATTACTCTGTAACAGTGATTGATAATTTGTCTACCGGTAGGCTAAAAAATATAGAGCATGCATTGAATTTGATAAATTTTATTGAAGCAGACTTATCTATAATGAATTCTACCTGGATTGAGCATATTCGTACTGCTGACTATATTTTTCATTTAGCGAGTCTTGCCGACATAGTTCCCAGTATAGAAAATCCAATTTCTTATTTTCAGTCAAATGTTACAGCCACTGCGAATATCCTTGGCACAATAAATGCTAGGAACATTAAAAAATTTGTATATGCTGCTTCATCTTCCTGCTATGGCATCGCTAAATATTTCCCTACTAATGAAAGTCATCCGATATCACCTGAATACCCTTATGCAATGACGAAGTGGTTAGGAGAAGAATTAGTGCTGCATTGGACTAAGGTCTATGGACTATCTGCTGTGAGTACACGATTTTTCAATGTTTACGGGACACGCTCAAGAACTTCTGGTACATATGGTGCTGTCTTTGGAGTATTTCTGGCTCAAAAGTTAGCAAGCAAACCATTTACTGTAGTTGGGGATGGTACACAAATGCGTGATTTCACTTATGTTTCTGACGTGTGTCGAGGGATGCTACTTGCAGCTGAATCTAATATTAGTGGTGAAATATTTAATATCGGCAGTGGCAAACCACACTCAATTAATAAGCTCGTACAGTTGCTAGGTGGTGATGTTGTAAATATATCTAAGAGGCCTGGCGAGCCGGAGAAAACCCATGCTGATATAACAAAAGCTAGAGAGATTTTGGGCTATAAACCAGTCGTCAATTTTGAGACAGGCGTTGATAAAGTTTTAGCTAATATAGAGTATTGGGCAGAAGCACCAGTGTGGACTCCTGAATCTATCAATAAAGCAACGCAAGAGTGGTTCGATAGACTTTCATAATGAACACTATTTTGACTAATAGTATTTATTGGAGATTGTTTGGATTTAGCATTACTGCAGATGAATCAAGACCTGTTATCTCCAAGAAATAATTCACAGATATATGCTTATCATTTTTTTTCTGATGACCTAGTAAGACCGTATCAACAAAATATTTTATGGCATTGTGAATTACTTCAGACCTATTACATCTTGTGTGACTACAAGTATATAAGTCAGTGGGTAAATCTCTTGTATTGAGATTTGCGTTACGTTTAGTCCACCACAATAAACCTGTTTCTTGCAAGTCAGTTAAATTATTAAATAAAGAACCAATTGAATTGTCCGGTAAAATCTTCGGTAAGATATAGCAATTTGAGCTAACATGTACACTAAGCAAGGTAAGAGGAACTGACATATCTAGTATTAAGGCCGGTTTCTTAAGGTACTCTGCCCAACAAGATGGTCCTGAAGAAGAGCCAATATAAGCTAGGCAATTTTTCATAATAGATGCATCATATAAAGAAGAAAATGCGTCGTTTACTATTAAGTTTGAACCAGTCAGTTTATTGTCTGACTTTCCTATCTGAATAACATTAATACCTAGTTTGTTTAAATAATCAATAGCAGGTTGAACAACAGATTCATCGCCAAAATTCCTATTATGATTATCTTGCCTTGCTTTTCTTAAGTGTAGTACAACATAATTTTTTCCGTATTTCGCATGAAGCTCCTTGCAGTAAGGCATAGGATCCTCATTGATCTTATATTTATATTGATTGTTAATATAATTGTGCACATAGCCGTTTGGCGGGCAATACATTTGACTTTGACGTTTATAAAAGTGATTTAATACGTTCTCATCGATATGGTTTAAAACATCCGGAGATGACCTGTGTAATGAAGTTTGGCAAGCATTCTCTCTTATATGTAGCTCGATATTTAATGGCAACACATCATGAATATAATTTTTGCAGAAATTATATTCTTCTTGTGTTAATATTAATTCGTGCTGATTTTTTTCTTTAAGCCTGGCGTAATTCAAGAGAAATGCAATATGACCAAAGTGACGAAAATTTCCATTAAATGTATACTGATCACAGTTGCTTATTTTTTTAAGTGGGAAGCCCCCTTGACTACAAAGAATCGATTTTGAAAAAACTTTGCTTATAAATCTTTCGCTAAAACCATTCTTCAGTAATGAATCTTTGTACTTACTGACCACTAATCTAATCATTTGATAAAATAGTGAGTCTAGACAATATATTATCAATCAATCATGACAATAAACCTCTTGTAAAGCCATATCTTGCAAATGTTAATGTCTATTCATCTATAGTATTTGCAGGGAGTCAACTGTAGTCTTTTGCTTGAGTAAGATGATCATCATCCGAGTTTCACTGTAATCGTGTATAATAACCTAAATCTACTAGCATTAGGGCATGGAATTAAATGAGCTAAGTGCTACTCTGAGTTTATATCAAAGACTAACCAGACAAGAGGATCCTCGGACTATTTCATTAGCTATACGTACATTTAGGCGGGCAAGCATAAACAAAATTGATCTCTCTAAACATTTTAGTAGTGATTCTTGGGCTAAAATGGAGCCAATAGTTGATGAATTGATCCAGATATCTAAAAACAAGTCTTTTGACAAAAGTCTTTTTTTGCAAAAGGTTGATTCACTTTCTTCACTTCTCAAATAGTCATGTCAACTAAGGATTATCAAAGCTCTACAACAAAAGCTCTCTTGGCTTTTACAGAAAAATTTGGAACTGACTTCCTAGGTAGGTCCAGAGAACAAGTAAATACTATTATTCACAGTCAGTTAGCTTATTTAAAGGACTCCCAATTTAATACTCACTATATCAATCCAAGGTCAAGCATTAATCTAGATACCACAAAAGTTCTTTTACACGAAGATCGCCTAAAAGCCTTCCTTGATGGTGAAAAAATTGCACCCATCACTATAGATATGGCTTTAACTCAAAAGTGTAGTTATGCCTGCACATTCTGTTACGCAGGTTTGCAGCAAAATCCATCTTCGCCAGCAGATTGGAATGTTTATAAGTCATTCCTTAATGACTGCGTCAAGATTGGCCATAAGCCTGGTCAAGGTGTTAAGGCAATCTCGCTAGTCTCAGATGGTGAAAGTACTGAATCACCACATTTCGAGAAGTTTATAGATCACGCCTTTAATAATGGAATTAATATTGCATCCGGGACAAATGGATTGAAGCTTCGAGATTGTAATTTAAGAACAATTGCCGAAAAGCTAACTTATCTGCGGATTAATTTCAATGCCGCTCATGAAGAGGCTTACTGTCAAATAATGGGGGCCTCATCTAGGTCTCTTGAATCAGTTTTACAAACTACTATTGAATTAGTTTCTCTTAAAAAGCAATTAAATTTGCCAATAACTATCGGATATCAGATGGTTCTTATGCCTGAGTATGCCGATCAGGTTCTTCCATTAGCTTCAATGGCTCGAGACCTTGGCATTGACTATCTTGTAATTAAGCATTGCAGTGATGATGAACAAGGTAGGTTAGGAGTTGATTACAATTGGTATCAATCTGAGGCGGCAACCGAGTTGTTATCAGTCGCTGAGCAATTCTCAACCGACCAATATTCTTCTCAAGCTAAGTGGTCAAAAATTAAAACTGGAAGAGATCGTATTTACTCTAGATGTTATGGAACACCTTTGTTGCTTCAGATGTCAGGTACAGGAATTGTGGCTCCATGCGGTTCCTTTTTTCATAAGGACTATGATAACTATCATATTGGGGATATAAAAGATACTTCCTTTTTTGATATTTGGAGCTCTGATAAGTATGATGAAGTCATTGCTTTTTTGCGATCTGAGCAGTTTGATGCAAAAAAGATGTGCGCGACTCTTTGTTTGCAAGACAAGGTGAATGAGGTTTTGTATAATATTATTGAGAAGGATGCAGTTTACACAAAGCCTAAATCGACAAATTTACCACATCTGAATTTCATATAATGGAAAATCGTCCACCCCTTTCTGATGCATGCCGTCATCTTGAAGGGCAACAGATGTTCCAGATTCTTTCTAAATGCAAAGATATTGAATTGTCTGGTGAAAAGATTTTGCATTTTGAAATTGGTGACCCTGATTACGATACACCTGATGAAATCGTAAATGCCGCAATTAGTTCATTGAGATCAGGGCGAACACACTACGAGTCATCATCAGGTAATTATAACCTTATTAATCGTGCGAGAGAAGTTACCCTTAAATCTCGTGGTTTTCAGCCAGACCCAGACCAATTACTAGTTACTCCCGGTGCTAACTATCAAATCTTTTTATCCTTGGCCTGTATTTGTAACCCAGGAGATGAAGTTCTTATCCCTGATCCTGGTTTTGTATCCTATAAGTCTGTTTGTCAGTTCTTAAATCTGAAACCAGTCTACTATCCCCTTCGTCAAGTCAATAACTTTGAAATAAATCACACAGATATTGAACCTCTTGTGACAACTAAAACAAAGGCGATTATACTTAATTCGCCTTCTAATCCTACTGGTTCTGTCTCTTCAGAAGATCAGGTTGTATATCTATATAATCTTTGCAAGGATTTTAACATATGGCTTGTTAGTGATGAGATATATGCTCGTTTAATTTTTTCTAATTCAAAGGCCCATTTCTCCGCTTCAACTATTGATCAATGTAAGGAGCGCGTTATTTTGATTAATGGATTTAGCAAGGCCTTCGCAATGACTGGATGGAGAATAGGAGTAGTAACTGCACCTACCTTTGTAATTGAGAAAATGCGTTTACTTTTGGAGACTTCTTTATCTTGTGTGCCTCCCTTTATTCAAGATGCTGCCTGTGAAGCATTATCTGTGCAAAGTCATGTATGGAAACTAATGCTCACTTCTTATGAACAGAGACGTGATCTCCTTTGGTCTGGTCTTTCAAATTTAAACAGTTTCAAAGTCTACAAACCCCAGGGTGCGTTCTATATTTTCCCTGATATCACAGCTACTGGATATAGTGATATAGATCTAGCAAATATCCTATTGGATGAATGTCGAATAGCAGTGACACCTGGCAGCTTCTTTGGCCCTTCTGGAAAAAATCATATTCGTTTTTCATTTTGCTGCCCCACAGAAGATATAAAAGTTGCTTTAGAGCTTTTATATGCTAAATTTGGATGATGCTTTTTTCTGAATGAAAGGTTCTGATTTTATTGCGCAATATTTTTCAAAAATTGGAGTTAATCAAGCTTTTGTATTGACTGGTGGTTGTATTATCCATTTTATCGACTCACTATCAAAAGCTGAAGGAATTGATTATCTTCCTATGTTGCACGAGCAGAGCTGTGCGATGGCTGCTGATGCTTACGCGAGAGTGACAGGAAATCTGGGCGTCGCGGCAACGACAAGTGGTCCGGGTGCTACTAACTTGTTGACTGGTCTTTGTTGTTCTTATTATGACTCTATACCAGTGGTACATATTACAGGTCAAGTACATTCTAGTAAATTAAAAAGAGATCTAAAGACACGCCAGTATGGATTTCAAGAGACAGATGTTGTCTCCATTTTTAAATCAGTCACAAAATACTGTACACAAGTTAATAAACCTGAAATGCTTGAATATGAACTACTTAAGGCTGTTGACATAGCTACAACTGGCCGCAAAGGCCCTGTATTACTCGATATCACAGAAGATGTTTTGTATTCCGAGTTTGTTCCTATGCCTACCAAATTTAAGTGCTCTGAACCAGCAAAATCTGCTGGATCTATCGATTCAAATAAAGTCGCTCAAGCACACAATCTTATATCCAATTCTGCTCGTCCCGTTCTTGTTTTGGGTGCCGGTGCACTAAATGTGGATAAAACCAAGCTTAAAGACTTTGTTTCCAATCTTGGTATTCCTGTATTGTTAACCTGGGGAGCATTTGATCTTCTAAGCGTTGTTGATGACTTTTTTGTTGGAGGCTTTGGTGTTACCTCTAGGCGCGGTGGTAATTTCGTTATCCAAAAAAGTGACTTAATACTCGCTATGGGCACAAGATTTGACACTCATGAGATAGGCAATAATCCAGCAGACTTCTCACCATTATCTCGTCGTATCGTTGTTGATATTGACTCTGGAGAAATAGCTAAATATTCAAAAATAGGCTTTAGAACAGACATCACTTTTGTTGCTGATTGTGAATATTTTATCGATCATTTTATCGCACTTCAACCAAACAAATCTAGTGCTTCAATTCTTTCTTGGCGAAATTGGTTTAAACAATGCCAAGACTGGGATAGCAGATACCCTGTATTTAACTCCAAACAAAAGCAACAATCTGAGTTAGTCAATCCTTATGAGTTTTTTGATCTCCTGCTAGAAGAACTCACACCACAAGATATCATCATAACCGATTGCGGTAGTAATCTTATTTGGACTATGCAATCACTTCAATTGCCCCATAAGTTTAAGAATCTCATTTCAGCGTTTAATCATTCTCCCATGGGGTATTCTCTTCCTGCGTCAATTGGAGCAGCTCTTGCCTCTCCCAATTCACGTGTTATATGTATCAGTGGAGATGGTGGACTCCAAATAAATATTCAAGAGCTTGCTACAGTTAGCAAAAATCAATTGAATATAAAGATTTTTGTTCTTAATAATCATTCTCATGGCATCATCCAGGGCACTCAAGATAGTTGGCTAGATGGTAGGCATCATGCTTCATGTCCGCTTCTTGGTAAATTACCAGATCCAGATCCTGCCTTTCTTGCAAATTCATATAGCATTTCTAACATAAATGTGTTTAGCAGATTAGATTTAACTTCTGCTTTTAGTGAAATTTTCAAAGATGTTCAACCTGGCCTTGTAAATGTACATATGCAATCAGGTCCTCAAATAGAGCCAAAACTATTGTATGGAAATAAACTAGAAAATATGCATCCATTGCTATCAAATGATGAACTTTATGAGCAATTTATTTCTAAATAAGCCTTCTAGATAAAATTAATATGAGGAACATTCTCATTGTATACTTGGTCTAAATAACGATTGACTTGATCCATTCTACAATTTACTCTACATTCATTTATGTCAAGCTTGTTAAAAATGAACTCTTTATGCTTCATTCTTTTTTCAGACGCCCAAATTTTAAAAAAGCTTTCTTCATTTATATTCCCTAGCTTAAATCGTTCGTCCAGTAAATACGCACTACAAGTATAAATATCACCATCTGCCATTATATATGCCCATACCGAAGGAGTAGAGATGCACTTACAGTAACGCTCATTATTCTGAGAAAGCCAATTATTAATTGTGTTAATTCTAAATATGACTTTAAATTCATCAGTATTAAATGCCTCTAATTTCTCTTGTAAATGAAGATAGTCACGATAGTCAATATCTGAGTATTTTTGAGTGTTAGAAAATTTGTGTTGAGAGTAAGGTTTGATTACTAAATAGTCCGCCCCTAACGACCGGGAATGTCGACAAAGCTCCTCCATGCTTTCCTTATTGTCAGGCAAAAGTAATGTTTGAAGCCCTATTGAGCAGCTCAGATTATTGTCATTTCTAAATTTAACCGCCTTTTCTATATTGTTGCTTACAACATGGAAGTCTTTTTTATTTGTTCTATGAATAGATGAATATGTATCCTCATCCCCACCGTTAAATGAAATTTTAATCCATGAGATGTTGTGGAGTGACCTCTTTATAAACTCATCATTCAATTTATATGCATTTGTTGTAAATGATACGTCTATGTTTGATTTTTCTTTTGTAAAATTTACTATTTCAGAGATATCCGGGTGTAGTAGTGGTTCGCCCTCGCCTGCATACATAATGCTTTTTACTCCTTGGCTTCTCATGCTTCTCAAGCTTTCTTTCAGTTTATTTGTATTCATGAAAGTTGACTTATATCCAATATAATCAACTGCACAAAATGTACATCGATGGTTACAAGCACCAACAGGTGAAATTTCTATATATAAAGGAAGTTGCGATTTGAATTTCTCTCTGAATAACTTATTTTCAGGATCTTTATAATGATTTAGAACATTACTTGAGTGATCCGGATGAAATAAGTATTTATGAGAATCTATCCTGAACTTGTCCATGGAAATTTTTTTTTATTATAGCATGAATGGTCGAATGGACTTAGATGTCAATTTAGCTTCGAGTACCATATTTTATGTCCATTTTCACCATTAATAAAGTCTATTTTCAGATCATGCTCTGATGCGAATATATCGACAGCCTTTGCCACATCTTGCCAGTCATAGTCGTCACCAGCGAGTACTCCATTTTTCTTGACTAAAGCAAGTGAATTATTTAAGTCTTTTTTTACTGCTTCATATCGGTGGTCACCATCTATAAATATAAAGTCAAAAAATTCTTTTGGAAAAAGATTGCTGCATTCGCTAAGAGTCGCTCTCGTAATACATGAACGAATTGGATAGTTTTGATTAATACTTTTAGTTACATCTTTGTATAGATTGTCCATTGATATTTGCTCATTGATATCCTTATATGCCATGTGTACATCTCTGACGAAGCCATCATTAGGATCATAGCCGGCCTTAAATGGATCAATTCCATAATAAATCAGTGCTGGAAACCTTTCTAATAGGTGTTCAGCATGCAATCCATATGCAACACCGATTTCAAGTACTACTTGTGCATTAGTAAGTTTAATTAGACGATCAACGCAATCGTAGTAGATTGACGGCCACGAGCAGGATTTGCGCAGCTGACTTAGAGCTTCCATGGATGCATATATCTATTACTATCTTACCATTCCTTACTCAATAACCAATAATCTAATTGGTATTTCCTGTTTTGACTATAGCTGTCTGATTCTTCGTTTGACATCTAAAATCTTGTTTGCCCAATAGTCTAACCTCAGACATAATATTCTATTATCGTGTTCCCACCTATAATGTTCAACTTTTCTTATAAATTCTGGTTTATTAATATCTTCCCACTCGTTGACACAGTAATAACTTATTCCAGGCAAACCCTTGTACAGAGTCTCATTATTAATGACTGGTAGCGCACCAAACAAATAAGCTAGCCAAAAGCGATGTGTATCTATCCCGTTACCCACAGGACAAAGGCAATGAGTGTATCTGCATAGATTTTCATAAAATTGAATTTGATCTTCAAGTACTCCTTTTCGAGGAGGATTATATATACAGTATTGATTTTTAATAGCCGCTTTCATGGCGCGAACTCTCTCTTTTTTATTTGTATGCAAACTAAATGCAACTATTATTCTTCTAACCCTTTCGTACTCATTTACTTGTTTTTGCATCAATATCCTTTTAATTATCTCTGGATGGTTTCTAGGATTTGTTGATCCCATGAAACCATTGTTTTCTATACCAAGTGGTATATTTGTGACTGAATGCATTCGATAGACACAATTTTGTGCGAAAATATGAGCCACTTTTCCGGTACTTAATAGTAATTGAATACACTTCTCGTTAATATCTCTGTCACTTCTTCCTATTATAATAATAAGGCTTTTTTTATTACTTTCTCTTTTTGCAATATAATATGCCAATTCCTCAATCCTTTCTCCGACTACGAATATGCTGTCGCCATCTTCCCATTTACTACTCTGCATTCCCGTACCTTTCATATTTATAATATTTCTTAAACTATCGGGCTCAATGTTATATTGCTCTTTATTAAAATAGCCATGCTCGCATGTTGCCGCATACAATCCATAGGAAGTCATTATATTTTCGCTTAAAAGTTGAGTTCTATACTTAACGCACACTTTTTCTTTCTCTATAGTTCGAATCAAATTAATTATTGCCTCATTTGAAAATAGACTTAATAGTGCTTGCTTCAATTTTACTCTAATTTTTTTTATTATACTCCTTGCTTCGCTTGCCTCTGGCCCGACAGACAATCTCTGTTTTGAATTCAATGATTTTACTGGTGCTATAATATAAAGAAAAGCCATGCAGATAAATAACTTATTAAATTTTGTTGATTTTCGCTTTAATGTCCTCTCTTTCGAGACTCAGGTGTCACAAGATGTGCTTACTTCTCATCAACAATATAACATATGGCATCAAGTAGGTAATATTTTTTTTGTAGCAGAACCTATAAAAAATAAGTCTGATTTTATTTCTTGCACTAATGTAGAAGTCATTTTTAATTGTCATTCAGTTTTCTCAAATAATTCTTGTAACGAGTTGAATAATATTAGTCCTTCCCCTGTAATCACCGTTATTTCTCGCAAGTTATGGCCAGAACAGCATATTTTCCCGAAACTAACTTCTTCAGCTGTTGCTTTATCTGGTTCTTTTTATCTAGTTTCGTGGAGTTCAGATTCTGAAAACTACTATCATTTCATGATGGATATTTGCCCAAAAATCATGTATATATTTGCTCACAATTCATTTGATAGCTCTAAGAAAATTTTACTTATTGGACGAAAGACTGCACTTATTCAAAAAATAATTTCATGCTTTTTTCCAGACATGTTAGAATCTTTTCTCTTTATGCCGCCTGCTAGTTATTCTATCGAAGATGTAGTATTTATCAATAGACCGCAGCCCTCTTATCTTTCTTCATCTACTATCCATTTATTGAATTCAAAAATAACCTCGTTTCTTGTCTCTCAGAATAAAAGTTCTAAATCCAATCACATTGTCTATTTGCGCCGCGGTAATGGAAAAAATGGAAGAAATATTTCAAATGAACCATTACTCGAACAACTCTTGGTTAAAATCTATGATGTTAAAATCATTGATTGTGCATCTCTCAGTACCGCTGAGCAATGGTCCACATTATCTAATGCTTGCGTTGTAATTTCTCCTCATGGCGCTGCTATGACAAATATATTAGCCTGTCAACCTGGCACATTGATTTTGGAGTTACTTCCCTCAAACTATCATCCTTCAACGTTTTGGTTTATAGCCAATTACCTCAGTTTAAAATTAAAACGTGTCATTTATGAGTCTAATTCAAGCAATAGTATAGACCCGTATATGGTATGCAGAGAGTTATCATCTTTTCTCGCACTCAACGACAAACTGATATGATCCCAGTTTAATTGCATCAAGTTCTGATTCTATCTCCCAACTCAACTTTCCCTCCTTCCAGGTATATCTACCATCCTTTTTTATTCTCTCCACTATTTTCTGTCCTTCAGGGTCAAATACTGGGATAATTTTATCTTTTTTAACTTCCCAACCACACTCCTCGAACATTTCGACTATATTTTCTAATCCGAAAAATCTCATGTGTGTAAGATCCAATACTCCCCATTCCTCATAGTCGAATCTATATTTTGACAATAGTCTTTGTGCGGAATGATGAAAGTAATTTGGAACTGAAGCAACAATTTTTGTATTCTCTCTACAGCTTAAATTAATTTTCTTTAGGTGAGTCCACGGATCACTTAGATGTTCCAAAACATCTGCATAAATAATTATATCAGCTTTCTGTAAAATCTTGTTCCCTGTATTGCTTTTCAATAAAGTTTCACATTTATCTTTAAATAGTGGTTGGTATGTAACTGATGGCGGTTCTGGCTCAATTCCTATATACCTTATTTGTTTGTAGTGTTGCATTAGAATATTACCTAGTATCCCAGCTCTTGCACCAAATTCTATTATACATAATCTCTTTGTATGATTTTTTTTGTCTTTTACAATATTTTCTACCATTTTAAGTACATATGGATTGATATTATTCTCCGAGTATTGTGAATATTCTAATCCTTTATCCTCGAGATGATCCTTGATTAAATCTCTTCCATTAAGTCTTCTTTTTTCCATTTCGTCAATGCTGCTCTAACGTCCTTCTCATTATATATGCATCTGTCCGAAAATGGATTATCGTACGCCTCTACCGGCTGACCCCAAATTACAGCTTTTATTCTTTTCATCCAAGGCACATGATATCTCCATCCTGAATACATGTAGTGACGTGGACATTCTGTTATACACCTTTTAGATAACAAATGTATAAATTGTGCTCTTCCTCCTCCAGCTATATAACCAATTAACGGCGTTGTACCTGGTTCTGAAATAATTAACTTTGCAGAACTTGCTCGTTGCATTAAATCTTTTAATTCTATTTCATGTGGTTTTATTATATCTGCTCCCATCTCTTCCATCATTTGTAGGATTGCAGGTGTATTCACTACTCTTTGTAATTTCTGACTATCAAATCCTTCTCTTGATAAGTAGATTATTTCGTATTTTGATTGTTTTTTTGCTTTTTCTTTTTTATATCTGCTAGATGCATACTGTTCAAGCGTTTTGAGGTAACTGGGTATGGTAAATAAACCCCCACTAATTGTAATATTTAGATTGCATTGAGGTAACTTTAAAACTTGTATTGTTGGTATAAGATCAAACATATCTTGGCATATTGCCTCTAGTGTCTTTAGTTGCCAATCCTGCGACATCAGTAAATATATTTCTTTTGGCGCTGTTTCTTTCCAACCATAGAAGTTTGTTAGCGCTGGTATTACTTCATCAAATATAAAGTGACCATACTGACCCCTCGGAAATATTATAAGACTTTCATCCTTTAAATTAATCTCAAGTTTTTGATTGCTACTATTATTTAACCTCCGGTAAAAATAATCATATGCCAGACTATCTTGATAGCCAACTCCTGCTTCATTCATAATGAAATATTTATCATCTTTATTATTGAAAAAGTAATATGCTATTTTTTGATTTCGAGCTTTGAGAATTATTCCTGTAGCTGACCAATGCTCCTCGCTGTATTTTCGTTCTAGTAACCATTCGAGGCTGTTTTTGGACAACCCCTTATTAAATTCATCTTTTTTTGTAAGTTCGATATAAATAGACCCTTCTATTTCATTACAACTTTTGTTGGCACTCTTATTTATACTTAATCCAACTATTTCGCTATGACAAGCACTCAGCCAGGTCTTTATGTCGTTTGTTACTTTCATCTCAAATCTTCAAAATATTATCTTTGATGTATTTTATAGTTTTCTCCGATTGCCCGTCATTATTCAGATCGACTTCGGCTTTTATTATATTTCTTGTATATATATCATGAGGTGGTCTTGAATGCACATTTTTAATCAATGATAGTTCAATCTCACCATTTCTTACTATATCTGCCAGCATTGAAAAGCTCGATTGACCCGCTATCAATAAATCACAATCTAACATTGTTCTGAAATCTCTGACCTCAAAATCGTTTGTCCATTGACTACTTGTTGAGCTAACCTTTAAAAAGCCATTACGCCTCATTCCTTTGAATTCATCTCTACTTTCCCAGATATTATCACCTTGCGTTAATATCGTTATCTCAATCTGGTCACTACACTCTTTGTATAGATCTCTCACAAGATTTTTATAATATCGATCATCTATATACCAATTTGGATGATTTACCTCTTGTACATCACCTCTTCTTATATGCAAGCAAACTTTTTTCTGTTTATATCTTGTCTTTTCATGCACTCCAAATATGTTTCTTATGTCGTCTTTCATTGCATTATTCATACGCCATATAAGAGAACCTGGTGTTTGGTCAAATGGTAGTTTGACTAGACTCTTTCCCTGTTTACGACTTATCTTCTCTATCTCTGTCTCGAATTTACTGATATCGGATATATCACTCAAGTTATATTTCGTGTTTCCATTCTCGTCATGATTCTTTCCTTTTAATTCCTCATATCTTTCTATATCATTGCTACTTTGACCGAATGCTTTTATCGATCTGCTAAAATCAACATGATCATTATGTCTATACGCAAAATATGAGTACTTCGTCGGTAAAAATTCGCAATTGTATCTGTGTGCTAAAGCCCAAGCTGATAATAGTGAGAAGCTCTGATGACCAAAGCGTCCATAACGATCTGGTTCTGCTAAAAACACCAGATTGTTTCTTTGCCGCAATAGTTTCTTATTCATATCATATGAGTAAGTTCGATACATTTGTTATTTTCTCGAATAAAACCTTCCTAAATTTATCCAATTTGCTCTCATGTACTTGTCCTGTTACCTTTAATAATGGATGAAACCCTTTAGAGGTCATCAATATCGTTTTTATATAATTTGAACCTATATCTACATCGTCTTTTTTAAGCGCTTCTTTAAAAAGCTCCTGTTCACATTTATAAGCACTCTCTTTTATCAAGATATCCATCCATGCTTTATTTCTTTGGTAAAAGTCGCTTTTTAAAAATAGATAGCTTTCGGTCTTATCCATTGGTATAGCTACAGGCTCATACCCCAGATTTAGCAAAAGGTAAATCAATCTTTTATGTTGTCCTTCTTCTATGTTGTACTGGTAAGGATCGGTCATTATTTCTATATCTACCATCGCAAACTTTTCTCTAAATTTCTCCTTGTTGACATCTTTCATTATCGTGTATTCGTAACCCTGCGTATCAATGCAGATGTAGTCGTTTGCGTACGAGCTACAGTTTGTATCCATAATCTTATTTATGGTTGTAGTCTCGACTTCATATTCTTCGAATTCGTCCCCTACCCAGCTTTTCGTTCTTGGACCGATATCTAAAATTGATGATTGACCTTTTCCATTCGCTTTAAGTACTATCTTCTCTCCTATCCTGTCAGAGCACGCTTTGTTCAACACATGGATAACCATTCCTGCATTGATTGCTTGTTGATATTTTGCTATGTTCTCTTTTAACTTTTTTAATGCATGAATATCAGGCTCTACATAGACAAGTGTTTCAGCACCACAATAATCGTAAAAATTAATTTCTTCGCCATCTGAGGCTCCAATGTGCAGTATGTTCATAACTCGTTGTATACGCTCCTATTATGCCATGCTTTCGTGTATGGATTCTCTTCAAATCCTTTAGCACCCAGACTTCCAAGCCCCGCTGCACCCAATGTTGGCTTGTACCTTAATGCTATTGGGTACTCTTGATTTTCGTTCTTGCTGTAAAATAATTGAAGAGGTATATCTTTCAGACATAATTTTGTATTGCCGAACTCTTTAATCTTTCTTCTTTTCAGGTGTTTAGATATCATCTCCGGTCCTGTCGGATCTAGTTCTGTTTCTCCGTAATATTCGCTCTCAACATTTTCTACAACTTTCAGTATTAATTCCCCTATTATTTCTGCCTTTCTTTTGGTTAGGATTATTGCGTTATGTACCGAGCCTGGATTCCAGTCTAAACGAAACATGAAGGTTTTGGTTTCACCTTTTAATAGGTGATCCATTGTGTTGATATATAAAATACTCAAGTCCGAATATATTCCCCCGAACTCGTACAATATGCATAACCTTGCGAGGTCAGCCTTATATGCACTAGGTATAAGCTTTTCGTAAGCTCTTATTACTCTATTTTCGAACCTTTCTGTAATTAATCGCCTTGCCATCTCGTTATCCCACAAGATGTGTTTGCATGTTGGATGAAACGCTTTGAATATTTCTATATGATGTCTAATTATTGGTCCTAATTCAAAGGCTTTTTCATTTGTAATCGCTATGCTATGTAAAAAGTTGGTTTGATGCATCAGATCTTTATTTTCCTGCTCTATCTTACTGTACCAATTCCTTTGTCTTGCGACAATTACATTCTATGGCAGTCTCCCTTCACCATCTTTGCTCTGTACTGCATGTCTCCTCCCTTGCGGTTGACTTCGGGGCCCTCTGTGGTGCATGATAGTTCTCAAGCGGGGTTTTCCTGGCTTTTGCGGATGTAGCTCAGTGGTAGAGCATCTCCTTGCCAAGGAGAGGGTCGAGAGTTCGAATCTCTTCATCCGCTTAATACTTTTTCCCTCTTTCCTGTTTGTGGAACTGGGCATTCTCAGCATTTTAAGAGATGAAGAGCATAACCTTGCTTCCTTCTTCAAATTCCTTGAGTCCATAGAGTCATCATTTGTTTTTGATAGCATTGTCTACTCTTTTTATGAGAATGATTCATCAGATAAAACTCGCGACGTATTGTCTGGCTGGTTAAAGACTCGTCATGCTTACTTGTCTGTAGACGACTTCAATGAATCTCCCTTTGCTTCTTTTTCGCAGGACAAACTAAGAACTCAACGCCTTGCTCGCTGCCGGAATATTGCATTGGAACCACTGCTAAACTCTACTTTGCCTTGGCTCTTGATTGTTGATGCGGATATATCTCTTTCTTTGAATAATGTCCTTGAGCTCTTTCGCTGGAAGTTTAAATATCGTTTCTCTTCGATGATGTGTGCTTCGTCTGTTCAAAATGTTCCTGATATATTCGGTCATTTCCCTTATAGTTATTATGACTCATGGGCTTTGCGCGATTTGTACGGATATGGAGGTATCTCTTTTGCTGAAAATCCGTTTACTCATCCGTTAGATCGCTGGCGCTGGCAGGCGCGCCTGCCAGTTTCTGTCTCTTCAGCCTTCGGAGGACTAGCTCTTGTTGACTTAGGCATAGTCCGCAAATTTAATCAATATTGGAATGGTGATTGTGGTTGTGAACACTGGAGCTTCTGTGAATCAGCTCGGCAGTTTGCACCGGTTTACGCTTGCCCAACGGTAATGCCTCGGGTAGTCCATCCATCTCCAATTCCCACTTGGTGTCAAGACTACCCCCAGTCTATTTATAATCTGCTTTCAATTCGTCATCAAGAATTTTGCGCCTCTTTGAATATCTCTTCCCATTGTTTGGGTGTATTTTCGTAATGATCGTGTTTATTTGAAAGGAATTGCATTTTTTTGCATTCTTCCTCGAGTTTTCCTGCACTGAGAAGCTCCTTTAAGTGTTCGATCCATTCTTCAGGCTTTTTGCATAATCTACCTTCTATATCCCATCGGTTGCATAATTCTCGGTATGCAGGTGTATCGCTTGCTATCCATGTCATTTTGGCGCCACTGTATTCTAATAGCTTGATGTCACTTTTGTATGTATTGAAGGCATTGCTTGAGACTGGGGCAAGACCAATGTTTCCTCTGATGTTTTTCAAGTATTTTTTGTAGCTGTTTAGCTTGACAATGTCGATATCAATATCCCTTAGTCCTAAGCAGCTCGCAAAAGTTGCTCTGTTATCTGCATGGCCTACATGAAGCCACCTTAAATTTGTATTTCCTTTTGCCCAGTTCGCTAAAGGTCTCAGTATTTCTAGATCTTTTGTTCGTGTCCAAGGTGCCCCGCTCCAGCAAAGTATAGTCTCATTGGCATCGTACTTTTTTTTATTGTTTGAGCTGTATGATTCGCGTTTTGGAGTAGAGTTTTTAATTATTAAAATCTTTGTGTTTGGTACGATTATACTAAGTAACATATAGAGTTCTATTGTGCTGCATGTCACTACATTGCATTCCTTTATTGCTAATGTAAGATTTTTTTTTCTAACTTTGCTCCACCCCATTGGCGCCTCCCAAATGCAGTCGTCAATGTCTGTTGTTATGAAGACTCCCTTTTTTCTTAATTCCCTCAGCTTGTAGGCCAGGTTCCCCCAGCTCTCGGAGTATCTGTAAAAGAAAAGCATGTCACCTCTTTTCAGTCTTTCAGTTTCACCCACGTCCTGGTGTACTTCTATCCTGTATGGCATATCCTCTATGTATTGACCGAAGCGTATCCAAAAGCTATGCCAGGGAGCAATTGAATCAGTTAGCGCGATCACTTTCATTAGCTTTTTAACTCTTTAATCATTTGATCGAATACATTTGTCCATTCTCCATTGTTCGTCTGCCTAAAGAGTCGAACGCTTTCATACCAGTTGCTCGTTTCTCCGCTCAACCCCCATCTCCATTCAGGAATCCAGCGGAGAGCTACCCAGCATGGTATGCCCATCGCGCCTGCTAGATGTACAACGCCACTGTCACTACTGATCAACAGATCGCAATTAGCTAGTACAGCTGCTGTGTCCTCGAATTCCATCGTTTTACAGAATTCTTCATGTCCTTCAACGAAGTGCATTCCCTCCTCAAGGTTTAATTGTTTTAGTCCTTCTCCTTTCTGAATAGCGATGAATTCTGTGTCTTTCAACGTATTTAGTTTTCTCAATGTCTGGAACGGGAATGACCGCCCTATCGAATAGATCTTTTGTTCGTGCTCTGCGTTGCCCTGCCAGTGAAGGCCAATTAGGCGATGGCCTGGCTTTCGTTTCAACCGCTGCCGCCACAACGATTGTCGTTTCGCATCAACTTCGATGTATCCGCTTTTGTAAGGGATGCTGTGTTGGTTTATGCCTAGGCGGTGCGGAAGGCTCATTAAAGGACACCAGCGGCTGCCGGCTTGGAAGATTGAGATTGGACAGTTGTCAATGACGTTCTGGAGATCGGTTTGTTTCTGTAGCAGTGGTATTAAGGCCGATTGGCAGAACAGGCTGGTGGTGATTCCCTGTCTCTGCAGCAGTAGGGCCAGCCTCATGAATTGCAGCGTGTCGCCAAACCCTTGCTCTGCAATCAGTATCAGATGCTCACAGGGTCTTGTGTCGCCTGGGCCGTCCCAGGCTGGCCCCAAGTGCGATTTGAAAAAGCTGTGATCGTATTTTGGGTCTGTGAGCCGGTGTTCATAGGCCTCCCACCCCTCGTTGAAACAACCGACCAACAGCAGGTCTTGACTGAGGTTGCTCAATACGTTGCTTACTGGTGCGTTGGGCAGGCTCAGTGCTTGCCGATAGGCCCTGATTGCTGCAGGAATGCGTCGCTGTTGATGTAAAGCGAGGCCGAGATTGAACCAGGCTACCGAGGTCTCCGGCTTCAGCTGCACGCTTTGGTTCAACATGCGGCGAGCAAGGGGCAGATCTGATCGCATTAGCGCCGCCCCTCCGTTGCACCATTGTTCGGCCGTCCAATTGGTTAAAGCCATCGCTCTGAGTAGATCTCCACGGCACGCTCCATTTCGTTTTGGAGGTCGTTCACCACCTGCTCAGCCACTTGCTGTCCGGTTTGAGCGATTGCTGAGCAGTCTGTCTGATGCTGTCGGCACCAGGCTAGTTTTTCAGGCAGGTCATTCAGGTCTGCTGCGATCGGCACGTGGGTGTGCCAGGTCTTGAGATGCCGGTAGAACCACTGTTGGCGCTTACTTTCAACGCGTAGGATGCAGCTGCCGCTTAGTAACTTCCACAGCAGGCCCCAAGAATTCACGTTGCCGTCGATATCAATAAGCCAACGGTGTAGTCCCATGTGTTCAGGCTCCATGCGGGGACGCAGCAGGTCGAGTTCAACGAGATGTTGACGGATCACCTGATTGGCCTCGACTGTTGCTGTTTGCACCACTGCACTGAAGCGGGCATCCAGCCATCCTGGATCCTCTAGCGAGTGTCGGCAGAGTTGATAGCGCTGCAAGCTGTTGAATGTGTCCAGCCGGAGTTCTCCAGCGCCAGTGCTAGCCCCTCGCCAGATAGCGATGGGCAATCGCCTATGCCAGTCAGGCAGCTCTGCAAATCGTTGGCGAAGGGCTGCATAGCCTTGGCTGCCCAGGCAGTAGAAGTCTGGGATTAGAGGTAATTGATTGGGGTTCTGATCAGCTGCCGCATCGATCAGAAAGCTGGGGCAGCTGGGCTCATCGTCATGCAACTGAATCGCGAAACGAAGAGTCACGTGTCCCAGCTGTCGAAATCGATGCGCTGCATGGTGAATGAATCCCCTACAGGCTTGAACTCGCGTTAACAAGCCTTTCTCCAAATTTGACGGCAGCTGAACCTCGTTGCTGCCATCAGAGTGGAGCTGAACGACGATCACCTCATCGCGAAGGCGGGAGCTTGCTGGCATGGTGTGTCCTTTCGCCTGCTGACCGGAGAACTCCGGGTAGTCTGCCGCCCATGAAAATCCTGCTGGCGATTGTCCATTACTGGGATCCCAAGGGAAACCGCAGACACCAGTCGTTGCGGCCCAATCCTGCCCCCCGGTGTTTGGCGCTACAAAACCAGTTGTTGGCCCTTCGGCGCCTTGGAACGCAGCAATACATGCTGCACATGGCCGATCGCGTGATCTGTCGTACGAACGACGCCTATCGCCACAAGATTGACATCCGTGTGATAACTGATGGTGAGCATACGGTTCTGGATCGCTTGGAGCCTGGCTACGACCAGTTCACGCATGAGGTTTCGACAACTCCCAACAGCGGCCTGATGCTCGGATTCGAAGCTCAGCGTTATCTCGCTTCACAGCTCGATCAGGGGTATGACTTCTATGGCTATCTAGAGGATGATCTGGTGATTCATGACCTCCAGTTCTTCCAGAAACTGAGATGGTTTCAGTCGTTGATGGGGCCAGAAGACGTTCTATTGCCTCAGCGGGTGGAGCTGTCACGGGAGCCGCATTGGGTGGACCGTTTCTTCATCGACGGCCCTCTGGACACTGCAGAGCTTGAGAAACTTTCGTTGCGTCAGTCTGAAACGGTTGTGTTGAACGCTCCAGGCGGCGAAGTTGCCTTGGAGGTACCCCAGAATCCCCATGCTGGTTGTTTTTTTCTCAGTCATGACCAGCTGCAGCATTGGGTAAACCAGCCGCACTGGATGGACCAAGACACCAGCTTCATCTCCCCGCTCGAGAGTGCTGCCACCCTGGGTCTGGCCAAGACGTTTCGCCTTTGGAAACCCTGTTTTTCCTACGCCAGTTGGTTCGAGCTCCAACACTGGGGCACCTCATTTCATTCCCTGATCCCAAGGCCTGAGGACGATTGAAATGACGGCCAGTATCCAGCTGATCTGGGGCTGTGATCCAGAACGTCAGTTTGAGCGGGCTTGGGTGGCGAGTTTGTTGCAACCCCTTGATGTGAGGGAGGCTCGCTCTGATGCCGCAGCAGCAGTGAGCCATGAGATGCCGCGCCTTTTGGTGGAAACTGGTCTGCTGCGCTTGGAGCGGCAGTTGGATCCACAGCGGCTGACGCTTCAACAGGAACAACGTCAGCATCGTCTCAAGCAGATCGCCAAAAGTGGACCATTCGTGCTGGTGCATCTCAGCGATGAGGAAGGCTTGGATGGCGACGTGTTGTATCCCCAACTGCCCAACGGCACAACGGTCTGGCGTAATTTTTGGTATCCACGCTTTGACCATCAGCAGCGTGTGCTGATCCGCAATTTCCCCATCGGGCCGCGACGCGAATTTCTGGGAAGCGGTCCAGGCCTATTGGCCTCACAACGCTCTTTCCCTTGGGCTTTCATGGGCACGCTCTGGCGATCAGGTCACCGCTTGCTGGCCACCTCCCTCTTTTTAAGCAAGCTGCCCCAGGGGCATTTCTTCGGGGGCCGTCATTTCGGAGTGGGTCTTCCCTTGGCGCAGTACCGCCAACGCCTCCAAGACAGCGTGTTTGCCCTGTGCCCGGAAGGAGATCGTCACTTTGACACCTTCCGCCTCTACGAAAGCCTGCAGATGGGCTGTCTGCCGCTGGTGGTGGAGCGTCAGCAGCAGGCAGTCACGTTGCTGGGTCCTGATTTCCCCTTGCCAATTTTCCCGAGCTGGGCTGTTGCTCTTGCGGAGGTGGAAGCCCTTCTGAAGGATCCACACCAAATGGATCAACTGCAACGGCAGGTGTCGGCGTGGTGGGTCTCACGCAAAGCCGCCCTGGGGCTTCGGCTTCGGCAGGATCTGGAGGAGGCGCGCTGACAATGTTCGTCTGTCGTGGAGGTCGGGCCTGATGCGGCTGCTGCTCATTCATCAGAATTTTCCAGGCCAGTTTCGGCAGTTGGCTCCCTACTTGCAAAAGCAGGGCCATGAATTGGTGGCGATCTGCTCGCACCAGCGCCCGACTGGCGTGAACTGCCGGATCCTTCGCTACGCCGAGCCTCCCCGCCGGGATGATCTCCCGCAGGGTTCATCCTTGGCCCACGATCATCTGCATAGAGCCGCTGATGTGGCCAGGTTGTGCGCC
Source organism: Synechococcus sp. PROS-U-1 (assembly GCF_014279755.1). Lineage (NCBI taxonomy): Bacteria > Bacillati > Cyanobacteriota > Cyanophyceae > Synechococcales > Synechococcaceae > Synechococcus > Synechococcus sp. PROS-U-1. The sequence goes on from NZ_CP047951.1 coordinate 115,086, forward strand.
CAGTTGGATCAAGAGGGATGGCGACCCGACTGCATTGCTGTGCACACGGGCTGGGGGGAGTCCCTGGCCTTGCGTGAGGTTTGGCCTGAGGTGCCCCAAGTGCTCTGGCCCGAGCTGTGGGTGTTGCCTGAGCATGGCGGCCACGGCCATGACCCGTTGCTCCCGCCGTCGGACCTGAGCAAGCAGCTTGATCAACTGGCGCGAAACACCTTCACTCGTGCAGCCCTGGCTCAGGCTGAGGCTTGGGTGATGCCGACGCGGCACCAGGCCGCCAGCCTGCCGATTTCACTGCAGGATGATCGGTTGCATGTGATTCATGAGGGCATCTCCACGGCGCAGGCCTGTCCTAATCCGGATGTGAATTACACCGTTGCGGGTCATTTTATTGATCGTTCCGTTCCAACGGTCACGTTTGTGAATCGCAACCTGGAGCGCTTGCGGGGATTTGACCTGTTCATGCGTGCCTTGCCGCCTGTGCTGCGGACCCATCCGCGGTTGCGCGTGCTTGTGGTGGGGGACAACGAACGGGGCTATGGCAGTGGCCATCCCAGTGGACGCCCCCTCAAGGATGTGATGCTGAAGGAATTGCAGGGGAGCATGGATTGCAGCCGCATCCATTTCCTTGGCCGCATTCCTCACGAACACCTGGTTGGAATCCTCCAGGCCAGCTGGGTGCATGTTTATCTGAGCTATCCCTTCGTGATGGGGTGGAGCCTGCTCGAGGCCATGGCCTGCGGTTGTGCCATCGTCGCCAGCCGCGGCATGCCGGTTGAGGAAGCGATCACGGATGGTGTGGAGGGCCTGCTGGTTCCGATGCAGGACCCGCAGCTATTGTCGCAACGGATTCTCTCGCTGCTGGCTGATCCAGGCTTGCGCCGAGGATTCAGTGAACGGGCCCGTGCTCGAGCACTTCATTGGGATCAGCAGAGGATGCTGCCGAAGTTGGAAGCCGTCCTGGCTGTTACCGCTGCCGGCGGGGCTCAGCCCCGGTCCTGAAGCAGGCGTTCCAGCTCAAGGCTGCTTGCGCGAACGCTGAAATGTTGCCTCACGCTGTTCTGCCCATCCCGGGCAATCCGTCGAAGATCTTCCGGCCGCTGTGCGAGCCAGGCCAGTTGTTGGGCCAGGTCTTCGGCATTGCCAGGCTGGAAGCGAAGTCCGGTCTGGCCATGGTCGAGAACTTCGGCGGCGCCGCCGACGCCACTGCTGATCAGGGCCAGGCCGCTGGCTTGGATTTCTGCAGCCACAATGCCGAAGGCTTCAGGGTAAATCGAAGCGAAAACGCCCACATGATGGAGGCCGTACATCCGGGCAAGCTGTGGACGGTTCAGGTTTCCGCAGAACAACACCTGATCCTTCATGCCATGCCGTTCGAGCAGGTCCTCCAGGGCCGTTTGGTATTCGGGCTGGAAAGCGGCACCGGCGATTGTGGCCCTGACATGGATGCCTTGGTTTTGCAGACCAACCATGGCTTGGATCACGGTGTGGGCGCCCTTGCTGCCCATCAGCAAGCCGGCAAAACAGAGTTTCAACGGATTGCTTGTTGTGCCGATCGGCTTGGCATGCCCTGAGAGTGGGCTGGGTAGAGAACGTCCTGTGGCAGCTGGGCCCAGAAGATCATCGCGTGCACCGGGATAGATCACCCGGTTCTTGGGGATGGAGAAACCGGCCTGAATCAGGCTGGTTCGCACCGCTTCACTGGCGGGTGAGATGCGGAATTGGGGGCTGAGCGGTGCTGATGCCACCGGATATGGGGGGGCGACGAATCCCACGTGATGCACCACCGGCACCCCGAAGCTCAGCAGGGACGGCAGGAGTTCTGCGCCCAGGAGGTCCAGGTTTCCCACCAAAACGGCATCCCAGTGCCCATTTCTGAATGTTTTGAGCAGGCTTTGGTTTGTCTGGTCGATGCGGGCTCTTCCGGCTGGATCTCGCATTTCTGAAACGCCGTTATGGAAGCTGCCTTTCAGTTGCAATTTGCGTTGGACCGGCTCTCCGTTCGGCCCGTGAGTTGATGGGCCAAGGTAAGGAGCATCGCTACACAGCACCGAAACCTGATGGCCCCTCTGTTGGAGTCCCCAGCAGAAGTCGCTCATGCAACGTCCGTATCCGCCCAGTTCCTGTGGTGGATACAGATTCGTAACCAGCAGAATATTCAGGGCTCAATCATTCGTATTCCATGAGACTCTCACTTCTTCAGCGCTTGCGCCACTGGTTGATCCGCAGCCGCTGGCAACGTTGGTTGCTGCCGGTTCTGTGTACTGTGCCATATCTGATTTCTTTGCTTTGGCTGCTGACGCGCGGCCAGGTCTGGATCGTTCAGATCATGTTGTCGCCGCTGGTGATGTTGCTGATGATCGCCGCGCTCACCTGGTGGCTGGCGGTACTCGAATTTCGACTAGTGCGGCTTTCAGCCGGTAAAATTCGAAAAAGATATTTCTGAAATGGTGACCCTTCCCGATCAAACCTGGTCTCTGGGAACTGCTTCCGCGGAGGGACATCGTGACGCAATGGCTCGCTTCTGGCTTGCCGCTCCTGCTGATCAGCTTGAACCCCTCTGGAAATCTCAGTTCGGCACGGTCACGGTTGAATTGATTCGTCAGTTGACTCCCCAAACCACCTTCACCACTGAGCAAGTGGCCATGCGTGACCGCATAAACCAGGTGTTAATGCAGGGTGGCCTGCAGCAGCCCCTTGGCCCTCAGCTCATTCTGGCTGTTTTTCTGTATTCACCTAGAGGGTTGATGCAGGTTGCCAATCCGGAGATGAATCTGCCGGCATGGCTGTCGGCTGCCTACAGCCAAATTTATCTAGAGCAGTCATTCCCCCAAGATTCTGCTGCTCAGGTATCTCAAGCACAGGCTGCTCCCGATTTCGGACCGTTTCCTTCGAGTCTTCAGGAGTTGCTTGGAAACAGGATTCAGCTCAACAGGATTCTGGGTCTCTCCAATCTGTACTACATCGATCCGGAAGATCGTGAGATCTGCACTGAGCTGATGGACGTGCGTATTCAGTTGGTGGAGCTCATCCGTCAGGCGCCTGAGGCAGACCTGGAAGGGGTTTGGGCTGGCGATTTCGGGGATCGTTACTGGGCCATGGTTCGTTCCGGCATCCAACAAGAGCAGCGTCGTCCTGAGGATGAGCAGTTCATGCAAGCGGCACTAAAAGCTCTTGATCAAAGCCAGGGAGGAGGTTTCGGCAGGCCCGGGGCTGTGAATGCCTTGCTCATTGCCATGTTGTACTTCAAGCCCGGCACTATGCAGGTGGCTGATGCGGAACGGCAGATCCCGGGGTGGCTGCTCGAGAACTACCGGCAGATTTTTATTGTGGAGCCTGCACAGGCGTCTGCTCCTTAGTGCGGATTCTGTTCAGTCACATCAACCATCCGGCTCAGTTCCGGCGGTTGATCCCTGCATTGGTTGCAGAAGGCCACGATTTGATCTTTCTGGCCCAATCCAACGAGTGGCATGCACCTGACGTAACGGGGTATCGACTTCTACCCGTTCGTTCTCATCGCGATACTGGTGGACCCCACGTTCACCCATTTTTAAGGCGTTGTGAGTCGGCAGTTGTTTTAGGTCAAGCCACCTTTCGCGCTGCATGTGACTTGAAACAGCAAGGTTGGTACCCTGACGTGATCGTCAACCATGTGGGTTTCGGCAATGGCCTTTACCTGTCGGATGTTTTCCCGACGGCTAGGCGTGTCGCCTTGTTCGAGTGGTATTACAACGCTGACGGGAGTGATCTGGCGTTTCTTCGTCCTGAAGGAGTTTCAGACGATCACCGGCTTCGCTTGCGCACTTGGAATGCCCAGATTTTGCTCGAGCTGGCGGATGTCGATATTGCGATCACTCCTACAACCTGGCAACAGGAGCAATTCCCTTCGTGGATCCGGCCTCGTTTACGGGTGATTCACGAAGGTATCGACGTTCCTCGCTTACAGGCCCTTCGCCACCAAATACCAAAGCAGCGTCCCTTCTGCTTGCCACCAGGTGACATCGAAGTGGTCACCTATCTAAGCCGCTGTTTTGAGGAGTATCGCGGCTTCCCTCAGGCCATGCATTCGTTGGCGCGGCTTCAGCGGGAACGTCCCAGTGTTCATTTGCTTCTAGCGGGATCCGATGAGATTGCCTACGGCTCGCCTCGCACCGATGGCCGCAGCTGGCGCCAGTGGGCAAACGACGAACTGGATTTGGATCCCGCCCGAACCCATTGGCTCGGCATCTTGCAGAACGAACAATACGAGCAGCTGCTCCAGTGCAGCGACGTGCATCTTTATCTCACCGTTCCTTTTGTGCTGAGCTGGAGTTTGCTCGAAGCTATGGCAGCTGGCTGCGCCATCGTGGCCAGTAGCACGGCGCCTGTTCTGGAGGTGATGGAGCACCAGCAATCTGGTCTGTTGGTTGACTTTTGGAATGAAGATATGCAGGTGGAGGCCATGCACCGTTTTCTAAATGAATCCGAGGTGCGCAGGCACTGTTCGGCAGGGGCTCGGATTGCGGCTTCAAAGTACAGCGCAGCGGAAGGACTACGTCAATGGCGAGCGGTTCTGTGCGAGGACACCGACCAAACCGCCTGAAATCCTTGTGCAGGACGGTTATTTCAGATATAAATGGACCGTGCAATAGGTATGTTGCGCACACGCCGCCCCCTTGGTGGGTGCGGTAGTGAGGAGATCAACCCACCCACCACGTCTGAAATCGACCTCCATGACTTCGAGTTACAACTCCATCACTGGAACCAGCACAGCGGATGAGCTAACCGCCAATTCCGCAACGGCTGATTCCATTACCGCTCTGGCTGGTAACGACACCCTGACGGGCGTTGGCGGCAATGACATTGCCGACTTGGGCGCCGGTAATGACACGATCTATTCGGCAGTTGCCTCCGATGGCGCGTCGATCCTGGGCGGCACAGGCAATGATTCGCTCGCCTTCAACACCACCGTCTCCAACTCCACTGTGAGTGGTGATGCAGGTGATGACACGATTTATGTCAAGACCGAAGGCAACAGCAACTCCTTGCTCGGTGGTCTCGGTACTGACTCCATCTACATCGCAGATGCGATCGATGGCACCACCATCTACGGCAACGCCGGAGCCGCTGAATCTACCGATGGCAACGACACCATCTACATCAGCGGAACCGCTTCCGGTGCCTATCTGAGTGGTGGCGCTGGTAAAGACACCATCACCATTGGTGGGGCTTCAACAGCTACCACAGTTTTCGGTGGTGCCAATAACGACAGCATATTCATCAGTGGTGCTGCTTCTAGCAGTTCCTACGTAGTGGCTGGTCTGGGTGCCGACTCTCTTGCCATTAAGGGTGCCCTCAATAGCAGTTCCGTTTACGGCAATGCTGCCGCAACTAACACTGCTGACGGTGCAGACACCATTTATGTCAGCGGCACAGCCTCTGGTTTCTTACGTCTCCGCAGGTGCTGGTAGTGACACCATTCATCTCAATGACAATGTCACCAACACAACTGCTCTTGCTGGTGCTGGTAACGACTCTCTCTACTTGAAGTCTGCAGTTACTTCAGAGGTCTCTGGCAACAAAGGTGCTGACACCTTCACCTTTGAAGGTGGCATTGAGAAGTCCAGTATTTACGGTGCTGGTAATGCCATCACTACCGCTGATGGCGCTGACTCCCTTTACGTCTCCGGTGTTGTTTCCAGCTCAACCATTCAGGGTAATGGTGGTTCAGACACCATTTTCTTGGCGGATGCTCTGAATCAATCTGTCCTCAAGTCTGGGGCTGATGGTGACTTTATTTCCTTGGTCGGCCAGGTTTCCAGCGCGGCTGTTTCCGGCAACAAGGGTGATGACACCTTCAACATTCAAGGTGTTTCCACGAATTCCACTGTCTACGGTGGTTCTGCTGGCTCCACGGCTGACGGTTCTGATTACATTTCACTTGCTGGAAGCGTTACAGCTTCGACCATTTACGGCAATGCCGGAAATGACACCCTGGATTTCACCAATTTAATTAATCGTGGTGCCGTCTTTGGTGGTGCTGACAAAGATTTCATCTCTGCTCAAACGACTGTTACCACGTCTGAGATTGCTGGTAACAAGGGTAAGGATACCTTTGTGCTCGCTAGCGATGTCATTAAGTCAAGTATTTATGGTGCAGGCAATGCAATCACCACTGATGACGGTGCAGATTCTCTGAGTCTGTTCGGAACATTGAGTTCCTCCACCATGCAAGGTAACGCAGGTAATGACACCTTCAATTTTGATGGTGGTATTACCAGCTCGTCGGTTCAGGGTGGTGCAGACGACGACCTTGTTGAAGTTGCCGGTGTTATTTCTGCATCACAAGTCCTTGGCAACAAGGGTGATGACAGCATCCAAATTGCTGGTGCAGTTCACGCTTCTTCCATCTTTGGTGCTTCCGACGGCAGTACCGATTCAGGAGCGGATTCACTTGCATTTACTGTCGGTGCTTCTACTTCCTATATCCACGCCGGAGCAGGTGAAGATACTTTCGAAGCACTCCACCTGAGTTCTTCCACCGTCTATGGCGGTGCAGGTGCTGACACCATCGAAATTGCAGGCGCTGGAACAGTTCGTGTCTCCTCCATCCTTGGTGGAGCAGGCGACGATTACATCACGAGCGGAGCAGCTACAACTAACTCTGCCTCTGTTCTGGGTGGATCTGGTGACGACTCTCTGGCCTTCAACTTCGCCACCAATATTTCCAGCTCCAACATCGAAGCTGGAACCGGAAATGACACTCTTGTCTTTGACGGCGCTGGTGTCCTTTCCGACTCCACTGTCCTTGGTTCGACTGACGCTGCAACCTTCCTGACTGGTTTTGCAGGCATCACAGCCTCGAGCGTTGTTGGTGCCTCTGGTGCTGACAGCTTCAACTTTGCTGATGTCACAGCTTCCACTGTCCAAGGTGCTTCTGGTAACGACTCTCTCACTTTGTTTAGTGCCGCTCTAACTAACACCGTCCTTGGTGGTGCCGGTGCAGATACCATTTACTTCATCGCTGGTATTACTGGTGGAAGCCTGAACAGTGGTGCAGGTGATGACTTTGTGAGTGTTGGCGGCAACGTCAGTGCCGCATCGATCATGGGTGGATCAGGTGATGACACACTTGTCTTTACCTATTCAGCAACTATGGCCCTCGCCGGATCTTCGATCGGTGGTGGCGTCGGTAATGACAGTTTCCTCTTTGGAGACGGAATGACAGGTGCTCCTACCGAGACGACCTACTTCTTCGGTACGAACTCTGGTAGCGATACACTCTCGTTTGTTGCCGGCAATGCTTCTGCAAGCACTGGTAACTCTCTTGTTCTTGGCTTCGACACCGCCACTATGGGTGCAGGTGTTACCAATGCAGTTGTGTCCTATGTCCTATGCCCTCGACTCTACTTACACCACCTTCTCTGGTGATGTCGGTGGATCGTTGACAATCATCGGTGCACACTCTTCACTGACTACTGTTACCATTTCGGCTGCTGACATCACTGCATTTGAATCCTGATTCTTCTGCAGTCACCTACAGTTAAACGGGGGGGGAGCTTTGCTCCCCCCCCTTTTTTTTCGTTCTAGAAATATGATGGGGGCTCTAGCCCCCTTTTTTATTTTTAATTTGCGAGAAGTATATTAGAGACATAGTTGCTATTGTTAGTTTAATTTGATTTGTATTTTTTGCTTTGTCTGGTTGCTTCGTCCAATTGATTCCAGCTTGTAGTATTATGATTAGGAATTTCGATAATGATGGCAATTCACTTTTCTGTACTAGAGCAACGTCTTCTTGAATTTCCTTGTAAACAGTCTAGCGGCGTTTCATCGGCTTCTTTAGAAGCCGCTATTATAAATATTCGCCAAGAACATTATTTACAAGCTGAAAGCCATATCCTTGTCTTTTTAACATGTAACCCCTCTGATAAAGTTGGATTATGGCTTTTATGCTATCTCCACTGTGAGCTTTTGAATTTCGATAAGGTTTTGGAAATCTATGAAAAACTAAGTCCATCAATTAAGAATTGCAGTGATATTCCTTGGGCTTATATAAAATTGCGTTGTCTTGCATCTATAAACCAAACAGGCCTTGATTTGAAAGCCCAGTTTGCAGCTATTCATGAATGTCTTTCGAACGAAAAATCTAGCAGCCTCTTTACTCAAATTGCTTGGATAATCTTTCGATTCTCCACCAAGGGTGCTGATAGTGCAAAGTCATTTTTAGATAATTTTCCCTTAAAAGATTGTATTGAATATCGTCGTCAGGTCGCCCGGTACTTGATGCTGAAACGTGAGTTTGACGGTGCTCTCAATTTATTACATACGTTGGTTCAAAAATTACCGACAAATCCAGCTTTGTTAATCCACTTTGCAGAGACATGTATTGATGCTCAAAGCACATCTCTAACTTTGAAAGCTCTTAATGAAGCCTATAACAGACTTGGTGATCATCCTAGAGTGCTTCCGATGATCATACAAATTAAGTTATTACAACGGCAGCCATCAATTGCACTACGGGCTTCCCTTCTATTGAGATCCTATGGAAAGCTACATCTCCGCTCGCGCACAAGACATATTTCAAACCAAATTACTAGTTATGAGGCTACTGGTCGAGTTAGTTGGTTTCCATTTCTTTTGCAGAAATATCGCCATCCTTTGATAAGTGAATCCAAGGGACAACTATCTAATATGATTTACCATTTGTCTAGCATTGAGTCGTCATTGTCTCGCGATCTTGCATCTACCTTTTTCCAGACAAATCAACATATGATTAAAGAATCTCAATTAGTGCATAATCCATGCTCTAATTTAAGAGTTGGTTGGATCACTCCAGATATAACTCCTCACCCTGTCTCTCGTTTTTTGTATTCTTTTCTTAGGCATGCAAGCTCTGCCAATAATGTTTCACATTCTCTGGTTGGAGTTTCCGATAATCGTAATAATGGAACTGAATTGTTTGATTTATTTTCTTCTCTTGATTCTGTTTCGGTTTTGGATTTGGGTTTGAAGAGTTTTGAAGATCGTATTCGTAGTATTCGTAACTCTGGATTCGATGTCGTTATTGATCTTGCTGGCTGGACTGGCGGTGAATTTCAAAAGGGATTTGCAAATAGACTGGCTCCTATTCAGGTTAATTATCTTGGTTACTTTGCCTCTACAGGAAATCCCTGTATTGACTATTGGATTGGCGATAATTCACTTTTCCCCTCTGATCATAAAGAATGGCACACTGAAAAATTACTTCGTTTACAACGATGTTTTATTGCATGGGATCCATCACCACATTTTGCAGAAGGTAAGTTAGACGTTACTGGGCCACCTGCTGGTCCGGTACGTTTTGGAAGTTTTAATCATAATCGTAAGCTTTCGGATCAGACTCTTAAATTGTGGGGAGAAATTTTACGCAGATGTCCAGACTCTAGACTAGTTCTGAAGGCTAATTCTTCTTCTGATCCTGGAACACAAGAACTTCTACGTCGTCGAATGCTCCGTCAGGGTCTTAATACTGAACAAGTAGTTTGGTTACCTCTCGCAGCCAGCCATGAGGACCATTTAAATCAGTACTCCGAAGTCGATATTGGCTTAGATTGCTTCCCCAACGGTGGCTGCACAACTACTTGTGAGGCTTTATGGATGGGCGTACCTGTAATTACCAAGTCTGGTTCAAGTTACGTTAGTCGAATGAGTACAGCTGTTTTGAATGGCGCTGAAATGCCAGAGTTCTGTGCATCGTCTGAAGCGGATTATATTGACATGGCTTTAAAGCAAGTTGATAACTTGATGTGGCTCCGTTCCAATAGAGATTTTTGGCGTAAAAAAATTATAAATACACCTCTTGGTGATGCATCAGATTTGCTAAATCATTTGTGCTATGAATTTCGTAATCTTTGTTCATTATCATAGATTTTTTCTAATTCTCTCGCTAAGCGTTTTGGATCTCCTAGGGATGAAGACATTAATTGATATCTTACCTGCTCTCTTTCTTCTTTGCTGAGGTGGTTGTTATTACATATAGATTTGGCTTTGTTGATATATTCAATTTTATCTTTTGCTACCCATTTCGATAGCCCTGCATTAATTAAAATGCTAGTGCTTAGCCTGCCAACCATTCCTTCCCCAGCTAAGCTCAATACAGGTACTCCCATTATTAACGCTTCGCACGTTGTTGTTGCTCCACCGTATGGTATTGGGTCCAAAGCGATATCAATTTCATTATACATTTTCATGTGGTTATCCCATCCTTCAACCCAAGGCAAAGTAATTAGTTTATCTTCTGCAAGTCCTGCTTCCGCGAACATTTTTTTTATACGATGTTGTTCTACTTTTTCTACAAAGCTGATGCTTTTTAGTAGCAATTTGGTTTCTCTGTGTGTCTCTCTCATCACGTTGCAGAACAATTCTATGCATTCATGAGTTAATTTTCTGGCATGATTGAAGCAGCCAAATTGTAATTGACGCACTTCTCTGATCGCCGCTATTTTTGGCATAGCCTCCGGGAAAAATGACATATATCCACCCTTCACAAGCAATAGCTTATGCGATTCACTATCGGTTGAGTTCAGACCACCAAATAATTCTTTATCTCCTATCCATCCATCAATGCATTTTAGATATGTTGGAGCATAATAACCTAGATAACTGAACTGTAGAGGTGCGGGTTTGTGTACTAAAACACCTAGTCTATTATGAGCCGTATAGCCACCAAGCTCAACCAGAATGTCTAGCTGTTTGTCAGAAAGTATGCGAGCAGCTTCTAAGTCTGTCCTATAATTTATGTTCACCCATTCATCGCACTCCATCCTTATTTTATGAGTCAATATGTCTTCATGAGGCCCACATGTAATTCCAACGACTGTCACTTCATTCTTATTATGATTTTTGAGTACCGGATATATAAAGCGACCTACTGGATGTGTCGTGAAATCAGCAGATAAGTATCCTATTCTTAAAGGTCTTTTTCTCATGTTAGATCTGATTCTGTCCCCCCAGAGTGCTCCAACACCTTCTCTCTGAGTTTTTCCTTCCCACTCACGAGCAATTCTCTTTCTTTCAATACTCTCAATCAGGTTATATCCCGCACCAATAAACTGAATATTGGTTAAGTATGTTGCATTCATAGAGTTAAAGTTATTACTTGCCTCTAATACGCAACTAATTGCTGCTTTGTGTCGACCCATTTCCGCCAATGATTGTCCTAAGGCTAGCTTTAAATCACTATTCAATGGTTCTCGCTTTATTCCCTCTTTAATAACCCTACAGCTTGCATTATTGTGCTTTAAAGCTTTTAGCGTCGCCGCATGGTTAAGCCAGTGGCTGCTATTATAAGGATCTTCCATGCACAAATTTGATAGCAGTCTCTCCGCAGTTTCGTTATCCTGTTTATCCATCAATAGATTTGCTAATGCAGTTTTAATTTGGACACTAGCTTTCTGATTTGGGTCTAAATTTGCATAGATTACTTCTGCTTCTCTATGACGTCCAAGTCTTTGAAGCATTAGAAGTTGATTTGTCGTTCCTCTCTCGTCCTTTGGATGTAATTTTTTCATTTCTTGAAAGATCTCTAATGCCTCTTCCCAATTACCAAGTGCGTCCATTGCTTGGCCAAGGCCTAGAAATCCATTGATGTTGTGTTTGTCTAACTTCAAAAGCTTTTCGAACGTACTTTTTGCCTTCTGATACTCTTGTTTTCCTAAAGAAACTCGGCCAAATGTTTCAAGTAGAGTGCGGTCTTCAGGGTTTAATTTAAGACCTGCAATATTTAAATTCTCTGCTTCCTCAAGTTTTCTGGCTTCGATGAATAGATTTATTGCATTGGCTCTCAGTTGAATGCATTCCGGAATCAATTCTAGAGTATTTTTGTAATGCTTTTCGGCTTCTTTAAGCCTTCCTTGTTGTCTTAATAATCCTCCAAGGTTAATGGCGTCTCTTGAATCAATTTCCCCTTTTTTTGAGCATTCTTCAATGAGCATTCGGTATAATCTCTCAGCTTCCTCTAAGCCGCCCTTTTGATGAAGTGCCCATGCCTTCTCGCGAATCTGCTGAGTGTCCAAGGATATTTTCGTAGATAACCTATTATATTGCTTCTTTTACGGCTTCATCCTGATATAGAATAGCTATCTCAAGAATTTGAGTGTTCCTCATGTCTCCCGTCGTATGCACAATAGTGATCAGGGCAACCTCCTGCATTTGGCTAGCTCTCTGCCAGTATCTGACTTAGATGCTTTTTGTGACACTTGTCTCGCATCTCTTCCTGCTTCTCCTGAAGTGCAGGACTGTACTTTTATGGCGTTAGGTTTGGCGCATTGGAGATCTCAAAGGTATGAAAAAGCTCTTCATTTTCTCGATCAAATTCTTATAACGAACCAAAATAATGCCGACTATCTCGTCTTACGTGGGATGGTGTTGAGGCAGTTGCCTGGTTTGCTTGAACAAGCCTTGAGTACTTTCTGCAGCGCAGTTCTCTTAGATCCGCAAAGGGCAGATACGTATTATAATTTAGCTAATTTATTGTCAGACAATGATAAAGAATTACAGGCTGAGCGAGCATTCCGAATTAGTCTGAGATTTAATCCCAAGGCTGCTCTTGCATTGCACAATTTAGGAATTTGCTTGAATGGACAGCAGAGATTTGAGGAGGCGCTCATTTCTCTTTCGCAGAGTGTCAAGGAGGATCCATTGTCTGCAGATGCTTGGTGTAATTTAGGCCTTGCCTATTTTGGTCTAGATCGTTTCACCGATGCCAAGGATTCTTTTGCCAAAGCAATATCTTTAGACCAATCTCATGGCGCGAGTCATGTAAACATGGGTAATGCGTTGGTAAGTACGCTTGAGCCTGAGCTTGCTTTGTCTTATCTTCAAAAAGGAGTTGAGCTTGAATCTAGTTCGGCTAATTCTCTTTGGAATCTTTCCCTAGCTTATCTTCTTACAGGGGATTTCACTCGCGGATGGGATTTTTACGAGGCGCGGTTTTCTACAAAGAACTTTTCTGATTACGAAAGACCTACAGTCGGTTCACAGCCCCAGTCTCTCGCGGACTGTACTCATGACCCGAATCGCCCGTTGGTTGTTTGGACAGAACAAGGCATAGGTGATGCTGTTCAGTTCTGTCGTTACTTATTGATGCTCCAGACTGCGTCAATTCCTTTTGTGTTTATGACGCGTTCCTCTCTCATGCGTTTGTTCTCTGAATGGTTTGAAATACCCGACCACCTTATCGTCGATCAACCGATGAGTACTAACCCTACCGATGATCGTCAGCAAATACCTTTGTTGAGCCTACCCCGCCTTTTTCGTACGGATATTTTAACTATTCCTTCTGTTACCCCATATTTCAAGGCGTCTTCCAAAACTCCACCTGCCCTTCTAATTTCTCCACCACCAGGTGGACTTTCCATTGGCTTGGTTTGGGCTTCCAATCCCACCAATAAGGCTATGTATCGAAATAAAAGTTGTCCCCTCGAGTTGCTGATGCCACGTTTTCTCCAGCTTCTCGATCTTGACTTAATAGATTTGCACTGTCTGCAGTTCGGTAGTGACTCCTGCCAGCTAGATCCTTGGCGTCTCTCTAATCGAATTATCGACTGGTCGGAGTCGATATCTGACTTCTCAGATACCGCTCATGTGCTTAGTCAGCTTGATCTTGTGATTAGTGTTGATACTGCTGTTGCCCATATTTCTGCCGCTCTAGGTCGCAACACTTGGGTTTTACTGCCGCATAATGCAGATTTTCGTTGGCTTCGTGACCGCGATGATTCCCCTTGGTATTCTTCGATGCGACTATTTCGTCAGCCAGATCACAGAGATTGGCAGGGTTTGGTTGACCTGGTTAATCAAGCCCTTGATGAATTATTCATGTTCGACATAAATTCTCTTTCAAAGGAGGTTTTGGTGTGAGCGATTTGACCCAACCTCCTGTTTTCCTTCCTGAAAAAGTTCAACTAGACTTGCTAAAACGCATGGATATGCGTAGATTATTTATTCGCAGGTGGTTAGAAGAGGAAATTGCTGACCTAGTTCAGGTAGATGAGGCGTGGTTGGAAAACAGGCTCACTAATTTTCTTCAGGGTCAACTACTTGAAGATGTTCTTGCTTCTAATTCCTGGACTTTTTCTGATTTGAGTCTTAATCTTTGGCTGCCCGAGGCTTTGAAGCGTTTTGCAAAATATCGTTTTGGAGCTGGGGTTGAGGAGGAATTTCTGCTGCATGGCTGGAAACGTGATCAAGTTGTATATTCAATGATTCGATTTACTACACCTGAGCTTGCGCGTGAGATTTGGATTCGTGCTGAGGAAAATGAAATTAGTTTCACTGAAGCGGCTACTAAATTTGGAGAAGGACCCGAATCTTCACATCTTGGAGTTATTGGTCCCATAGAGATCCGGCATATCCAGCCTGTAGCTCTTAGGGATTACATCCGCCAACTTGAGCCTGGTCGAATACAAGGTCCAGTGCGCCTTGGTGATTGGTTGATACTAATAAAACTTGAGAGAATCATTCCTAATATTTTTGATCAGTCATCTCGAGACCGGCTGATGGACGATTTGCTTCAAGACTTTCTTGACGACCGAGTTGGCCGATTTATGGAGGGTGAGTCCCTTGATCAGCTCGAGTATCATCCACCCTCATGACCAGTACCGTTGCAACCCTGACCTCTTGGTTGAGCCGTTTTGATGCATTCCAAGGATTAAGCGCTGAGGAACTCGACTGGTTGGCGCATCGTGCCAAGCCCTTTCACTGCGGAGTGGGTCAGGAGCTACTCGCTCGCGATCGTCTTCCGGAGTATTGCTATGCGGTAGTCGAGGGTCGTGGTCGTGTGCTGCACGATGACCCCGGCCTTCGTCGCCCCGTCACCTTGGCATATTCCAACCCCGGTGATCTGGTTGGTTGGGCTGGGCTTGCATCTCGTCGGCCATGCGAGTGGATCACAGCGGCTCAGTCCCTCAAGTTGATCGGCATCAAGGCCGAGGATTTCCAGGAGCTGGAGAATCGCTCGGAATCCTTCCGTTCCTGGCTCGATCGAGCATCGTCGCCGGCGGAACTGATGGCCGTCCTCGCCCCTGCTCTCCGCCAGCGCCCAATGGCAGATCCGCCAGAACGCGATGTTCTCCATCAGCTTCTGCCGGGGTTGAAGGTGATAGCTGCTCGGCAATTACGGGAATTACCGGACGATGGGGCGGTCTGGTTGTGGAATGGTCAGCCCTCCAGCAAGGTTGTCCCCATCGGCACCCCGGTTGATCCAGAAGTGTTGCGGGAGATTCCTCCCGGGGAGTCCCTGCGCTTGCTACGAGTGGAACCCGATCTCTGGGAGCGGGTGCTGAATCCGCCGCTTCAGGCTCCGGAAAACCATCAACAACCTGAAGCCAGCGATCTTTGGGATAACGACCGCTACTCGGATCTACTTGTTCCTGAGCCCCAGGGAGAGAAAGTGGTGAAGCTGGAAGACGCCCCGGCTGAGGCGTCGATTCGGTACCGCGGCAAAGAAATTCCGGTCTGCACGGGCACCCAGCCCTTGGGACACGCCATGGCAAGTCTGGAGATGCTGGCTCGTTATTACAACATTCCTTTTCGCAGGGATGTGATCGAACGGGCGGCCAAGGGTGCTCTTGGCTCTCAGGGGGTGACCCTTCAGCAGTTGGGCAACTTGGCCACCATTCTGGGCTTCACCGGAAGCCTGGCTGACCTGCCTGCCACCCAGTTCTCCCGCCTACCTTTCCCCTGTTTTGCCATCGTGGAAGGGCAGCCGGCCATGCTTCACGACGTCAGTGGTGGCCATGTGAAAGCGGTGTTGCCGGAGTACGGCCGCGTTAACTTGCAGATCGAGGATCTCACCCAGGGCCAGGAGGGCGCCAGCGTTCTGATCCTTAATCCCGGTCGCGACTCGCAACAGCGCAAGCTTGGTCTCTCCTGGTTCATCCCTCAGATCCGAAAGTACCGCCGCAGCCTGATCGAGGTGCTGGTGGCATCCCTGGTTCTGCAGCTGCTCAACCTTGCCCAGCCTCTGGTGATGCAGCAGATTTTCGACAAAGTGATCGGTCAGCAGAACCTCGATACCCTCTACACCCTGGGCCTGATTTTGCTGGGGGTGAGCCTCTTTCAGGGCGTCTTGAATGCATTACGCACTTATCTGTTTGCCGATACCACCAACCGCATTGACATTTCCCTCGGTGCAGAAGTCATTCAGCATCTGCTGCGGCTGCCGCTGAATTATTTCGACAAGCGTCCCGTCGGCGAATTGCAGACCCGTCTGGGAGAACTGGGCAACATCCGCGGCTTCCTCACCGGCAGCCTGTTGACGCTCGCCCTCGATTCGGTTTTTTCGGTGATCTACATCGCCGTGATGGTCAGCTATTCCGGTGTGCTCACAGCAGTCACTCTTGGTGTGATCCCCCTGTTCCTGGGCCTCACCCTGTTGGCGTCGCCGGCGATTAGGGCCCAGTTGCGCAAGGCTGCCGAGAAGAACGCCGCCACCCAGGCCTTCCTGATCGAATCCCTGAACGGTGTGCAGACCATCAAGGCCCAGAACGCTGAGAACACCGTGCGCTGGCGCTGGCAAAAGCGCTACTCCTCTTTCATGAGTGAGACCTTCCGCACCCTCCTGATCGGTGTCTCCACCGGCACGGTGGGAAGCTTCCTCAGTCAGCTCACCGGTCTGCTCACCCTCTGGGTGGGGGCCTACCTTGTAATTAAAGGTGATCTCACCATTGGCCAGCTAATCGCCTTCCGTATCATCTCAGGGTATGTGGTGGGCCCCCTGCTCAACCTGGCCACCAGCTGGCAGACCTTCCAGGGCGTCGCGCTTTCGATCGAGCGTCTGAGCGATGTGGTTGATGCCAAGGCCGAGGGATCTGAACTCGAGGCCGATCTCCTGCCGTTGCCGCCGGTGGCCGGTGAGGTCACCTTCCAGGGCGTTGATTTTCGCTTCAAAGAATCGGCGCCACTCGTGGTGAAAAACGTGAGTTTTCAGGTGGAAGCGGGAGCGTTCATTGGGATCGTCGGCCGGAGCGGCAGCGGCAAGAGCACGATCATGAAGCTGCTGCCAAGGCTTTATGCCCCGGAAAAAGGCCGGATCCTGATCGACGGCTACGACATCAACAAACTTCAGCTGGGGTCGGTGCGTCAGCAGATCGGCATCGTCCCGCAGGACAGCCTTCTCTTTGATGGCAGCATTCGCGACAACATCGCCCTCACCCGGCCTGAGGCCACCAGCGAGGAGATCATGAACGCGGCACGTGTGGCCTGTGCCCATGATTTCATTATGGAACTTTCCAATGGGTATGCGACCCGCGTGGGCGAACGGGGCAGTTCCCTCTCTGGCGGTCAGCGTCAGCGTCTTGCGATTGCCAGGGCAGTGCTCCAGCGCCCCACCTTGCTGATCTTGGACGAAGCCACCAGCGCCCTCGATTACATCACCGAGAGACAGGTGTGCATCAACCTCAAGCGTACCTTTGAGGGAACCACGGTGTTCTTCATTACCCACCGTCTCAGCACCATTCGCAGCGCCGATCGCATTTTGATGATGGATCAGGGCTCGCTGGTGGAGCAGGGGTCCCATGCTGAACTGCTGGACCTTCAGGGTCGCTATGCGGCGCTGTACTCGCAGCAGGAGTCCGACATTGACTGAGATGCCCCCTTCCGCTCCGATTACAGAAGAATCCAAGTCCAAGAAGAAACTGCAGGTGTGGGACGGCAGTGCCGCCATGGTCGAGCAGGGCCGGCACTGGTCCAGTGCCCTGATCTGGACCTTCGCCTTATTGTTCGGCTCCACGTTGCTCTGGGCCTTCACTGCGAAGCTAGATCAGACCATCACGGTGCGTGGTCGCATCGTTCCCGCCGGTCGTGTGCGCGACGTTGAATCCCCCAGTGCTGGCGTGATCAGCCAGGTTCATGTCACCGAAGGTCAGTTGATTGCTCGCGGTGATCCGCTGTTCACAGTGGAGGCCAAGGGCTTGTCCAGCCGTCGCCAGGCCTTGCTCAGCACCGTTCAGCTGCTCGACCTCCAGGCCGAGGGCATGCAGGGCATCCTCTCCAGTGGTGGAGATCCCGATCGCTTGCCTCCCCTGCCCACGGTTCCGGTGGTGGCCGATCCCGACCAGGCCTCCAAGCTGCTCACCGCCAACCAGCAGGCCCTTCAGATGCGCTCGCAGCTGGTGCAGCTGGCCAACAAGCTGGCCAGCGCACGCCAGACCTTGGAACTAAAGACAGCTATTGCCGCCGATATGAAGCCGTTGTTTGATTCTGGTGGCATGTCTCGCAATGCCTACCTCGAGCAGCTCAACCGCCTGCAGGAGATCAAATCGAACGTCGCAAATCTGGAGGAGGAACGCTCCAAGGTGATGGGTCAGGTGGCCAGCCAGCTCAACCAGACCAACCGTCAGCTGCTTGGCCTCCGCGCTGAACTGGAGGGGCTTAAGGAATCGATCTCCTACCGGACGGTCAAGGCGCCGAGCGCCGGCCAGGTGTTCGACACCGCCATCAAACGATCGGATGTGGTCAACACATCCGAAATCGCCCTCAAGATCGTTCCCCGCAACCGGCTTGAGGCCAGTGTCAACATCCAGGATAGAGACATCGGTTTCGTCAAGTTGGGCATGCCCGCCAGCGTCTCTGTTGACTCCTTCCCTTCTGGAGAATTCGGCTATATCACCGGTGAAGTGAAAAGCCTCGGCCTGGATGCCCTACCCCCCACCCAGGAGACCCAGGCCTACAGCTTCCCGGCGAGCATCAGCCTCGATCAGCAGGAGGTTCTGGCTGGTGACAACAAGCTCAACCTGCAGAGCGGCATGGCCGTGAGTGCCAACATTAAACTGCGTTCCCGCCCGGTGATCAGCATCGTCACCGACATGTTCACCAAGCAGTTGGAGGGTGTGAAGCGCTTCCGCTGATCAGCGTTGCTTCGCCAGCACCCGCTCGTAGAGCCTTTCGGTGGCATCCGCGGTGCGTTCCCAGTTGAATTCCTCCAGAATTCGCCTCTTCAGCCGTACTGGACGTTGATCGGTCCGGCCCGCCTGCCAGGCCCCCACCACGGCATCACGGATCGAATCCGGGTTGGCTGGATCCGCCCACCAGCAGTCGTTGCGCAGATATTCAAGCTCGTGGCCGAAGGTGCTGCCCACCACCGGTGCTCCGGCCAGGGCCGCTTCCAGGGTCACGAGGCCGCAGGTCTCCATCCAGCTGGTGAGCACGTGCACCGATGAGGCGGCATAGGCCGACGCAAGCAGCTCCTGCGGCAGGTGGTCGATGATCGTCAGCCGGTTGCCGAGGATCTCGCGGCAGCGATCGGCAAAGCCCTGCCAGCTGCGGGTCTTGCCGATCAGCACGAGCGGCAGGTTGGTGTTGCGCAGGGCCCAGCAGAGCATCAGTTGGTTCTTCGCCGGTTCGATCCTGCCGGCCTGCACCACAAACGGACCCTGAATGCCGAACTTCTGCCGGAACGGCTCGGGGTCCGCATCCAGGAACAGCCGTGGATCGACGCCGTAATGCGCGATCTCGAAGCAGTCGCCGCACCAGTGCAGGTCTTGCTGCACCGCCTTCAGTTCCAGAAAGCTGTTGGGCAGCAAACCATCCACCCCCTGCAGCAGGGCGCCGACCCGCTTCATCCAGCTCATGTCGCGGCTGCCGCGACCATCGGCCTCGATGCTGCCGTCATCCAGATGCACCGTCAGCTCCCGTCCGATCAGCTGGCGCAGCCCTTGATCCGCTTGAGCCCCGGGCTCCTGCACCAGTCGGTTCACCACGGCCATGCTGCCGCGGCTGCCCCAGATCGCCTGGGGGATCGACACCCAGATCGGCGACACCACTGTGGGCACGCCAGCGGCCCGGCAGGCGGCGATCTGCTGCTCGAAGGACTGCGGTGCCCGGCAGTTGAAGATGTGCACCAGATCGAACTCCCTTGGATCCGGCTGGTCGCTGTTCACGGCCACCACCTGATGGCCCCGGTTCGCCAGGCGTTGGGCCGTTTCGCGGATCTGCACGCCATCGCCTCCGCCCATGGAGTCGGCGCCACCGTGGTTGACGAACAGGATCTTCATGGAACTCCGCCGGATCACGGGTCAAAATGACCCGTCGCCCAGTGAACTTAATGCCGGTGCTGCAGCGTTATTGCGGAGAGCCGCTGGGAGACCGCCCCCATATGGTGGTGCTCGGCTCTTGCAAGGTGGGCAACTTCGTGGTGAGCACGCCCGTGCTCCAGGGATTGCGTGCTCGCTTCCCCGATGCCGTGATCGGGTTCCTCGGCAGTGAGGTCACCGCTGCTTTTGAAACCGCGCTCGAGAGCATCGACTGGCGTCATAGCTGGGATGCCTCGGCAGCCGATGCCGGTCTGCAGTTGCAGCAGCAGCTGGCCCAGCACAGGCAACACCACGGTCCCATCGCTCTTGCGGTGAATCTGGATGGGTTCAATCCGGTGACCTGCACCCTCGTTCCTTGGCTGCAGCCTCGCTATGTGGCCGGGGGCAGCCTCAGTGCCAACCTGCGCCGCTCGCTCCCCTGGGGTGATCAGCCCCAGCAACGCTTTCTGGCGGATCCGGACTGGGACAGCCCGACATTCCTGGCCCGTTATGAGGGCGTCTTCGCCAGCAACTACATCGCTGAGTTGTTCGCGCAGCTCGCCTATGTGGCTGATCACGTGGATGTGACGGCGATCGAGCTGCCGTGTGAGCCACCGCCGTTTGCGGTGCCCGATGTGCTGGTTCACTGCACCACGGCTCGCGGTGCCAAGGTCTGGCCCTTCTCCGCCTGGCGTCAGGTGATTGATCACCTCAGTGCCCACGGCGTCAGTGTGGGCCTGGTGGGGAGTCCGCCGGCAGCTCAGAAGGAGGCTTACAACGCCGGTGACGGTGAGGACGCCCTGCTGGAGCAGACGGCTCTGATCGATCTGCGCGGCCGCACCAGCCTGATTCAGCTGGCCGGGGCCTGCGCCCAGGCCAAAGCGGTGGTGAGTGTGGATGCTGGCCCACTGCACATCGCAGCTGCCGTCGGCGTGCCCACCCTGGCGGTGGTCGGCAACGATGCCGATGGCGTCGGCGCCAGTCCGGTGCGTCTGTGGTTGCCCCGCTGCGCCAATGTCACGCGCACGGTGTCGGAGCGTCATTGCGACGCCTGTGCTGAGAACCGCTTCCGCAATGACGACTGCCTGGTGGATGGGCATCCCTGCATGGCCGGCGTGCGTCCTGCGCAGGTGATTGATTGGCTGGATCGCAGCCTGGCCGGATGACCCGGCCCAGGCTTTCCGTTGTGGTGGCGGTCTACAACATGCGCCGGGAGGCTCCGCGCACCTTGCAGACGCTCGCCGCCGCGTATCAGGACGTTCCCCGGGATGCCTACGAGCTGATCGTGGTGGAGAACGGCTCCACCGATCCCCTTGGTGCGGAGGCGGTTGCAGCGATCGATCCCAGCTTTCAGTACCGCTGGAGCGAGCCCGGCAATCCCTCCCCCGCAGCGGCGATCAATGCCGCAGTGCGCCAGAGCCGTGGGGAGGCGGTGGCGCTGCTGATTGATGGCGCCCGCATGCTGTCGCCGGGGTTCCTGCGCTACAGCCTGCTGGCCCTGCAGGCCTACCGCCGGCCGCTGATCAGCACCCTGGGTTGTCACCTGGGCGCTCGGCCTCAGCAGCAGGCCGTGCGGGAGGGTTACGACGCGGCCGCGGAAGATCAGCTGCTGGCGTCGGTGCCCTGGCAGCGGAATGGCTACAGCCTGTTCCGGATCGCCTGTTTGGCCGGGTCGTCCAAGTACGGGATCCTGGCGCCGCTGGCGGAAAGCAATGCGCTGGTGATGCGCCGCCAGATGTTCGATGAGCTGGGTGGTCTGGAGGAGGGATTCACCAGTCCGGGTGGTGGTTTGGTGAACCTCGACTTCTACCAGCGAGCCCAGGCGCTGCCGGGGGTGCAGCTGGTCACCCTGCTCGGGGAAGCCAGTTTTCACCAGATTCATGGTGGTGCTACTACCGGAGCGGCCAACCGCTGGCAGGCGATGACGGCGGAATACGCCGCCCTGCGGGGGAGGCCGTTCGATCCGTATCCGCGCCCCTGGCCACGGCCGGATTTTCTGGGGCAGATCCGCCCTCTGTTCCGCCCCTGGCTGCGGCGGGCTTTGGCGGAACTGCGCCCGCTCGAGCAGGCCCAACCCGGATTGGCCTATGCCGACAGTCCCCATCCGGAGCGCTTTGCGGCCCCCCCGCAGCGGGTGTTGGCGGTGCTCGGTATGCACCGCAGCGGAACCAGCATGCTCACCGGCACGCTCCAGGAAGCGGGTCTTGTGCTGGGGGATGTGGTGACGGCAGCACCCCACAACCGCAAGGGCAATCGAGAGGCGTTGCCGATCCGCACCCTCCACGACGATCTGCTGGCCTCTGCCGGTGGCGACTGGAAAAGCCCCCCGGAGGCAGTGGTCTGGCGGCCGGTGCACCGGCTGCTGCGGGATGCCCTGATCGAACGCTTCGCCAATCAACCCCTCTGGGGTTTCAAGGACCCCCGCAGCCTGTTCTGCCTGGAGGGTTGGCGCGAAGCGCTGCCGCAGCTAGAGGCCGTTGCGATCGTGCGTCATCCCCTGGAGGTGGCTGCGTCGTTGCAGGCCCGGGACGGCCTGCCCCTCGCCGATGGGATGGCGTTGTGGGAGCGCTACAACCGCCGCCTGCTCCACTGGATCGAGCAGTTCGACTGCCCCCTGCTGGTGTTTGAGCCCGAAGCGGAGGGGATCAAGCAGCAGCTGGCGGGCTTGATCAAGACGCTTGACCTGCCCCGTCAGCTCGGCCCTGAGGAGCTGCGCTTTTTCGCCAGCGAACTCCGCCATCAAGGTCTTGCTGCCCGCGAGCAGGGCATCCTCCCGGCTTCGGCTCGCCGGCTCCATCAACAACTGCTGGAGCGGGCTATTCAGGCCTGAGGGGTCTCTGCTTCGAAACGGTGGCGGGTCCAGAGCTGGTCCTGATGGCGCACCATTAGGAAGCGGTAATGCTCCGGCACCGGCTTCATCACCTTCAGCACCGGCAGCAGGATGCCGCTGCCCGCTTGTTCCAGGGGGCCGGAGAGCTGGAAGTCCGAGCTCCAGTGCCGCGGCTCCCAGAAGTTCCTCACCTTCTGAGCCTGCTCGCGGGTGAGGAAATAGCAGCCGGAATGGGGATTGGTGGCGCGGTAGAAGCGCCGCTCACCCAGGGGCCAGGCCATGGCCACGGTTTCGCCGGTGTCCCAGAACAGATCCGGCCGACCGCCATCGGGGTCCCCCGAGAGGATCACATCCCCGCGGCCGGGGATCTGCTCGCAGCGGTGAGGCAGAAAGGCGAACGCGCCGCCACTACAGCCCACCAGCCAGCGGATCTTGTGGAAGAACTCCGGGTCTTCGATCAGCAGGTCGTCCTCCATGTAACCGACCACGTCGTAATCGGCGGCCTGCTCGATCACCCGCCGTGAGGCCAGCATCGGCATCTTGGTGCGGTCCTCCAGCGCTGCCCCGATCAGCTGCACGCCGTCGCAGGGGCTGAGCTGGTCCGCCAGGGTCGTCGCCGGATCGGTGAACACCTGAATGGTGAGGTCGATGCCCATCGCGCTCTGCAGCTCACGCGTCACCACCGGTTTCTGCAGGCCCAGGGAGGCGTGGATCCAGTAGCGGCGGCTGAGCCGGTTCCAGTTGCCTTCCGTGGCGGTGCGCAGGGCTGCCGTTTTCAGCGCCCGCTTCTCTTCCGTCTGCGACGAGTAGAGCGAGCCAGCCTTGGGGGCGAACACATGGGGAATCCCCAGCAGCACTCTCATGGGTCGGTGGGGGTTTGCCAGTGCCGGAGGTCCCAGCCAAGCATGGCCTCCAGGTTGGCGATTTCCGGTGCGTACAGCCGTTGCAGGGCGTCGCGCACAGCTGTGGGGGCTTTGTTTGGGATCGTCTCGGGCTGGGGCAGGGGTCGATTCGGGGTCTGCTCCGGAACCGACCGCCAGGAGATCACCGATTGGGCCCCTTCAAACGGCAGTGGCTCCACACCGAGGTGGGCATGGATCCGCGCCAGGGTTGTGGCGGGCTGCTCCATCAGCTCCTCCTGGCGCAGCAGCAGCAGCTGCTCGCGCGGAAAGTAGCGCCACACCCGCCGGATCTGTTCGCTGTACAGGCCGCGGCTGAGGTATGAACGCACCCGGTGCTGAAGCGGCAGGGACTCGCGGCAGCGTTGTTCCTCCTCGGCCAGGGACAACGGCAGGGGGCCCCTGTCCCTGCCCTTCAGCTGCTCCATCCGCCAGTTGGCATAGGCCCGACTGATCGGATTGCGCAGGATCGCGATCAGCCGCATCGCCGGGTTGTAGCGCCAGATCCGTTCCATCGCCGGCACCCACCACAGGCTCACCGGTGTGGCTTCGCCGCAACAGCGGCCCGACTGCGTGGACGGAAAGTGACGGGCGATGGCCGCATCGATCCGATCGATGCCGGCATCACTCCAATCCGCGGCTTCGTTGTCGAACAGGTGCAGCTCCTTCACCAGCGGCAGGTCGATCTGGGGGTGCCGCCGCAGGTAATCGTGCAGAGCGCTGGTGCCGCTCTTCTGGGCTCCGCAGATCAGGAACGACAGCCGGCGGGTCTTCACGGCCTCCGATGCCGCATTGGCTGGAGTGTATGGCAGCTCTACAGCGCCTACGCTCCCGGGCATGCATCGCCTCGATCCGCACCGGCTGCAGCAGCAGGCGACTTCCGCCGCCGCTGATTTCAGCGGGGCAGCCCCCTTCGCCCATGCCGTTCTGGATGGCTTCCTGCCCCAAGACCATGCCGAGGCCCTGGCCAGGGATTTTCCGGCGCCCGACGATCCGATCTGGGCCGATTGGCGCCAGCGCACTGGTCATCAGTACGGCAAGCAGGGCACTCGCAACAGCGACAACTTTGGCTGCCTGTCCGACACCCTTTATTCCTCACTGCTGGAGTTCAACTCCAGTGTGTTCCTTCAGTTTCTGCAGCAGCTCACCGGCCTTGAGGCGTTGCTGCCGGATCCCTATTTCCAGGGAGGTGGTCTGCATCAGATCGTCAGCGGTGGGATTCTGGACATCCACACCGATTTCAACGACTACCGCCGGCTGGGCATCTACCGGCGCTTGAACGTGCTCCTCTATCTCACGGCCGACTGGCAGCCCGGTGATGGCGGCGAGCTGGAACTCTGGAATGGTCCTCCGCCGGACGGCTCCTGCGTCAGGCAACTGCCGCCGCTGTTCAACCGTCTGGTGGTGTTCAAGACCGACAAGAGCTCGTTTCATGGCCACACCCATGAATGGATGCCCCGCGACCGCACCCGCCGCTCGATCGCCCTGTACTACTACACCTGTGATCCCGAGCCCGGCCAGCACTATGACGCCTGCACCGACTTTCAGTCCGTGGTGAAGAAGGCGTTGCCCTCGCGCAGCTGATCCAGGGTCAGGCTCCAGAAGGCATCGTTCATGTGGATCCGATCGCCGCGGGAGTAGTGCGCCAGTGTCACGCGGTTGCGGTGGCTGCTGTCCGGTTGCAGCAGCAGCTGGATGTCCCGCTCCGCGCAGAACTGTTTCAGACCCTCGATGTAGGCCGCGATGTAGGTCGTGGGGATGTCGCGGTAGTGGCCGTGGCAGTGATGGGCCTCCCAGTGGCTGTCGGCATGGGGGTAGGGATCGCACAGCAGCCAGCAACGACTCGGGGCCAGAGCTGGAAACAGCTGCAGCGGTTCGTTGAAGGCGCCATCGGGCGGCTGCAGCAGGATCCCGCCATCGCTCACGATGCAGTCGAGCAGTTCCGCTGACAGCGGCTGATGGGCCCGGAACACCTTGTGCGGCTGGATCCACTGGCCAATGAATACGATGGCGTCGTAGTGGCTGAGATCGATGCTGCGAACCGGGTGGTAGGCATTGGGCCCGATGCAGGTTCCGCGCACCGGGTAGCGGCCGCCTCGAGCGGACCAGCGGTTGTTCTCCGGCCCTGCCGTTACATAAAAGCTGTTGTCGGCATCAGGCCAGCGCTGGAGGATGTGATCCTGTGCATGGGCCAGGTGGGATCCCCCGCACCAGAGCAGCCGTTTCATGGCGCGAAGGCCTCCAGCAGTGCCTCATCGCAGATCAGATCATCGCTGCCGGGATTGTTCGGATCAACGGCCATGGCTGCTGTGGGCTCAGGCCCGTAGCTCCGTTGAAACACCTCCATCACGTCAGCGACTGCTTCCGCACGGATGCTGCGCAGATTGGCGGTGAAGGCCGAATCGCGGCGGTTGGGGTGGTGAATGATTTCGTAGGAGGGGAAATAGTGAATTCGTTCCTGGTCACGGGCCAGTTCCTGGGCCACGCTGAGCAACGTGGCCTTGGCTTGAAGCGTGGCGCTGAGCACGTGTTGGCCACTGGCGGTGGCGGTGAGCGGCACCGGTGACACCGTCAGCAGCAGCTCGAACGGTCGTCCCCCCCGCAGGCTTTCGATCGTGCTGCGCAGGCTGAGCAGATCCTCCTGGGCCTCCCGGTGGCTGCTGATCCACAGCTCGTGGAGATCGGGATCAAAGCAGCCTGCCTGGGTGCCGGGGGCCATCGGGAACACCGTTCCGGAGGGTCGGTGTCGCCAGCACTCCGTCAGCCCCAGGGTCACCACCAGCCAATCCAGCTGCTCGAGCATCGCGGCCACGCACTGGAGATGGAAACGGCGGTGGGTGACTACCTCTTGCGCGGTTCCAAGACCAATGGGTTCCACGCTGGGCCGCAGCCCATCGATCCAGTGGTTCCCGCGTCGCCAGAGGTGTCCCTCGGGTTGGTGCAAGTCGGTCGCTTCCTCCACCAGCTGACGCAGCTGGCGCACCGTGTAGACGTTTCCGTAACGGGCGCTGTACAGCGAATAGCCGAAGCGATGGTGCTGATTGGCGGCCAGGCCGGGAGGTGGCGGCTCGCAGTCCAGCAGGTTGGTTGTGTTGCGCCGTAGGTGGGCGGCGACGTGCTGGGCAAAGCAGGAACCAGCGGTGGCGATGCGTGCCCCGGGATGGATCCGTTGTTTGGTCTGCACCAGCTCGATCCAGCTGTCTGGCGATGCCGGGGTCTGGGCTACACCGGTTTTCCAGAAGGCCGACCCAGCCAGGTTCTGGTATGGATGACGGGTCATGGCATCCCACGCAGTGTTCTCCTTGGTTCCCGGTGAGCCGCCATCGGCTGTTGCGTTGACCTGTCGCATTCTCACCGTTTGGCGCAGCACGGGTGTGCATGCGGCGGCGGCCGCGTTGGATCAAGTCGATTCACGACAGATGCGGCAGTCGGTGCTGCTGCAGGAACTTCGGTACCGCCTCGACGGTGCACCGGGTCCACGCCTGCTGGTGGATGGAGTGTGGTTCGTGCATCCCCATGGTGGGATCTCCCGGGTGTGGGAGCAGATCCTGCGTTGCTGGGCGTTGCCGGGTTTGGTCGGTCAGGCGGCGCCGGTGCTGGTGGTTGATCGCGACTCCCACTTGGCCGCCATCGATCCGTTCCCGCAGCTGGCGGGGGATGTCTTTGATCCCCTCGACTGGTCGCGGTTGGCCCAGTGTTCCGAGACCAACCGCGCCTTGGTGGGACAAGCCGAGGCGGATGTGTTCGTCTCCAGCTGGATCACCAGCACCGGGGGGGAGCGGGCCTCGATTCCGGAATTGGCCCTGGTGCACGACTGCATCCCGGAGCGCTATTCAGGGCTCGACCCTGCCCTGCGTCAGCTTCGCAATCGCTGGTTGCTCGGTGCTGCTTCCCACCTGGCGGTGTCGGCTGCCACGGCCCGGGATCTCTCCCAGGCTCTGGCCAGCGATGTGGCTTCCATTCCTTGGTGTCATCCCTGCACTGTGCACTGTTTCAGCGCGGAGCCAACCCGTCGGGATCTATGGCCAGCTCTGCAGAGCCGCTTGCAGCTGCCGGAACCGTTCGTGCTGCTTCCAGCCTCCAGTTCAATCGGCAGTTACAAAAATCCCG
The DNA here is from genome assembly GCF_014279755.1 of Synechococcus sp. PROS-U-1. Taxonomy (NCBI): domain Bacteria; kingdom Bacillati; phylum Cyanobacteriota; class Cyanophyceae; order Synechococcales; family Synechococcaceae; genus Synechococcus; species Synechococcus sp. PROS-U-1. The sequence continues at coordinate 142,946 of NZ_CP047951.1, forward strand.
AGTTGGTGCTGGAGGCGTTATCGGCTGATTCGCTTCAGTCGGTGCAGTTGCTCCTCAGTGGCGTAGCCGCGTTGAAGCATGCGCAGCGTTATCGGGAGTGCTTCCCCCGGCTGGCGGCTCGGATCCACGTGCATTCTCTGAATGATCTGGAGTTACAGCTGCTGTATCGCCACGCTCTGGCGGTGGTTGTTCCCAGCAGGCGCGAAGGCTTCGGGCTGCCGGTGCTCGAGGCTCTGGCCAGTGGTGGTCGAGTGCTCACCATGGACGTGGATGGGTTGCGCGAAGCGGCATCAGGTGCCGTGCCCTGTCTGGATCCAGAAGACCCGACGCTGCTGCGTCGCTGGTTGGAGTTGTTCTTGGATCCCGCTTCGCGGTCTTGGCTGGCACCACACCTGGCCCGCCGTCGTCAGGCGCGGCTGGCTGGGCTCAATTCCGATCTGCTTGGCTTAACGCTCCTGGCTGAGGCCAGGCGGCTGGCTACTCGCCAGTCTCGGTAGGCTGGCTCGCGATTCTGGTAGTTGCCGTAACCATGCTCAAGCTCCTGCTGGGTGATCCCAATGCCCGCAAGCTGAAGCGCTACCAGCCGATCGTCTCTGACGTCAATCTCCTGGAAGAGGAGATTGCTCCCCTCTCCGACGATGACTTGCGTGGCAAGACGGCATTCTTCCAAGAGCGCCTCGCCAACGCTGGCAGCCTGGAGAACCAGCGCCCGATCCTGGACGAAATCCTTCCTGAAGCTTTTGCTGTGGTGCGGGAAGCGGGCAAACGGGTCCTGGGCATGCGTCACTTCGATGTGCAGCTGATCGGTGGGATGGTTCTGCACGAAGGCCAGATCGCTGAGATGAAAACCGGGGAGGGCAAAACCTTGGTGGCCACCCTGCCCAGCTACCTCAATGCCCTCACCGGCCGCGGCGTGCACGTGGTGACGGTGAACGATTACCTGGCCCGCCGCGATGCCGAGTGGATGGGGCAGGTGCACCGTTTCCTTGGCCTCTCCGTCGGTCTGATCCAGCAGGACATGCGTCCGGAGGAGCGGCGTCGAAACTACGGCTGTGACATCACCTATGCCACCAACTCCGAGCTGGGCTTCGACTATCTGCGGGACAACATGGCCGCAGACATCAGTGAAGTCGTCCAGCGCCAGTTTCAGTATTGCGTGATCGATGAGGTCGATTCGATCTTGATCGATGAAGCCCGTACTCCTTTGATCATTTCCGGCCAGGTGGAGCGGCCCCAGGAGAAGTATCAGCAGGCGGCTCAGGTGGCCGAGGCCCTGGAGCGGGCGGCCGAAGTAGGCAAAGACGGCATTGATCCTGAAGGGGACTACGAGGTGGATGAAAAGCAGAGAAGCTGCACCCTCACCGATGAAGGTTTCAGCAAGGCCGAGCAAATGCTTGGTGTGCAGGATCTGTTTGATCCTCAGGATCCCTGGGCCCACTACATCACCAATGCCCTGAAGGCGAAGGATCTCTTCGTCAAGGATGTGAACTACATCGTTCGTGATGGCGAGGCGGTGATTGTGGATGAGTTCACCGGCCGGGTGATGCCTGGGCGCCGCTGGAGTGATGGACAGCACCAGGCGATTGAAGCCAAGGAGAGCTTGCCGATTCAGCCCGAAACCCAGACCCTGGCGTCGATCACCTACCAGAACTTCTTCCTGCTTTACCCGCGCTTGGCTGGCATGACCGGTACTGCGAAGACCGAAGAAGTGGAATTCGAGAAGACGTACAAGCTTGAAACCACGATTGTCCCCACCAACCGCGTGAGGGCCCGTCAGGACTGGGCCGACCAGGTGTACAAAACCGAAGTCGCCAAGTGGCGTGCCGTGGCCAACGAAACCGCCGACATTCACAAGAAGGGACGGCCGGTGCTCGTGGGCACCACGTCGGTTGAGAAGAGCGAATTGCTCAGCTCGCTTTTGGCGGAACAGGACATCCCCCACAACCTGCTCAACGCCAAGCCGGAGAACGTGGAGCGGGAGTCGGAGATCGTGGCCCAGGCCGGCCGCGCCGGCGCCGTCACCATCGCCACCAACATGGCGGGCCGCGGCACCGACATCATTCTCGGCGGCAACAGCGATTACATGGCGCGCCTCAAGCTGCGGGAAGTGCTGTTGTCGCGGCTGGTGAAGCCGGAGGAGGGTCACAAGCCTCCTGTTCCGCTGCAACGCACTGCAGCCGCAGGCTTCTCTGAGAACCCTGTAGCGGCACCAGCTAAGAACCCAGACAGTCTCTATCCCTGTCTGCTCACCGATGACACCGATCAGGCTTTGGGGCAATTGGCCCGGGATCTGGTGAAGCAATGGGGCGATCGTGCCCTCACCGTGATTGAGCTGGAGGAACGCATCGCCACTGCTGCCGAAAAAGCCCCCACCGATGACACCCAGATTCAGGCGCTTCGGGATGCCATCGCTCGCGTGAGGGGTGAGTACGACGCGGTGGTGAAGCAGGAAGAGGCCCGGGTGCGTGAGGCCGGGGGGCTGCATGTGATCGGCACGGAACGCCATGAATCCCGCAGGGTGGACAACCAGCTGCGCGGTCGTGCCGGTCGTCAGGGCGATCCGGGTTCCACCCGCTTCTTCCTCTCCCTCGGCGACAACCTGTTGCGCATTTTCGGTGGCGATCGCGTTGCCGGCCTGATGAATGCCTTCCGGGTGGAGGAAGACATGCCAATCGAATCAGGAATGCTCACTCGCTCCCTGGAGGGAGCCCAGAAGAAGGTGGAGACGTATTACTACGACATTCGCAAGCAGGTGTTCGAGTACGACGAGGTGATGAACAATCAGCGCCGCGCTGTCTATTCCGAGCGCCGTCGTGTGCTGGATGGCCGGGCCCTGAAGAAGCAGGTGATCGGTTACGGCGAGCGCACCATGAGTGAGATCGTTGAGGCCTATGTGAATCCGGATCTTCCGCCGGAGGAATGGGATCTCGCTCAGCTGGTAGGCAAGGTGAAGGAGTTCATCTATCTGCTCGAGGACCTCACCCCTGAACAGGTGCAGGGTTTGGGCATGGACGAACTGAAGGCGTTCCTGCAGGAGCAATTGCGCAATGCCTACGACCTCAAAGAGGGCCAGATTGAGCAGCAGCGACCTGGGCTGATGCGGGAAGCGGAGCGCTTCTTCATCCTTCAGCAGATCGACACGCTCTGGCGGGAACATCTGCAGTCGATGGATGCCCTGCGGGAGTCCGTTGGCCTGCGCGGTTATGGGCAGAAAGATCCGCTGATCGAATACAAAAACGAGGGCTACGACATGTTCCTCGAGATGATGACCAACATGCGCCGCAATGTGATCTATTCGATGTTCATGTTCCAGCCGCAGGCTCCTCAGACCTGATCCGCAGTTGATTCCGTGGATCCAACAGAACAACGGGTCAACGACCTGATCGTTCAAGGGCACTGGGCTCAAGCCTGGTCCCTCACCGAAACTTGGCCTGAGCAGCCGCTCACTCTTTGGGTGCGTGCCAATTACCTGTTGCAGGACTGCGGCGATGACGCAGGCGCCGAGGTGTTGTTGCGTCGTTTGTTGGCTTCGCCGGGATGTCCGGACCAGGTGCACTTGCGGTTGGGCAAGGCGCTACATGGTCAGGATCGTGTGGCTGAAGCGCTACACCACTATCTGCAGGCGTTGGTGGCCTGCCGCCGGAAACCGGGAGCCGGTTTTGAACATGCTGTGAATGCCTATGGCTTGGCTTGCCTGGAGTTGGGGCTGCACCAGCACTGGCTCGACGTTCTCGAACGGCTGGATGACGATGATCAGCCCCTGCCGATGTGCCCCTACATCGCAGCCCTGGCTCATCTGAGCCTGGGTCAGTGGAGGCCTGGATGGCAGCTCCTGGAACAGCGGGAGCCCTGGTTTCACCGTCAGGACGGCTTCAGCTGTCCTCTCTGGCAGGGCCAGCTGCTGGAGCCAGGCCAGACGGTGCTGATCAGCTCCGATATGGGCATCGGCGATTTCCTCTTCTTTCTGCGCTTTGTGCCGGAACTGCGGCGCTGGTACCAAGCGCTCACCTTGGTGCTGCTGGTGCCACCTGGGCTGATGCAACTTGCTTTGGAATGTGAGTTGTTCGATCAGATCGTCACGGATTCATCTCACTTGCCTGGGCATTTCCCCTGGCAGCTTCGCATTGCATCTCTGCCGGCACTCTTGGGGGTTGATCGGCCTGATCAGTTCCCCCAAGCAGGGTATGTCAAGGTTTCTTCGAAGGCTATCTCGGTTTGGAGCGGCCTGGCATCAGCCACAGCCAGGGCCCGTCCTCTCGTGGCCATTAACTGGGCGGGCAACCGTACGGCGGAGTCGCCTGGGCTCACAGTGCGCGGGCGATCTCTCAGCCTCGATCAGATCGAATCCATAACGGCTCTGCAGCAGGTGGATCTGATCAGCGTGCAGGTCGGTGCCGAGCCCAGTGTGCTGCAGTCATCCCTCGCCCACTGTTGTCATCCAGCCCAACGTCGCTTCGAGGCGTCAGCCCCGGATCTGATCGATACGGCCGCCGTGCTGTCGCACTGCGATCTCGTGATCACCAACGACACCTCGGTGGCTCATCTGGGCGGTGCCCTTGGTCGTCCCACCTGGGTGATGCTCAAGCGGCATCCGTCCTGGCAGTGGGGTGAGGCAGGGCTGACGCCCTGGTACAGCTCGGTGCGCTGCTTCCGGCAACAACGGGCGTTCGACTGGGCTGGGGTGATCAGTGATCTGGATCAGGCGCTGCTGGCCTGGATCGCGGCATGGCCGGCAACGCAGCGCCGTTAATGAATCCGCGGGAGCGATTGCGTTTTGGTTTGGCTCGCTTGCATGCGCAGGACTGGCAGGAGGCGGAGTGTTGCTTCGACCGTCTGCATCTGAAGAGGCCGTCAGGGATCGATTTAAGCCGTGTTCGCCTCTTGCTGGCTGCGGCCCGCCATGGTCAGAACAAACTCATGCCTGCCATGCAGCTGTTGCTGCCTTTGCTGAAGGATCAGCGGGATTCCCGTTGGTTTGAGGAAGCCTTGTTGCACTACGGCAGCCTGTGTTTCGAGTTGGGTTTGGCGCAACATTGGCTGGATTCTTGTGATCGCCTTGGTGTCTCATTTGATCTGGAGCGGCGTAGTGGTAACTCGCAGCTGATCGCCATGCGTGGCGCTGCCAAATTGCTGGTGGGGGATTACCGCGGCGGCTGGGCTGATTCCGAGGCGCGTTCGGCTGTCGGCATGTCCCGGTCGTTAGCTCCCTCGATTCCGAGATGGCTGGATGGTCAGAACAACAGCAAGGCCAGGCTTCTGTTGCTGGCAGATCAAGGCTTTGGTGAACTGCTCTTTTCGCTGCGATTCGTGCCCTTGCTGCGTCAGCAGGTGGGCTTTCTTCAGCTGGCATGTCCGCCAGGATTAGGACGATTCATGGAGCAGACCCAGCTTTTTGATGTCGTTCAGACATCAGACGTGCTTCGACCTGCGGCATTTGATTGCTGTGAATATCTCACCAGCCTTCCGGTGTTGCTGGGGATCGATTCTCCGGATCAGGTGCCGCCACCGGTTTTGAAGTTGGCTCCCGAATCGTGCGCTGACTGGACCTTGGCATTGCGTTCCAGCAGGAATGACGCACCTTTGGTTGCGCTCAACTGGCAGGGTGGAAAGGCTGCTGAGAGTATTTATTCCGGCGGCATTCGTGAACGCTCCTTCCCTGCCGAGGCCCTGGAACAGGTGCGCTCCCTGCAGCGTTGTGATCTTCTGTCGGTGCAGGTGGGTGAAGCGGCCCAAGAGATCCAGGGCACCAGCTTGGCCCCACGGCTTGTGCCACAGCAGGCTCGTTTTGATGCCACACCAGCCGACTTCTTCACCACAGCCTCGGCGTTGATGCGTTGTGATCTGTTGATAACGAACGACACCTCCGTGGCGCATCTGGGTGGTTGCCTGGGCCTGCCCACCTGGGTGGTGTTGCGCAAGCATCCGTCCTGGCACTGGGGCGATGGGGGTGAACGGTCACCCTGGTATCCCTTGCTCCGTTGTTTCCGCCAGAGCATTGCTTTCGATTGGAGCAGTGCCCTGGGTCCTCTGGACCAGGCCTTGGCCGTCTGGCTCAGCGATTGGCGTCGTCGCCGAGGAATTCCAGAATCTCCCGATCCTTGAGGCTCTGCGATTCGCCGCGACAGACATCCCGCAGCTGACGCCCCTCGGACACTTCCCGCAGGCAGCGCTGCAGGTTGGTCACGGTGCTCTCTAGCTCGTCGATGCGTTCCATCAGGTTGCGGATCACGTTGGCTTCCGCATCGGGCAGAGCCGAATGCGCCAGGGGATTGATCCGCACGCCGCTCTGATGGATCACGCGTCCGGGGATCCCCACCACGGTGCAGTCGTGATCCACATCGCGCACCACCACGGATCCGGCGCCGATGCGGGTGTTGGCGCCGATCGTGATCGCCCCGAGCACTTTCGCGCCGGCCCCCACCACCACGTTCTCCGCCAGGGTCGGGTGACGCTTGCCGTGATCTTTGCCCGTCCCGCCCAGGGTGACGCCTTGATAGAGCAGGCAGCGGTTGCCCACTTCGGCGGTTTCACCGATCACCACGCCCATGCCGTGGTCGATGAACACGCTGTGCCCGATCCGGGCTCCGGGGTGGATCTCGATGCCGGTGAGCCCACGGGCCAGTTGGCTCAGGCCGCGCGCCACCAGCTTGAGAGGCAGCCGGCAGGTCCAAAGGCGATGGCTGAACCGGTGCAGGCTGATGGCGTGGAAGCCCGGATAGCAGAAAAGGATTTCCAGCCAGCCACGGGCAGCTGGATCGCGCTCGCGGATGATCGCGAGGTCGGCGCGGATCTGATCAAGCATCGAACGGTGGTCAGCTGGCGGCCGACGGGGTCTGCAGGCCGATCTCCTTGCGGAGAAGATCGATCGTATCGGTGCTGAGGTAGCTCTCAGCGCAGTGCACCTGCGGCATCCGCATCAATTGAGAGCGGTTCTGGCGCAGGCTCTGCTCCACCAGCGGCAGGCTTGGTCGATCGCAGAGCACGTGGCTAGATGCTCTCAGCAGGGCCAGCAGGCGGCTGCCCACATCGGGCGTGGCGGTCATCAGCAGCAGTTCATTGCCCCGCATCGAGTGCAGGATCACCTCAGCGGCCCGCAAGATGCCTGGGCTGATGCTAACCAGGCCCACGCAGCTGCCGGGGCGCAGCTCCTTGAGCATGGCCAGCTCCTGGCGGAAATCATTGAGGTCAACGGCCACGGCGCGGACGCTGTGCTTTTTGGCCAGGTCTTCCACCGGCTGGAGGAAGTAGCGGCTGGTCACCACCGTGCCATTGCTCGAGCTTTCCAAAACGCTCTCCAGTTCTTCCATCGGCACCACCTCCACGGGCACGTCAAGGCAGGGTTCCAGTTCTTCAGCGATCAGCATCGAGGCGCCAATGTCTTCCCGGGGGGTGCTCACCAGCACCCGGGCGCCGCAGCGCAGCCGCCAGTCGATCTCGCGGGTCAGCAGCTCTCGGGTTTGCTGCAGCGTGCAGCCGGCGTTGAGCAGGCCATCCACGCACTTGCGTACTTCCCGATCCAGATCCGTCACACCACGGTTGCGGATGTGCGGTGGGGTTTTGATTTCACGCGGCTTCTGCTGATCGCGCACATAGATGCCGGAGCCGGCCATGGCTTCCACTACGCCATCGGTCTCCAGCTGGCGGTACACCTTGCTGATCGTGTTGCGGTGCAGACCGGTCTGCATGGCCAGTTGGCGCGTGCTTGGAAGCCTGTGGCCAGGGGGATAGTGCCTGGCAGCGATGGCGAAGCAGATCTGGTTGTACAGCTGGGTCGACGCCGGGATATCGCTTTCCTGCTGAATGTGGAATCGCACTCCGATGGGCCGGCTCAAGATGCGGCCACCATAAGGAGCGAATTGCCTGGTGACAATTAGGGGTGTGTCCTGTGGACCTGTGACAATTTCTGAATCCGTAGCCGGACGTTGGGTCGTCATCGATGAAGGCCCTGTGCCGCTGCGCGCATGGTGGGCCGCTCCAGTGCCGTTTGAGCGCGAAATTGATTCTTTTTCGTTTCAAAAACGTGTAGTTATCGTGCTGCCCGAGGTGTTTGGCGTGAATGCCTGGCTCCGCAGCATCACCGATCGCCTGGCCGCCCATGGCATTCCAGCCCTGGCCATTCCCCTTTTTGCTCGGACGGCTCCGGATCTTGACCTCGGCTACTCCGATCAGGATCTGAAGGAGGGTCGTCGGCACAAGGACGCCACCACCGCCGCGCAAATCCTCGCTGATGTTTCAGCGACCATTCTTTGGCTGCAAAAGCGTTGCCCGGCTGTTGAGGTGATGGTGGTCGGGTTCTGCTTCGGGGGGCATGCGGCTTTGCTGGCCGCGACCCTTCCCGACGTGGCGGTCACGTTGAATTTCTACGGTGCTGGAGTCAGTCGTTTCCGTCCTGGTGGCGGGGAACCCACGCTCTCTCTGATCCCTCAGGTCAAAGGGCGGCTCATCTGTCTGTTCGGACTGGCTGACTCCCTGATTCCTGAAGACGATCGCCAGGCGGTTGAGCAGGCTCTACGGCAGGTGGATCCGGTTGGTGATCGCCTGCGCATGGAGCTGTTCCCGGAAGCTGATCACGGCTTCATGTGTGACGCCCGGGGCAGTTTTCAGGCCGCGGCGGCTGAGCGGGGCTGGGCTTTGATCCGGGAGGCGGTCGTTTTCTAGGGTCGAATCAGCCCCTGCTTCAGCCACCAGCCCTTGCGGCGGGCATCGGTTTGCTTCAGCAGGGTGTCGTCCCATGCTTGGAAGGGATTGCCGTGGCGCTCGGCTTCGAGCTGGGTTGCAGGGACCGGGGGATTCCAACTGGCAGGAAGGATCTCGCTGGCGAAGTTGCCGAACGCCATGCTGGTGTCCGGCATCCAAGGCGGTAGTTGAGGTGGTGTTGTTTGTCCTTTGGCGATGGCGTGATGTCGACGTTCGTTCAGCTCCGCCACCAGCTGTCGCCATTGCTCCATTACCACCTTCCAGTCGTAGATCCGTTGGACCCGTTCCCGGCCGGCGGCTCCCATCGCCTGCCGCAGCTCCGGTTGGCTCAGCAGGGTGGAGAGGTGGCGTTGAAACTGATCCAGATCCACAGCGATGCCCTGTGACATCCGGCCGACGGCTAGGCCGAAATCGATGCTCTCGTGAAGCATCCCATGGGCCTCCGCGGCACCGAGACCCTCCACCATGCGGGTGGTCACCCGCAGGCCAGTTGCTGCGCCAGTTTCACCGGGTTGAATCACGCTTTCCTTGTATCCATCCCAGTCGCTCACAAGGCAGGGCAGTTCCGCAGCCATCGCCTCCAGCGGAGTGATCCCGAAGGTTTCCTGGGGGTTGTCAGAGAGGCTGACGAACACATCCGCAGCCCAGCGCACCGGTCCGGCCAGGGAGGCGTCCTTGCCGGGGACCCAGTGCACCTTTAGCCGAGGAGCCAGCTGCTGCACCGCTTGGCGCCAGAGGTTCTGCATCGCTGGTGTGGGAGCTTCCCCGTACACCAGCACTTGCAGCTTCGGATGGCTGCTGTCCTGGAGAGCGGCCAAGGCCTGGAAGAGTGGAGCTGGTTGAAATTTGGTCAGCAGATCGAGGCGACCAGCGATCAGCACGATGTCGGCATCCTGGGCAAGGCCCAGTTGGGTTCGTGCATGACGGCAGGCGTCTTGCTTGCCTTCAGGTGGTGCCCATACCTCCGGACTAATGCCCAGGGGGATCACCGGCAGCTGCGGCCGTTCGAAACGCATCGCTTCGTTGTGCCGACGTAACCAGGCTTCCTGCCGTTCCAGAAAGCCTTCGATCGCCACTCTTGAGGCCTGTGACGTGCAGATCAGGGCATCCCAGTGGCGCACTGGTGCGGTGCAGAACTGTCCCAGCGCGTGTTGGACGTTGTAACTGCACAGCGTATGAACGATGCCCAGCAAGGAGAAGCAACCATCCCCCCAGGGCATCCGTTTCCAGCTCCAGTGGTTTAGGCCGGGGTCTGGGAAGTGGAAGGTTCCACTCTGTTCCGCCGCATCGCCCCAGCGGTCGAGAGGCACAGCCAGGGTTCGAGCCTGAGAGTGAAGGGCTTCAGCCTGGGCGTGGAACCATTCCGCCTCGCCGGTCTGGGGAACGGCCAAATGATGATCACTATTCCCGGAGTACTGCAGATATGCCTCGAGAAATGAGGCGCCAGCCGACTGTCGTCCCAGCGGTTGCTGGGGGTTGACCTCAAAACCGTTGCGCGCCATCACCAGCGTGATGGGCAGCGGTTGTCTGTGTTTGGTCGAATCAGCTGGCATCGCGGTGGGCGAGGTTGCGCCTTGGAGTTGATCCTCTCCCACTCAGGCTTACGGGCTGGAGACCTTGGCGGCGGTGGGCCGCGGCGGTGCCGGGATCGTGCGCACGGCCTTGTTGGCGGCTTGCTCCTTTTCCTCCTTCTTCACCAGCGGTGTTTTGCGTGGGGTGAGGAACATGATCATGTTGCGCCCCTCCCGTTTGGGGGCCTGCTGGATTTCGGCCTTTTCCTCCAGGTCCTTGGCCATCCGCCGCAGCAGGGTCTCTGCCAAAGCGGTGTGTTGAATTTCCCGGCCGCGGAAGATCACGGTGCACTTCACTTTGTCGCCGGCCTTGAGGAAGCGCTGGGCCTGACCGATCCGCACGTCGTAATCGTGCTGGTCGATCTTGTACCGCATCTTGACTTCCTTGACTTCAGTCTGGTGTGACTTCTTCTTGGCTTCCTTGGCTTTCTTTTCCTGCTCGAATTTGAACTTGCCGTAGTCCATGATCCGGCAGACCGGTGGATCGGCCTTTTCGCTCACCAGCACCAGATCCAGTTCCCGGTCGCGGGCCACATCCAGGGCTTCTTCCCGACTGATCACGCCCAGTTGAGCGCCGTCTGAATCGACCACCCGCAACTGGGGATAGTTGATCCGGTCGTTGATGTTGGGCAGCTCCCGAACCGGGGCACGACGGTCAAAACGGGGACGTGGGGGCATTCAGGCGATGACGGGGACAAAAGCAGACAACTTCGGTGCATACAACGTCTGCATCCTTCACCTTAGATGCTGCTCGATCAACGTCATCGCATCCGTCACCGATGCCTGCTCTGGCAGCCAGTGGGGGTTGTGCTGACGCCGGAACCAGGTGCGTTGGCGTTTGGCGAACTGGCGGGTGCGTTGACTGGTGATTCGCACCGCGTCTGCCTTCGTCAGGCTGCTAGCGATCACTTGCAGTGCTTCGCCATAGCCGATGGTTTGCAGCAGCGGCAGATCGGCGCTGTAGCGCGCGCTCAGTCTCCGGGTCTCCTCCACTAGCCCTTCCCGGTACAGCTGTTCGGTGCGTTGTTGGATCCGCTGGCGCAGGTTGGCGGGATTGAGGCCCAGTTCCAGAACATTCCAGGGCGGAGGGGTGGCCGTTGCTTGACGGCTCATCGGTTGTCCTGAGGCGTAAAGCACTTCCAGGGCCCGCTGGGTGCGTACGGCATCGGCCGGAGCGATTTTGGCGGCGGCCTTGGGGTCGGCGCTCTGCAGCAGTGGATGGCAGATGCCCTGGCCCAGGGCCGTCAGCTGCTGGCGCAGCTGCGGCTGCGGAGCCACGGCCGGAGGCTGCAGCCCGCTGGTGAGCGCTTTGAGATAAAGGCCACTTCCGCCCACCAGCAGAGCGACGCCCCGCTGCTTCAGCTCACGGGTGATGCAGGGATTGGCTTCCGCCTGGAACTCCTGCAGGGTGATCGGCTGGTCCGGTGAACGCAGGTCCAGCAGATGGTGCTGCACCCGTGCCTGTTGCTCCGCCGTCGGTTTGGCGGTGCCGATATCCATCTCCCGGTAGAGCTGGCGGGAATCCACGTTGATCACCGGCAGATCCAGCCGTTCGGCGATGTCCAAAGCCAGGGCGGTCTTGCCGCTGGCGGTGGGCCCGAGCAGGGCGATCACCAGGGGATTGGAGCTATTCAAAAGCGTGAGGGGGGTGCAGCCCGGCTTGGAACGACCTCTGAGAGGCCTCTGCAAGCCTCTATAGACAGCCGGTGGTAGATTGGCATTGTCAGGTCGAGGTTTAGAGCCGTTGCGCCCGCCCATGACCCGGTTTCCTGGCTTGAGACTTACTGAATGAGCGACGCTTCTAAGGTCCAGAACGCCTACGGCGCTGAGCAAATTCAGGTGCTGGAGGGGCTTGAGCCCGTTCGCAAGCGCCCGGGCATGTACATCGGCACCACGGGGCCGCGGGGCTTGCACCACCTGGTGTACGAGGTGGTGGATAACTCGGTCGATGAGGCTCTGGCGGGCCATTGCGACCGGATCGTTGTTGTTCTCGGTGATGATGGTTCCGCCTCGGTGAGTGACAACGGCCGTGGCATTCCCACCGATGTGCATCCCCGCACCGGCAAGAGTGCCCTGGAGACGGTGCTCACGGTGTTGCATGCCGGCGGCAAATTCGGAGCCGGCGGTTACAAGGTGTCTGGCGGTTTGCACGGCGTCGGCATCTCGGTGGTGAATGCCCTGAGTGAATGGGTGCAGGTGACGGTGCGCCGCCAGGGCCAGATTCATCGCCAGCGCTTTGAGCGGGGCACTGCCATTGGGGCGCTTGCCTCGGAGTCGCAGCCATCGGCGGAGTCTGGCGAGACCGGCACCACCGTCTGCTTCAAGCCCGACCGTGAAATCTTCACCGGCGGCATCGTCTTCGATTACGCCACCCTCTCGGCCCGATTGCGGGAACTCGCCTATCTCAACGGCGGTGTTCGGATTGTCTTCCGTGATGAGCGGGAGTCGGCCCGGGATGAGGAGGGTCAGCCGCATGAGGAGATCTATTTCTATGAAGGCGGCATCAAGGAATACGTCGCCTACATGAACAAGGAGAAGGATGCCCTTCACCCCGAAATCATCTACGTGAATTCGGAGAAGGATGGGGTTCAGGTGGAGGCCGCCCTGCAGTGGTGCTCCGATGCCTACTCCGACAGCATCCTTGGCTTTGCCAACAACATCCGCACTGTGGATGGGGGCACCCACATCGAAGGCCTCAAGACGGTGCTCACCCGTACCCTCAACGCCTTCGCCAAGAAGCTGGGCAAACGCAAGGAAGCTGATTCCAACCTGGCGGGGGAGAACATTCGTGAAGGACTTACCGCTGTTCTTTCGGTGAAGGTGCCGGAACCGGAATTTGAAGGTCAAACCAAAACCAAGCTCGGCAATACCGAAGTGCGGGGCATCGTCGACAACCTGGTGGGCGAGTCGCTGGGGCAGTTCCTCGAGTTCAATCCTTCCGTGATCGGTCTGATCCTGGAGAAGGCGATCCAGGCGTTCAATGCGGCGGAAGCCGCCCGCCGGGCTCGGGAATTGGTGCGCCGCAAGAGCGTTCTGGAGAGCTCAACCCTGCCCGGAAAACTGGCCGACTGCAGCTCCCGCGACCCTGGCGAATCCGAGATCTACATCGTGGAGGGTGACTCCGCTGGAGGTTCCGCCAAGCAGGGCCGGGACCGTCGCTTCCAGGCGATCCTGCCGCTGCGGGGCAAGATTCTCAACATCGAGAAAACCGACGACGCCAAGATTTATAAGAACACCGAGATCCAGGCGCTGATCACCGCTTTGGGCTTGGGGATCAAGGGCGAGGACTTTGATGTCAAGAACCTGCGCTATCACCGCATTGTGATCATGACCGATGCTGATGTGGATGGCGCCCATATCCGCACCTTGATCCTCACATTTTTCTATCGCTACCAAAAAGAATTGGTTGAAGGTGGTTATATCTACATTGCCTGTCCACCGCTCTACAAAGTGGAGCGCGGTAAAAATCATACCTATTGTTATAACGAATCAGATCTGCAAAAAACATTGAAAGGGTTTGGTGAAAAAGCCAACTACACCATTCAGCGTTTCAAGGGTCTTGGAGAAATGATGCCCAAGCAGTTATGGGAAACCACCATGGATCCCAGCACCCGGATGATGAAGCGCATCGAAATCGAAGACGCCCTCGAGGCCGATCGCATCTTCACGATCCTGATGGGTGACAAGGTGGCTCCTCGCCGGGAATTCATCGAAACCCACAGCGCCGAGCTGGACATGGCAGCCCTCGACATTTGATGGGGCCTCTTCTCCGTTGGAGTTGGTTGCTGGGGGTGGCGCTGATGGCCCCGGCGGCCTTGCCGGCCGGTGGTGCTGATCGGCGTCAACCGCAGCCCCGTCGTCGCGTGGTGTCAGGCCCTCTGCACACTGCATCAGATCAGCCATTGCGGCTTAGTCCGCTAGCGGTGGCCCCACGGTTGCGGACCCTCAAGGCGGGATCGTCCCTGCGGCTGCTGCGGCGTTGGTCCGCCGCTGATGGCCAAGACTGGCTGCACGTGCAAACCCTGTCTGGAGAGCAACGCCGTGGCTGGCTCCGCGCCTGAGGTGGTTCTGGTGGGCCTGGGGGCAATCCCTGGGGCCTGGCTGCGCTTGAAGGTGGTGAACCACTTTCAGCCGATGGTGCCGAAGAAGCACTGGGGCACCTTCATGGTGAATGTGGTGGCCTGTTTTGCCCTTGGCCTGGTGCTGGCGCTCAATGAAAGCTGCGCCGCCAGCACCGGTATTGCCTTGCTGATGGGTGTGGGCTTTTTCGGCAGCCTCAGCACCTTTTCCACCTTTGCGGTGGAGCTGCTCAACGAGCTGCGGGCCGGGCAGGTGTTGACGGCGCTGGTGCTGGCGGTGGCCTCGATCGGTGCGGGCCTGTTGGCCTCTGCCGTTGGTTATGGATTGGGGACCCATGCCTGAGACCAAACCGAGCCTTCAATTCGAACTGCAGGAGCTGCTGCTCGTGGGGGTGGGCGCTGTTCCTGGAGCCTTGCTTCGCTGGCAGGTGGTGCTGCATCTGGGGGATCAGAACCTGCTGGTGAACGTTCTGGGGGCTGCCCTCCTGGGCTTCTTGGCCGGATTGCCCACTGCACCGCGGCGTCAGTTGCTGCTCGGCATTGGCTTCTGCGGCTCGCTCACCACCTTCAGCAGCTGGATGCTGGCGGCCATGAAGCATCTCAGCGCCGGTGATTGGGTCGCAGCCTTGGGCTTGATCGGGCTGACCCTAGGGCTGGGTTTGGGAGCGGCTGGGCTGGGATTCTCGTGCGGACGTCGCTTCGCAGACTGATCAGCCACGGATGTTTTTTTACGTCGATCACACGACGCGATTTGCGCACAACACTGGTATCCAGCGCTGTGTGCGATTAACAGCCCGAGCCTTGATCGACCTGGGTATTCCGCTGCGGCCTGTCTGTTGGCGGGCTGATCAGGGCTTTGTGTTGGCGACGATGGATCAGTTGCATCACCTGGAGTGCTGGAACGGTCCGCCAGCTGGTGCCTGGACCATGGATCTCGAAACGCCGATGACGCCGTCTTGGCTTCTTGTGGTGGAGTTGGTGCGGGAAGCGAACAAGCCCACGCCACAGCAGATGCAGGCGGCAGCTCGGGCGCGAGGGCTCAAGGTGGCCTGGGTGTTCCATGACGCGATTCCGATCCGCTTGGCCCATCTCTATGGGGGACTGCAGTCTGTGGCTGCCCGGTCCCATGCGGCTTACATGCGCGGTCTTGCGGTGGCGGACCGGGTGTTGGCCAACTCCCACACCACAGCTGAGCATCTCCGCAGCTTCCTTGCTCACGAACAGTTGCCTTTCACTCACGTTCATGGTCTTCCCCTGGCCCAGGCCTTTCCCAGCCCCCGGCGGAGCAGCCCGCCCGAACCGCATCAGGTCGGGTCACCCTTGCGCCTGCTTTGCGTGGGATCGCTAGAAGCCCGTAAAAACCACCGCAGCCTGCTTAAGGCTCTGGCCTGGTTGGAGGCCCATGCCAGTGGGGCCGTGCACTTGCGCATCGTTGGCTGGGCCAACGAACCGGCGGTTGCGGCGCTGGTTCAACGCGCGGCTCGCCGCGGCCTCCCCGTCAAATGGATCGAAGATGCTGACGATGAGCGCCTCGATCAGCTCTATGAATGGTCGCAGTTCACTGTCTATCCATCTATTGAAGAAGGGTTCGGTCTGCCAGTTGCCGAGAGCCTCTGGCATGGCCGTGGTTGTCTCTGCAGCAGTGATGGCGCCCTCGGCGAACTGGCTGCTGGTGGTGGATGCCTGATGGTGAACACCAACAGCTGGCGATCGATGGCGGATGCCCTGCATAACCTGCTGGCATCACCGGATCGAATCGCCGCATTGAATGCAGATGCGCAACGGCGCCATCTGCGCAGCTGGTCCGATTACGGCCAGCAGTTGCTGGCCGTGTTGACTGCTAATGCTGCCTAACTTCAGGCTGCGAGGGCCTCTTCAATCGCCGCTTTGAGGTCCTCTGGGGTGACGCCACTTTTGAAGCGTGCGATCACCGTGCCGTCCTTGCCCACCAGGAACTTCTCGAAGTTCCACTCCACATCGCCGATGGGGTCCATCTGATTGAGGGTGGTGTACGGCTCTGTGGTGCTTCCCATGGCGTGCACTTTCTCGAACAGCTCGAAGTCAGCGCCGTAGGTGCTGGAGCAGAAGCTCTTGATCTCGTCGAGGCTGCCGGGCTCCTGGGAACCGAAATCGTTGCAGGGGAAGCCCAGAACGGCCAGGCCCTTGGCGCCGTAGGTCTCGTTCAGGGCTTGCAGACCGGCGTATTGCTTGGTGAAGCCACAGCGGCTGGCGACGTTCACGATCAGCAGCACCTTGCCGGCGTAGTCGCCGAGGGATTTGCTGCTGCCGTCGGGGGTGGTGACGGAGACGGAGCTGACGCTGATCGCCATGAGAGAGCACTGATAGAGCGCTGACGTTAACCGGCTGTAACGGCCATACACTGGGCTCCCGGCCGGAGGGGCATGACGGAGGCATCGGGGCTGAGCAGCGTCAGCGTGACGGTGGAACACCACCTGCTGGCGGACGTGGTCGCACAACAGCTGGAAGGGATGCTCGTTGTGGGCAACTACGACGCAGTGAAGCTGCTGCTGGAGCCGGTTCAGCCCGTGGACATCGCTGAAGCGATCAGCAACCTGCCCACCAACCTGCAGGCCATCGCTTTTCGTCTGCTCAGCAAGGACGAAGCGATCAGTGTTTACGAGTACCTCGACACCGCCACCCAGCAAAGCCTGTTGAGCCTGTTGCGCTCCGGTGAGATGCGGGAGGTGATGGAGGAGATGTCGCCCGATGATCGCGCCCGATTGTTCGAGGAGCTGCCCGCCAAGGTGGTACGGCAGTTGCTCAGCGAGCTCAGCCCCGATGAGCGTCAGGTGACGGCGCGTTTGTTGGGCTACCGCTCCGAGACGGCCGGTCGCTTGATGACGACCGAGTACATCGCCCTCAAGGAAAACCAGACCGCGGCTGTGGCGTTGGACATCGTCCGGCGTCGCGCCCGAGATACCGAGACGATTTATTCCTTGTATGTGACCGATGCGGAGCGCCGTCTCACCGGCATCCTGTCGCTCAGAGATCTTGTGACGGCAGACCCCCAGGCCCGTATCGGCGATGTGATGACGGAGGAGGTGCTCAGCGTCAGCACCGACACGGATCAGGAGAAGGTGGCCCGAACGATTCAGCGCTACGACTTCCTCGCGGTTCCCGTGGTTGATCTGGAACAGCGTCTGGTGGGCATCGTCACGGTGGATGACGTGATTGACGTGATCGAGCAGGAAGCCACCCGGGATCTGTACGCCGCCGGCGCCGTTCAGGCCGGCGATGACGATGACTATTTCAGTAGCAACCTGTTCACCGTCGCCCGTCGCCGGGTGGTGTGGCTGGCGGTGCTGGTGCTGGCCAGCTTCTTCACTTCAGAAGTGATTGCCGCCAATGAAGACGTACTTCAGAAGGTGGTCTTGCTGGCGGCGTTCATTCCTTTGCTTGGTGGCACAGGCGGCAATGTGGGGGCCCAGAGCTCCACGGTGGTGATCCGTGGCTTGAGCACTCAGAGCATCTCCAGCCTCGGACCCTTGCGGGCGATTACCCGCGAAGCGATGGCGGGGGCGTTGCTGGGCATTTTGATGATGCTGTTGGTGGTGCCCTTTGCCTGGTGGAGAGGGGAAAGCGCGTTGGTAGGCCTCTCCGTGGGGATGAGTCTTTTGGCGATCACCACCCTGGCTGCCACCGCCGGTGCGGCGTTTCCGCTGCTGTTTGACCGCATGGGTTTGGATCCTGCGTTGATGTCCACGCCTTTCATCACCACCTGTACCGACGTGGCCGGCACACTGATTTACCTGAAGACGGCGGGGTGGCTGTTGGTCCACCTGCCGCAGCTGGTTCAGGCTGCAGGTATTTCTACCCATTTCTTTGCCACGGGCGTTTTCTGAGAGTCTGTTTACGTTTCTTAGGAGTACTCTTCACATAACTCAAAGAAGCGCCATGGCTCCGGCTGCAACCGCTGCTTCCAAGCCGAAAACTGCCGCAAGAGCCGTCACGGCTGATGTCGATCTTGTTCGCTCTTACCTGCGCGACATCGGCAGGGTTCCCCTCCTGACCCACGAGCAGGAGATCACCTTGGGGCGCCAGGTTCAGGAGCTGATGGATATCGAATCCATCGAGTCTGAATTGGAGAGCAAGGAGGGTGAAAGGCCCAGCCGCGACCAGCTGGCTAAGGCTTCTGGTCTGTCCTCGATACAGCTCAAACGCAAGCTGCAGCACGGCCGACGCGCCAAAGAGCGCATGGTGGCTGCCAATCTGCGATTGGTGGTCAGCGTTGCCAAGAAGTACACCAAGCGGAACATGGAACTTCTGGATTTGATTCAGGAGGGCACCATCGGTTTGGTGCGTGGGGTTGAGAAATTTGATCCCACCCGTGGCTACAAATTTTCCACCTATGCCTACTGGTGGATTCGGCAGGGCATCACGCGTGCCATCGCAGAGAAAAGCCGCACGATCCGGCTGCCGATTCACATCACCGAGATGCTGAACAAGCTCAAGAAGGGTCAACGCGAGTTGAGCCAGGAACTGGGTCGGACGCCCACCGTCACCGAGCTTGCTGAGTATGTCGAGCTGCCGGAAGACGACGTCAAGGACCTGATGTGCCGGGCCCGCCAGCCAGTCAGTCTTGAGATGAAAGTTGGCGATGGTGATGACACCGAACTGCTTGAACTTCTCTCCGGTGATGGTGATCTACCCAGCGATCAGGTCGAGGAAGATTGTTTGAAAGGTGATCTGCGTAGCTTGCTGGGGCAGTTGCCCCATCTCCAGGAGCAAGTGCTGCGCATGCGTTACGGCATGGACGGTGAAGACCCGATGAGCCTCACTGGCATCGGTCGGATTCTCGGCATGAGCCGTGACCGTGTTCGCAATTTGGAGCGGGATGGTCTCGCTGGGTTGCGCCGAGTAAGTGATCAGGTGGAGGCCTATGTCGCCTGCTGATTCGACCCTGAATTGACGAGTCGTTGCAGCACCGGATTCACCTGATCCGGTGCTTCATCGTGGGGGCAGTGCCCTGCGTTGGCAATCACGGTGAGTGAGCGCACGCAGCTGATGCTCTGGGCCCATCGTTTGGCTTCTGCGATTGGTTCCCAGGGGTCCTGTTCACCCCAGATCAAATCCACCGGAATTGAGAGCTCTTTCATCAATTGTGGAGCCAAGTAATCGTCGAACAAGTTGATGAAACCCCGGAACGCTTCAGCAGCACCCTCTCGGCGGGTGGGTTGAAACAGCAGGTCGACAAGAGCGTCGTCAATGTTGCTGCCGCTTGGATAGGCCTGTTTCAGCACGCTGCGGATCACGCCGGGCCGTGCCGCATTGCGGAACAGCGCGGTGCTCAACCAGCGCTGCCGCACCATGGCTTTCAGCAGCGGCCGGATCCAGGTCATCCATGTCGGCTGGGTGGCCAGTTGCTTGTCGTCCATCAAGCGCTGGGCGCAATCAATCAGCACCACGCCACGGCAACGCTTTCCCAGAACTTGTGCGGCTCGCAGGGCCACAACCCCGCCGATGGAGTTGCCCACCAACAGCACAGGCCGTTGCACCACCGCATCGCAGAAGTCCGCCACTTGCTGGCCCCAGAGATCAAAGCCGTAATGAACCGCGTCGTCTGCGGCAGGCTCATCCTTTAACCGGGCCCGGGGTTGATCGCTGGCACCGAATCCCAGTAGATCGATGGCGTAGGTCGGTGCCTGCTCGGCCAGCACTGGCTGGTTGAAGCGCCAGTGGTTGGTGTTGGCCCCGAAGCCGTGGATTAGCAGCACCGCTTCTTCGGCATGGGGGTCGCCCATCAGGCTCCAGCCAATGGATCGTTGGTTCCAGCTCCAGAGGTTGTTGCTAGGGCTCACGCCTTGGCTTGCTGCGCCGGTGCATCTTGGCGACTGAACAACCGCTGTTCGAGGTTTTTCACCAGCACATACACCGGCGGTACAACTCCAAGCGACAACACCGTGGCCACCACAAGGCCACCAAAGATCACGGTGCCCAGCGATTGCTGGCTGTGGGCTCCGGCGCCGTTGGCCACCACCAGGGGGAGAAAGCCCGCCAGGGCAGCAATGGCCGTCATCAGGATCGGCCGCAGCCGTGATTGCGCGGATTGCACCGCCGCTTCGGTGATGCTCAGGCCCTGCTCAAGCTTCTGCTCCGCCACCTCCACGATCAGGATTCCGTTCTTGGCGGCCAGGCCGATCAGGGTCACCAGGCCCACCTGGGCATAGATGTTCAGATCAATCGAGCGCATGGCCAGGAAGGCCAGGGCACCGAGCATGGCCAGGGGCACCGTGGCCAGGATGATCACGGGTGTGACGTAGCTCTCGTACTGGGCGGAGAGCACCAGGTACACGATCAGCACGCCCAGGCCGAACACGAGCACGCTGGCGTTTCCAGCGGAGAGCTGCAGCTCAGCCAGCCCGGTGAAAGCCGAGCCGATATTGGTGAAGTCGGCAGCATTGAACAGCGCTTGAATCTTGGCCAGGGCCTGACCACTGCTCTTGCCAATCGCTTCAGCGCCCTGGATCAGGACGGTGCGGTTGAGGTTGTAGTGGCTGATCACCGGCGGCGCACTGCTGAGCTCGGCCGCGGCGAACTGCGACACCTGCACCAGCCCGCCATCGCGATCCCGCACGTAATAACTCAGCACGTCGTCGATGGTCTGGCGTTGATCCGGCGTGCCCTGCACGTAGATGCTGCGCACCTGACCACTCTCATAGGTGAGCCCGGAGTAGTTGCCGCCAGTGAGAGCGGCGATGCTGTCCATCGCCTCCTGATAGTCGACGTTCAAAGCCCCCATCACATCGCGGTTCACCGACAGGCCGACGGCCGGAGAGCTGGGGTTGAACTGGGTGTAGAGCGTGGAGAAATCACCGCTGGCATTTCCCTCCTTGATCAGTTGATCCGCCAGATCCGACAGCTCATTGAGGCTGTACTGGCCGTTGCTGAGGTCGTTGAACTGGAAGTAAAAACCGCCCTGAGATGAGAAACCCGGCACCGCTGGCGGCCCTGATGCCGCCGCCAGCCCTTCGCTCAGCTGGATCAACTTGGTGTTCAGGCGCTTGATGATCGCGTCGGAGCTGTGGCTGGCTCCTTTGCGGTCCTCCAGGGGCTTCAATCCGAAAAAGAAGAAGCCTTGATCAGGGCTGGAGCCATTGAAGCCGGAGCCGCTGATGATTCCGGCATTGGCCACGTCGTCTTCTTCGCTGAGCACCTTGGCGATCTGCATGCCGAGCTTTTTGGTTTCCACCAGGGAGGCGCCGTTCTGGAGTTGGAAGATGCCCAGGCCATAGCCCTGGTCTTCATCGGGGATGAAGGCGGTGGGCAGGGCGGTGAAGGCGAAGCCGGTCAACACGATGCCCACGGCCAAGCCGCCGAGGATCAGCTGGCGCAGGGCGATCACTCGGTTGAGCAGGGCGGCGTAGGCCCGCTGCAGCCGGTCAAAGCCGGCATTGAACGCCGTGAAGATGCGCGGCAAGTTGGCTCCGGTTAGGGCGCCGATGCCCACGCCGGCCAGGTAGGTCCAGCTGCCGAAGGCTGCGGCACTGAACCGCCCGAAGGCCAGACCCACGATCACACCCACAACAATCCAGGCGCGACCGTGCGGTTCGGGGGGTTTCTCCTGGGGCAGGATTAAACCCGAGAGCATCGGCGAGAAGCTGAGGGCGTTGAAGGCCGAAATGGCGATCGAGAAGGCGATCGTTAGGGCGAACTGCTTGTAGATGATGCCGATGCCGCCGGGGTAGAAGGCCACGGGAACAAACACCGCCATCAGCACCAGTGCGGTCGCTAACAGGGCACCGAACAACTCGCCCATGCAGGCCAGGGCTGCCTCGCGGGGCTTCATCCCCTGCTCGATGTTGGTGGACACGGCCTCGATTACCACGATCGCGTCGTCCACCACCAGACCCGTCGCCAGCACCAACCCCAGCAGTGTGAGTTGGTTGATCGAGAAGCCGAACACCTTCAGGAAGGCAAAGGTGCCGATCAGCGAGATCGGGATGGCCAGGCTGGGCACCACCGTGGCGCGCCAGTTCTGCAGGAACAGAAACAGGATCACCAGCACCAGCACGATGGCAAGACCCAGGGCATCAATCACCCCATCCACCGACGCCTCGATGAACTGGCCGATGTCATAGATCTGATTCACCGTCACCCCGGGGGGAACGAGGCTGCGGAACTGATCGAGTTGTGCCATCACCGCATTGGACACATCCAGGGCGTTGCTGGCCGGGGTTTGATAGATCGCCAGGGTCAGCGCCTCATGGCCGTTCTTGTCGATGCCCTGTACGGCGAAACTGTTGGTGCCGTAGCGCACCTCGCCCACGTCCTCGAGTTTGAGCAGGTTGCCTGAGGGGGAGCGGTTGACAATCAGGTTGTTGAAGTCTTCCAGGGAGGTGAGGTTGCCGTTGTTCTCCACCACGATCGGGTAGGTGTACGCCTGATCCCCGGATGCCGGAGGCCCTCCGACCAGCCCCCCCACCGCCAAGCTGTTCTGGGATCCCACAGCATTGAGAACCTCCTCGGCGGTCAGCTGGTTGGCGGCTAGTTTGTCGGGATCGACGAACAGCCAGAAGGCGGGGTTGGCTCCACCAATCACGCTCACCGTGGCTACCCCTTCAACGCGCGATAGGGGGTAATAGAGCTGTTCGTAGACCAGGCCGTTGAGGTAGGCCGCGTCGTACTGGCCCTCCGATGAACTGATCTCGTAGGCCAGCAGAATCGAGGGGTTGCTCTGCTTCACCGAGACCCCGGTGGCCGAGACCTGCTCCGGCAGTTGCGGCGACGCCAGGGAGACCCGGTTCTGCACGTTCACCTGGTCGATATCGATATCGGTCGTCTGATCGAAGTAGACGTTGATCGAGCTGGAGCCCGTCATGTCGCTGGTGGAGGCGATGTAAGCCACCCCGGGCACCCCATTGATCTGTTGCTCGATCGGGTTGGTCACCGCTTGCTCGGTGACCTCGGCGTTAGCACCGGCATACGTCGCGCTCACCTGGATCAGCGGATCGGCGATGTTGGGCAGGTTGGCGATCGGCAGCGTGGGGATCGCAATCAGCCCCACCAGCACGATGAGGATGCTGCAGACCGTGGTGAGAACCGGCTTCTTGATGAAGTTGTCAGAGAAAGACATCGCTTCAGTTGGCTCCGCTCTTCACCTGCACCGGCATGCCACTGCGCAGGCGGCTGGTGTTGCTGATGGCCACCTGATCACCAGCGTTCAGGCCGGCCTTCACGGGGTAGGCGTTGTTCTGTAGATCGCCGAGCTGCACCTTGGTCTGCACCACGATCGGAGTGTCGGCCGGCAGCCGTTCCAGCTTTTTCACCACTTGCTCCGAGGCATTGGCTGAGGCTTTGATCTTGGGCAGTGCCTTGTTCAGGGGAACAACCTTGTAGACGAAGGGTTGCTGGGCCTGCATCATCACGGCCTGCACCGGCACCGCCAGGCTGGATTGGCTGCCGGTGATGATTTCGGAGGCCACGAACTGGCCGGTTTTGAGCTGGCCGGTGAGGTTGGGGAACTCCGCTTTCACCATCAGAGTGTTCGGGGCGTTGCTGCTGCCGCTTACTGCGTAATAGGGGGACACGAAGCTGACCTTGCCTTCACCGGTCACCGGTGGTGTGGTCTGGGAGATCAGCTTCACCGTTTGGCCCACCTTCACCGCAGAGGCCTCGGAGGCCGGAATCTCCATCAGGGTCCAAAGGGTGGAGTTGTCGACGATGCCGGTGATTGTCTGCCCGGTTTTGACGTAGTCGCCGAGCTTCACCGAATCCAGGTCGCCGATGACGCCGTCAATCGGCGCGCGAACAAATTTGTAGCCCAGTTCCGCAGCATCGGAGCGGGCTTCGTCTTGGGCCTGCACCGCCTCGTTGGCGTAGCGATCCCGCTCCTTCGCTGAGACGGCACCCTGCTCGTAGAGGTACGCGTAGCGTTCAGCATTGAGGATGTCTTTGCGTGCTTCGCTGCGGGCCGCGTCGAGGGCAGCACTCTGCTGAACGTTGTCCAGCACCAGGATCACCTGGCCCGCTTTGACCTGCTGGCCGGCGCTGGCCATGATCTGCACCACGGTGCCATCAATTTGAGGCTTGACCGCCACATTGCTGGTGGATTCCAGCGGGCTGATCGCTTCGATCACAGGGGCGAATCTTTCCATTTCGATCCGGCTGGTCTGGATCGAAAGGAAGGTCTTGGTTGGCTTGGTCCCGCATCCGCTCAGGCTCAGCAACGCACCGCTGGCGACCAGCAGCGCTGCTTTCGTTGCTGATCGCATGGCCATGGTGGTCAGTGGACAGCTGGGATCTGATGAACGTAGGAATGTCGGCGTGGACTGTCGGCGTTTTGATGCGAATCGCGAACCCATGGGCGCGCTGATTGAGGCCGATCCTGTGGACCTGTCGACAGCCTTGTTGGCTTGGTGGGAGCGCCATGGTCGCGGCGGTATCCCTTGGAAGCTGTTGCCAGGTGGTGGCCTCCCTGCTCCAGAGCAGCACCTCGACCCCTATGGCATCTGGATCGCCGAGGTGATGCGGTGCTCTGCGGCATAGGTGACTAGCTTGTCTGTGTCGGGCAAGCCTCTCCATGGCGCTGGCTTATTCCTATCGCCGCGTTTCCAGTGGTGGCCAGGCACAAGGCGATAAGTCAGGTCTGCAGCGCCAGGAGGAGGCTCTAAAGGATTGGATGCGCAGGCATCCCGACTTTCGTCTTGCTGAGGAACTTCTCGATCCAGGCGTCAGCGCTTACACCGGCCGGAACCGCACCCAAGGGGCGCTGGGGCGGTTTCTAGAGGCAGCTCGCTCCGGTTCTATCCCGAAGGGGTCCGTGCTGGTCGTTGAGGATCACAGGCGCTTCTCCAGGCAAGAGCCTCTGGATGCACTGGAGTCTCTGATCCGGGATGTCTGGGGGCAGGGGCTTGGGTTTGCGGTCTGCAGCTATCAGGGTGGCTCTCCTTTGTTCAGAGAGACGACTGGGGCCCAAGACCTCGCCATGCTGTCGTTCCTCTTCGCACAGGCTCATGCCGAGAGCGACGAGAAGTCGAAATGGTCTCGTGGTGGGTGGCGCAAGATTTACGAGGCGCAGGATCGTGGTGAGAGGCCGCGGCATCGCAATCCCTACTGGATTGACCGGGATGAGTCGTTGCCTGACAACCCATTTCGCTTAAACGGCTACGCCAAGTCGATCGAGGCCATGTTCAAGATGTGCCTGGCGGGGATGGGCCAGACGCAGATTGCCGATGAGCTGAATACGGAGGGCTATGCAGCCCCTCCTGCATCTAAGGACGGTCGTTGGAACCGTGGTCAAGTGAGTCAACGGTTAAGGGACCCCGCTGTCACCGGCTTGTTGCAGCGCAAAAACAGCCATGAGATACCGGGTTATTACCCCTCTGTTGTTGATCAGGAGACCTTCACAAGAGCCCAACGGGCGAAGGCAACGCGTGATCGGAAGCGTTCAACCACCAAGGCGCGGAAAGTTCACTTCCTGTTCAGTGGTTTGGTCCGTTGCGCGGGTTGTGGGTCTCTGTTGACTTACAGGGCGGCCGGTCGATACGCCAGACCCGGGCATCCCGGTTATGTCACCTGTTCTGACAGTGCTGGTGCGGTCGCAAAGCAGGGTGCGACGCGATGTCGTGAGCAGCTTGGTGCTTGGCGGAAGTCGCCGACCATCAATCTTCCTTTGGATGAGGCCGAGGCGATGCTGATGGCGACCTTGTCGTTGGCCGACTGGCAGAACCTCTTCCCCATCCAGATGGGGCCGGAAGTGGAGGATTTGAGCAGGCAGATCCGTACTGCAAACGATCAGCTTCAGGAGCTCAGTGGAAGGATTCAGCGCGGTGAACATCGTCTTGCTGAAGAGCTGACGAAGGAGCTGCCCAACGAGATTCAGGTCTCTGTTCTGACCGGTGCCATCTCTCAGGCGCGTGAGCAAGTTCTAGAGCTCGAGCGAGAGATTTCTGAGTTGAACTACAGGCTCAGCGAGTTACGCCCTCAGGACCCTGTGCTGAAGGCGCAGGACACAGTCGAGATCGTGTCCCAGTTTCTTCAGCATGGGCTTCAAGAGATTCCCAAACGGATGCAGTTCAACTCTTGGCTTCAGCAGCTCGGTATTTCTTGGGTCATGAGTGGAGACTCGATTCAGCTTCACTACAACCGGCTTGGTCCCAATGGGTTTCCGACGGATTCCTGGGGGACTGCGCTTGGAGAGCTGCATGCCCTGCGAGCGATGGGTTACGAGCGCGGCTTTGCCTTCTTGTTCGCTGGCAAGACTTGGTTCAATCAACTGGTGACAGGACGAGGAGGGGTGATCAAGGAGCCTGGCAAGTTTCCGCGGCCTGTCTTCCCCCCAGAGGTTGTGGCTGGTCTCCAAGAGATTGCTCGCTTCCGTGCATCAGAGCTTGGTTACGAAGTTGATCTTGGAGGCGATAGAAGCGAGGGACGACAATGAAAACAAGCGTGAGCTTCAGCAGTTCCCTGAAGGCGCTCTGTTCGAGTTATCAACAGTCTTCTTTGCTTCGAGCTGAGTGTGGCGACTCTATGGACTGGAAAGATGTTGGACGTTGCCCTGTTTTTGTAGTGGGGTGTGTAGATCTATAGACCCCACTACAAGAATGGGGACAGCTCCAACGCGATCACCTCAAAGCGGTAGGTACGGACGCCATCAACCTGGAGCCTCTGCCTCTGGGTGGTGAACCCCGCCACCTTGAGCAGCGCCTTGGCGAACGTTGCGGGGACGTCGTCGTCTGGTCCAGGAATGGTGACGCGGCCACCGAGGATGTCTCGCAGTTCCCGTGCCTCGTGCTTATTCAGGCTCTGCACCTCTGCTGCCATCGCGCGGAACTCAGCGCTATCGACAGTGAATGACCTTGCAGCGATCAGGTCATGCACCCTGACGCGCAGCATCCACACATAGGCATGGCTGGGGTCTACCGCTGCCAGGTCCACCCAAATGCCGTTCTTGGTCTCCCTACTGGCCTCTGAGTTGGCCTGGTCAATGGTCTTCTGACCAGTCATGACCTCATGGATCAGCTGGGTCCGGCGGCTCAGTTCAGCCTGCTTTTTCTGTTTATCCCGCTGAGCCTTCGGGATAACAACAGCGTTGTCGCTGATCAGCTCGTCAAACGGCCGGAGCGTGTAGCCCTGATCCTTGAGGCGGCATGCCAACACGTGCTCGTTATTGACGGCCTCATAGTTGACCCGAGCTTCGAGGGCGACTGAGTAGCGCACGGTTGCCGGGTCAACGCCTTTCAGGTGGTCTCGGTAGAGCTCCTGCATCTTCGGGTCGATCGCAGTGAACCTGGCACGGCTGACCTCTTCTTGTGATGTCCGCCCAGTTCCGATCTTTGCCATCGGTGCTGAGACAGGCGACAGCATGATCCGCCGATCTGCGCTTCGTGCCCTGGCGACGGCTTGCATGGCGTCTTGGGGGGCCATCGCGAATTGCTGCACACAAGCAGCGATGCCAACGGTTGAGGCCTCATACGAGATGCCAGAGACCACAGATGGGCTGTATCCGACCAAGGTGTACTGACCTGCGACCGCATTGGTGTTGGACATCAGTTCAGCGACCTCCAAGGATGAGGAGTTGTCGCTGTGGATCAGAAAGCTGCGAGAAAAAGGTGCGCTGAATTTCTTCAGTGACTCTGCTTCGCCCATCGAGAGCCAGACCTGCTGGCCTTGATCGATGGTCTGTCCGCACAGCTGCTGGAGCTTGTCGATGTTGTCAGCAGTAGCGGCGCCATAGAACAGGTCGGACTGCCGGCGAAACGTGGTGTTGATGACCTGAGGTTGAACACCAGACAGCGCCTGTAGCCATTCCAGCTCGATGTCGCCTATGCCCGCTTCAGCAGCGATGATGATGAGCTCTGGGTTTCGTATCAACCGTTCAACTGACCGGATCGCCTCACGCCTGCTGTCTCTCATCCCGTCAGTCCCGTCCAGGAGCAGATGCAGGGTTGCTTGGGTGAGCTCGTCAAGGAACAGCACAGCTGGCCTGGGGTTCTCCTCCAGGTCGTGGCTCCATCTCCACATGTCCAACTCGCCGCTGTCCTTCTTGATCGATTCGCAGCAGCAGAACAGACCGTCCCTGCGCTCTCCACGTTCACGCTCAAACGTGCCTCTGGATGAGCTGAGGTCCCTGACACCGAACTCAGCAGCGCCTTTGTGGACCAGCGAGGCACGGTGATACAGACCCAGCACGATGACCTTGTGGCCCAGGGCCTGCTCCATCAGGTCAATGGCACCGACTGAGGCCTTGGTCTTGCCAGTACCCGTGGGGCCCTCCAGGGCGATAATTCGCCCCTGCATCCGCGCCTTGACCAGGTCCTCCGGCTCGAACTCGCGATCGATCGTGGTCGTCCGCCAGTTGCCCTTCAGTCGGGAGTAATGGCCCTTTTGACCCTCGTTCAGGTTGAAGCTGTCGGTTTGATCGGCTGAGCGGTCAAACGTGCCGGCGACCAGTGCCTTGCCCTTCGCCGCGAAGTAGTCGTCCGTCTTGGCCTTGCCTGGATCTGTCCAGGTGAACCAGTTGGCATCAGCTCCAGCTCGATTCAGCTGCCCTGCTACTCGCTGCGCAGCGCGCTCAGAGTTGCTGCCGTTGTCAAACCTGACAATCATCCGACGGCCACCCTTCGCGAGCTTCTGCAGGGGCACACGGAGGCGATCTGATCGGGTCTTTTGCCCTGCTGAGTTGATGCCGTTAATGCCGACGGCGAGCTGACCATGGGAGGTCGCAGACAACGCCTTAAGGGCTGATTCCTCGACCCAGATGGGGACCGCCGGGTTACTGAAGATGAACTGCCATGCCATCTCCGGGGTGTACTCCTCCCGAGTGCAGATGAACCCGTGATGATCCAGCAGATGCAAGGCGTACTCCCACGTCAACGGCGGGAGGTAGACCTTCACCTGGGTGCCGGTGCAGTCGAAGCGAACTTCACCCTTCTCTCGGGTGCGGATGCTGGGGTGCTTGCGTTGGCCTGCAAAGTGCAGTCCGGTCAGAAGCACGCCTTTGTTGGTCATCCCGACGCTGTAGATGTTCCAGTTCTCGGGCGGAGTTTCTCGGAACCTGTAGTCCGTCTTGCGAGTGATGGAGCGCTCTTCCCAGGCGACCTCGTTAGGGCGCAGGTTGAGATTTTCTTTGACCTCCTTGATCTGCTCCTGTGCCTTGCGATTTAACGCCTCACGCCAGCCTTCATCAGCGCCAAGCGTGATCGCTCCGCGGATGTAATCGTCAAGATTAATCAGATGGTCGACAACTAACTCGGCTCTGAGTTGCTCAGTTGTGTGGGGCCTGAGGCCCTGAAAGTTCTTGCGCATTGGGTTTGTGTGTGAGGAAGGTCCGGACCGACCACCTCGCACACACAGGGCCAATGAACCCAAACGAGGTGGCTATCCGGCTCAGGGAGCTACTCCTGAGGTTGTTTAAGTTCGCCACAGAAGTGGCAAGAGAGCAGTTGTTGTTCTCGTTGCAAGTGTTCCGAAGCGGTGGCAACTACCTCGAAATGCCAACCCTTCAAGTTACCTGGGCTTGTTCAGGTTCGTTCGGAATGTCGATAACAACCGGAAGCCTGGAGTAGTTACCTCTCTCTCTTGGCTTCCTTTAGAACCGATCTTGATTCCTTTTACAAGGGCCAACCCAATAGATCCTCAGGATGGATGGAGAGAAGGCGTAGAGCCTTCATCGAGAAGCAGTGGGAGGCGACTGGAGGACGTCCACTTCGCTGGGAATGCTGCCCGCTAGATCACTCTGAGCAGCTACAAAATCACCACCAATCCGAACGGTTTGGCTCTTCCGGATGAAGCTCGATGACGCTGCTTGAAGCCCGTTGGAAGCCTGTTGGAAAGCGCACAAGTCGATGAACTCCTTCCCACAACTCCCTGGTGAGCCCGCAGATGCCTTCGAGCAGCTCCTGCTGCATCGAGACTTTGGCCCCAGTCGTCAGTTCAGTCAGACAGCGGATGTTGTGGGCTGCTCTGAATCAACCCTGCGCCGACGAGCAGAACAGTGGCGCTGGAACGAGCGTCTGGCTGACTACGACTCCGGGATGCTTCAGCAGGCATCAGAGGCACGAACGAAGGAGGACCTTGAGCGCTGCAAATACCAGCTTGAGACGTTCCGACAAGAGCAGCTCGCACGAGCTCGCACCGTTGGAGATCGAGCTGAAGAGCTACTGGCGATGGTCGAGCGCAGCGTCAGGCATCACCTGGAAGCTGGCACCGTTCTCCAAGGGCGTGAGCTTCCTTCCGTAATGGCCGCGGCCTGCAAGGCCTTGGAGGGTGCCATGAACATCGAGGCGACGGCTCTTGGGGTCGCAGGGCTGCTTGAAGATTTTTCGAACTAACGAAGACTTTTGACGGAAAGATGGAGTGAACACAGCATGAGAGCTTCTTGAAGCTGGTCCCCGTCAGCGTCATCTGGCTCCAGAAAACCTCCGGCGTTCAGCTCTAAGGTCTTCCATGCGATGGATTGATGAGGCTGGCCTCGATGCGGCCTTTTGTGCAGCATGTAGAAACCGTCCAAGCGCGCACCCGCTTCAACGACTTTGGAGGAAAAAGCGTTTATCATTGCCACGTTTTTGATCACGAGGATCTCGGCATGATGGGAAATATTTTGATTGAAGCCTGAACACTGCGATACTCGTACGACTGATCAAGCCCCGCCACAAGGCTCCCAGCTCTTCAACATCGTTTTGATCTCAGTCTCCAGCACCTTCAATTCATCCAGGCGCTCATGAATCTCGCTTAATTTTTCGCGCATCGTGGTCTTGAGATCACTGCAAGTACAGATTCCAGATCGCTGTGCCTGAATTACTTTTTTCACCAAATCAAGAGGCAAGTCCATGGCCCGCAGACGAAGGATTAGACTAAGATCGTCAAAAACAGACTCATCAAACAATCGATATCTGGAATCGGTACGTGATACTGGCAGCAATAAACCTTCATCACAATAAAAACGAATCGTTTTCACCGAAATGTTGCTTCTTGCAGAGACAACTCCAATCTTGAGTAGATCGCCAGGCGCTTTAGGCACGAAGGGTTGACTCTCCACTTACTGGAGACTCCACAATAGCGACGTGATTGTTCTTTCCATGCGTCGTATCGCTTTTGCTCTGGCCGCCATCTCGGCACTGCCCCCTCAAGTCGCATTGGCCCAAATGGACCATGGGATGCATCACCCAGCACCCGAGGAGGTCAAGCAAGAGTCGCCCACCCAATCCGGTTCCCATGAGCACCACGCCCATGGCATGGGACCAGCAGGCAGCACCTACGACCTGCGCTTTATCGATGGCATGGTCGAGCATCACACCGGGGCGTTGCGGATGAGTGAGTACGTCTTCAATATCGGCGCCCCTGGGGTGGGAGCCCTTGCGAACAGCATCTGGGACGAACAGGCCCGTGAGATCAAGGCGATGCGCCAATGGCGCAAGGCCTGGTACCCCGATGCGCCCGTGTATCCCGTGGCATTGCGCCCAAACGGCGACCCCAACTCCATGGCCGATCTAGTGCGGATGAGTCCTGCGGTGATTGCCGCCATGCGCATGTCGGCAACAAAACCAACGCGAGAGAACAGAGTGCAGTGGTTTTTAGAGGGCATGATTGAGCACCACGGCGGCGCCCTTCAGATGGCCCATGAGGCCCGCAAAAACTCCACCAACCCAACCATCCTTCGTCTTGCGCGCGAGATCATCGTTGCCCAGCGCAAAGAAATCATCGAACTCCGCAAGATGCTGAAAAGCAAAGGCATGAATAAGCCTGACTACTACAAATTTGATGGCCTTTTCGCGCTGTGAAAGCAATCACCTTTAATGCCTTCACCCCAAGGATGATGGGCTGTATCTCCATCTCATTCGCCCTCATCGCTGCTTTCGTTGTCCATCCGATGGCCAGCCATGCTCACGGCAAAGGCATCTACCCATCCAAAGCTGACGCGCAACAACGTGCCAGTGTGATTGGTTGCAATACGGTGCATCAGAACAACGGAAAGTGGATGCCCTGCGCAGATGAGCGTGAACTCCACCGCCAACTTCGCAAGCTATGAACCAACGTCCGCTTTCACGGCGAGCACGCAAGATTCACCGTTGGCTGGTTCCAATCGCCGCTGTTCCGTTGCTGATCACCGCAGGCACGGGATCTCTCTACAGCTTGCTCTTGGAGCAAGACATTGATGCCTTCTGGCTGCTCAAGATCCACACCGGGAATTTCGGTGTTCTGAATCTTCAGCCCGTCTACCCAATGCTCTTGGGTGGGCTCACCGTCATCGTCACAGTTTCGGGTGCAGCGATGCTGTTAAAACCATCGCGATGACCCCCGTTCCCCGAAGCGGTCTCCCTGAAACCGCTTAGTAACGCGCGAAGACGGAGGTTGTTCCGTCATGGGCAATTGCAAGCACCTCGAAACGTTCAGCCTCGACACCAGCCACCTCCATCCCAGGAGAACCCATTGGCATCCCTGGAACAGCAAGACCACGGATATTGGGCCGTTCCTTCAACAGCCTCTGGATCGCAGAAGCAGGCACATGCTCTTCGATCACATATCCCTCCACAACCGCGGTATGATACGAAGCCTGTTGAGGGCTGACACCACGCGCCTTTTTCACAACATCCATGTCCTCAGTGACATGGTCATCAATGCGAAATCCCGCTGAAGCGATGTGGGATCCCCATGACGTACAGCAACCGCAACTCGCCGATCGATACACCGTTATCTGTGGCCCGGTCGCACCACTAGTGACGGGCATCTCACCATCCCCTTTCGCATCACCATGCGCCTCAACCGGTTGACTCGCTGAAAGCAGAGAGACGACCACGAAGGCTCCGACCAAGCTCTGTCGCAAGGCAGTTGAACACAGGTGCGCAAAACGCGAAGCCTTCATGGATTCCTTTAGGAGACAAATGAGATCAAGCTCCGCATTATCGCGAGTTGAGCTTTGTCCAGACCAGTTCCAGGCTCTTGCTGGCATCGATGCGCAGACAGCACGAATCGTGCTGGAGAACTCGGTAGCTCTGAAGGTGGATAACTCGGGGCTTTATTGAGTTCAGCGTCGGCCTTCATGGCATGCGCTGACTACCCATCGATAAAGTTCGCTGTTACAGGTTCAACCGACGTAGACTTGTGGAACAACCGACTGGATTCCCGTTGTCTTTGCCTGATCGTCCTCTGAGTCCGAGTCGTTGGCTGGCCTACTACCGGGTCAGTACAGATCGCCAGGGAAACTCCGGCCTGGGCCTCGAAGCGCAGCGGGCCAAGGTTGAAGTAATGGCTTCCGAGCGGGGGGCTGTGATTGCGGCTGAATTCGTGGAGGTTGAGAGCGGTCGGAAGAACGATCGTCCTCAGTTGGCCGCGGCTCTGGCTCAGGCTCGCGCGGAGAAGGCTGTCATTGCTGTTGCCAAGATCGATCGTCTGGCTCGTGATGCTGGCTTCGTCTTGAAGCTCGCCAACGAGGCAGAAAAGAACGGGATGGGTGGCTTCATCTTCTGCGACTTGCCAGACATTGATGCCACCACCAGTGCTGGTCGGATGGTTCTCACGATGATGGCCAGCGTTGCTGAGTTCGAGGCACGTCGGATCAGCGAGCGAACTAAAGAAGCGTTGGCCGCGGCCAAGGCCCGAGGCGTGTGTCTTGGGGGGTACCGGGAAGGTGCTGCTCAGAAGGCGTCGGAGCGCAAGCAGAAGGCCATTGCTGAGGCGGAGGGACTGCGCGGGGTTCTTGAGCCAATGGTTCGTGCAGGCTTGAGCTACAGGGCCATGGCTGATGCGCTTGCAGGGGTTGGCAAGCTCAGCAGCACGGGAAAGCCACTGGCTCCGGCGCAGATCGGTCGGATCCTGCAGCGCTTGGGTTTGTCGGGAAAGCTGCTGGGCAGTGACCAGGCTTGGGTCGCTGCCTGATGGGTCAACGACGCAGCGCTGAGCATCGCGACTTCAGTCCTCTAGCGGCTGAGCTCAGTCACTCCCTGCTGGCCTGGTGGGAAGTCCACGGCCGGAAGGATCCTGCGCTGAAGCCGTGGATGTTCACCAAGGACGGAAGGTGGCCCGAGCCCCATGAACATCTCAATGTCCTGGAGTGCTGGATTGCCGAGGTGATGCTGCAGCAGACCCAGTTGGCGGTGGTGCTTCCTTTCTGGACTCGTTGGATGACGGCATTTCCCACGTTGGAGGTGCTGGCGGCGGCTTCCTTGGATGACGTGCGGCTGCAATGGCAGGGCCTCGGCTATTACTCGCGGGTCCGCCGGTTGCATGAGGCGGCGCAGATTCTGGTGGGCGGGCCGTGGCCCCGCAGCTTGGAGGAGTGGATGGCGTTGCCGGGCATCGGCCGCACCACTGCTGGCAGCATCCTCTCCAGTGCCTTCAATGCGCCGTTGCCGATCCTGGATGGCAACGTCAAACGGGTGCTGGCGCGATTGACGGCTCATCCGCGCCCGCCGGCCCGCGATGAGGGGTTGTTTTGGAGCTGGAGCGAGGCCTTGCTTGATCCGGATCGGCCACGGGATACAAACCAAGCCTTGATGGATCTGGGGGCCACGCTTTGCACCCCCCGCCAGCCGTCATGCAACCTCTGCCCCTGGCTCTGGCGGTGTGCTGCCTACGCTTCCGGCGATCCCTGCCGCTGGCCCGTGACCGATGCCCCCAAGCCCCTGCCCTTCAAGGTGATCGGTGTGGGTGTCGTCCTCAACACGGCAGGGGAGGTGTTGATTGATCAGCGGCTGGAGGAAGGTTTGCTGGGGGGCATGTGGGAGTTCCCCGGTGGCAAACAAGAAGAGGGCGAAACGATCGAAACTTGCATCGCCCGCGAGCTGAAGGAGGAACTCGGCATTGCGGTGACGGTCGGCGATGAATTGATCACGGTTGATCACGCCTACAGCCACAAGAAGCTGCGCTTCGTGGTGCACCTCTGCGACTGGGTGTCGGGGGAGCCGCAGCCTCTGGCCAGTCAGCAGGTGCGTTGGGTGCGACCGGATGATCTGAACAATTTCGCCTTTCCAGCTGCCAACGCCAAGATCATTGCGGCGTTGCTTGGCAGGTTGAGCAGCTCTGCCCACTCTTAGGGAAGGTCTTGATGCGGTCGGATGGCACCTGATCCTGTTGTCGTCTGTCTTGGAGAAGCGCTGATTGATCGGCTTGGTCCGCCCGGCGGTGATCCGGCTGTGGATGTGCCGGTAGACGATCGTCTCGGTGGCGCTCCAGCGAATGTCGCCTGTGGTCTGGCGCGCCTGGGAACCAGGGTGGCCTTTGTTGGCCGGCTGGGCCGGGACGCGATTGGTGATGCCTTTACGGATCTGTTCTTGGAGCGCGGTGTGAACCTGTCGCTGCTTCAACGGGATGACCAGCGCCCCAGCCGCATCGTGTTGGTGCGGCGTTCGATGGACGGCGAACGCGAATTTCAGGGATTCGCCGGTGACCAAGGGCTCGGCTTTGCCGATCAGGCCCTGGCTCCGGTTCGCTTACCGCAAGCGGATTGGTTGCTGGTCGGCACCCTCCCTTTGGCGGCATCGGTGTCAGGTGCCGCTTTGCTATCTGCGGTCGAGCAGGCTCAGCAGCAGGGGTTGGCCCTTGCGCTGGATGTGAATTGGCGTCCCACGTTCTGGGATCCTTCGGCGGATCCTGCTGCTGGTCCGTCCAAGCAGGCCCTTGAGGCCATGCAGCCCCTGCTGCTGCAGGCCGCTTTGCTCAAGCTTGCTCGGGAGGAAGCCCTTGGCTTGTTCGGCACTGCTGATCCAACAGCCATTCAACGGATGTTGCCCCAGTCCCCTGATGTGGTGGTGACCGATGGGGCAGCACCAGTGCGTTGGCACATCGGAACGGAGCATGGCGTTCAACCTGCTTTGAAGCCACCCACGGTCGTCGACACCACCGGGGCCGGTGATGCTTTTACCGCTGGCTTGCTGCACCGCTGGTCGGCTCCTCCGATGGAGAGGCTCCGCTTCGCTGCCGCCTGTGGTGCCCTGGTCTGTGGCGGCGCTGGAGGGATTGACCCTCAGCCGGGCGAGGCGCAGGCGGAACGGCTGATGCGGATTGCGGATTAGATCACGGAGCAGAAATCTTTCCCGCCCAGGTTGGATGAACTGTCGAATGTCGCCAGCAATCCACCTTGGTCCTCACCGCCCCAGCCTTTGTTTGCACCATTGCCGTTGAAATACAGCTCACCGGTGCTTTTTATGTAGACCAGCTGAGCATTTTTTTTGCTGGCCTGCATCAGCTTCTGTTTGCCGACACGCTTGCTTTTGATGGTTGTCACTGACAGCTCATCGCCAGCGGAGAGGCCTGGGAGAACTCCCTTGCTGAACGTCAAAGTCGAGCCTTTGGATGCATTAAATCCTGTGATGTGGTCAGCATTCTCTGCTGTGAAGGGCTTGAAAGTTTCAAAGTGGCGGCTCGCTTTGCCGCTGTTGGTGAGATCGGAGATCAGGGCGTCTCCCCCCAGGCTGGCTGTCGTCAGAGAGTATTTCGATGGTGCTTGTTTCCCGTCGATATCGGCGTGATGAAAAACATTGACCAGATAGTCGCCACTGTCAATCAGGGCAATGATGTCTTCCTTCTGGCTGCCTAGATTTTCCGATGCTTTGAAGGAAACGTATGTTCCGTTGCCGTCATTCTTGTATAGCTTCAGGTTGAGGTCGTCGGTAAAGTCTGAGATCTGGCAGTAGAAAAGTGTGGGTTTTTGGGTGTTGATGCTGAACAGATAACGCTGTGAACTCCCTGACGCGATGCGTTCCCTCTGAATCGTGGTGTTGCCGATTCGCTTGGGCGAAAGGCTGATGGACTTGAGTTCCAAGGGTTATTGGCCAGTTTCGGATGATTTTTGCAGCTTTTCCTGCGCAGAGCAGGTTTTTGGTGGCGTGAGCCGCGCGAGTCGGCCCTCGTCTTGGTGGAGCAGGTCCAAGCGCCAGGCTTCCGGGAGGTCGAGCCCTAGACGTTCCGGCCACTCCACCGCCATCAGCGCTCCGGTTGCGCGGGCTTCCTCCTCCTCCTGAAGAAACAGTTCATCAGCGGCTCCAGGGTGCTCCAGGCGGTAGAGATCGAGGTGCACCAGTTGCGGTGTCCCCTGGGGGTAGTGCTGTGCCAGGGCAAAGGTGGGACTGGTGATCGGCTCGGAGATGGCCAGACCCTCGGCCAGACCCTGCACAAGCGATGTTTTGCCGGCCCCGAGGGGGCCGCTCAGCAGCAGAATTGCGCCGCTGGGAAGCTCGCGTGCAAGTGATCGACCCAGCGCCCTTGTTGTCTCAAGGGTCTCAAGGGCCCAGACATGCCCTGTAGAGTCCGGGCTAAGCGAGCCCGAAGCCTCGGCGTCTCTGCAGAGATTCAACTCCACGTTTGCTTTAGGGAGCATTAAAACCATGGTGGCAGCGCCCACGTCCCCAGCTGAGCTGAAGCTCGGCGTCGATTGCGTCATTGCCGACATCAACCAGGCCGATTTCGGCCGCAAAGAACTCGACATCGCCGAGACCGAGATGCCTGGTCTGATGGCACTTCGGCAGAAGTACGGCAGCGAGAAGCCCCTCAAGGGCGCCCGTATCGCCGGCTCCTTGCACATGACGATTCAGACCGCGGTTCTGATCGAGACTCTGGTGGAGCTCGGGGCTGAGGTGCGCTGGGCTTCCTGCAACATCTTCTCCACCCAGGATCACGCCGCTGCGGCCATTGCTGCCAGTGGAATCCCTGTTTTTGCCGTCAAGGGCGAGACCCTTGAGGAATATTGGGACTACACCCACCGCATCCTCGAGTGGGGTGACGGCGGTTCTCCCAACATGATCCTCGACGACGGTGGCGATGCAACCGGTCTGGTGATGCTGGGCAGCAAGGCCGAGCAGGACATCACGGTTCTCGACAATCCTGGTAACGAAGAGGAGACCTTCCTGTTCGCCTCCATCAAAAAGAAGCTGGCTCAGGATCCCAGCTTCTATTCCCGCACCAAGGCTCAGATCCAGGGCGTGACCGAGGAGACCACCACCGGTGTGGCGCGTCTTTACAAGATGCAGAAGAGCGGTGAGCTTCCGTTCCCGGCCATCAACGTCAACGACTCGGTCACCAAGAGCAAGTTCGACAATCTCTACGGCTGCCGTGAGTCATTGGTGGACAGCATCAAGCGCGCCACCGACGTGATGGTGGCTGGCAAGCAGGCCCTGGTGGTCGGCTACGGCGATGTGGGCAAAGGGTCAGCTCAGTCCCTGCGTGGCCTTGGCGCCACCGTCTGCATTGCGGAAGTGGATCCGATCTGCGCTCTGCAGGCCGCCATGGAGGGCTACCGCGTTGTCCGTCTGGAGGACGTGGTCGAGGAGATGGACATCTTCGTGACCGCCACCGGCAACTACCAGGTGATCCGTAACGAGCACCTGGTGAAGATGAAGGATGAGGCCATCGTCTGCAACATCGGCCACTTCGATAACGAGATCGATGTCGCGTCCCTGAAGGAGTACGCCTGGGAGAACATCAAGCCGCAGGTCGACCACATCACCCTGCCCAGCGGCAACAAGATCATCCTGCTGGCTGAAGGCCGCCTGGTGAACCTGGGCTGCGCCACCGGCCACCCCAGCTTCGTGATGAGCAACTCCTTCACCAATCAGGTGTTGGCTCAGATCGAGTTGTTCACCAAGGGCGATGAATACGGCAAAGAGGTGTATGTGCTGCCCAAGCATCTCGATGAGATGGTGGCTCGCCTTCACCTTGGTCGCATCGGTGCCAAGCTCACCGAGCTCAGCAAGGATCAGGCCGACTACATCAATGTGCCTGTGGAAGGCCCGTACAAGCCCGACCACTACCGCTACTGATCACGATCCAGCGGATCGTCCTTGGTTTGTCATGGCCCCATGGAAGACTTGCGCCATCCAGCGCAGTCTCCATGGGGCTTTCTGATCTGATCACACAACTGCCGGATTTGATCGGCCAGGCGGTGGAGGCAAATCAGTGGTTGGGTTACACCGCGATTTTCGCGGCGATGTTTCTCGAGAACCTGTTTCCGCCGATCCCATCCGAGCTGATCATGCCCCTCGGGGGCTTTTATGTGCAGCAGGGTCAGTTGGATCTGGTGCCGGTGGTGCTGGCCGGTTTGCTGGGCACGGTGCTCGGTGCCCTGCCCTGGTACGGGATCGGACGGTTGATCAACGAGGAACGCATCGAAGCTTGGTTGCAACGGCACGGTCGTTGGATTGGCATCAGTGCCGATGAGTTGGCCCGCAGCCGTCGGTGGTTTAGCCGCTACGGCACAGCCCTGGTGTTCTGGGGGCGCCTGGTGCCCGGAATTCGCACTTTGATTTCGGTTCCAGCGGGCATCGAAATGATGCCGATGGCGCCCTTTCTGCTCTGGACCACGGCAGGCAGCCTGATCTGGACGGCACTGCTCACCGTGGCCGGGATGGTGATGGGAGAGGGTTACAGCAACGTTGAGTTGTGGATTGACCCTGTCTCCAAGGCGGTGAAGGTGTTGCTGGTGGTGGCCGTTCTGGCGGGTGCGATCTGGCTGGGACTGCGCATCTGGCGCCGGCGTCAGTCGTCCGACTGAACACCGGCGCTGGGGCCTCCCTCAGGCCTGGGGCTCAGAAGGGAATGTCTTCATCGGATGCCTGGCCGCCAAAGCTGCCGGTGGCCTCCTGGTTGTCACGCTTGGATCCCAGCAGTTCGAGCCGATCAACCCGGACCACAGGCTTGCTGCGCTCTTCACCGCTGGCACGGTCGGTCCAGCGATCCAGCTTGAAGCTGCCGATGATGCCGAGCAGGGACCCCTTCTTCACGTAGTCCGCGGCGACCTGGGCCTGCTTTCCCCAGATCTCAAGGTTGAACCAGTCGGGTTCGTCATCGCGGCTGCGACGGTTCACCGCCATGGTGAGGTTGGCAACCATGCTGCCGGACTCGAAGTAACGCACTTCGGGGTCGCGGCCGGCACGGCCGACGAGGGTGACGGAATTAACGCCCATAGATGAATCATCTCCTGAATTGGGGTTCATGATGCGCCACTGATTGGGTGGCTGCTTTTAAGGAGTTCCACCCAGACCGCCGGGTGTAACAGGCAACTGTGGTGAACGCCCCTATGATCCGGCGATCTTGACTGCGGTGTCTGTGTTCTTTCGTCGTTTCCAGCTGTCGCGTGACATCGGCATCGACCTGGGCACTGCCAACACCCTGATTTATGTGTCCGGCCGCGGCATCGTGCTGCAAGAACCCTCGGTGGTAGCTCTTGATCTCGAGCGTGGCGCCACCCTGGCCGTGGGTGATGAGGCCAAATTGATGCTAGGGCGCACCCCCGGAAACATCCGGGCCGTTCGTCCCCTGCGCGACGGTGTGATTGCGGATTTCGACGCTGCCGAGCAGATGCTCAAAACCTTCATCACCAAAGGCAATGAGGGCCGCGGCATCATGGCTCCCCGTCTTGTGGTCGGCATTCCCAGTGGCGTCACCGGCGTTGAGCGTCGTGCCGTGCGGGAGGCGGGCATGGCCGGTGCCCGCGAGGTGCACTTAATTGACGAGCCGGTGGCGGCGGCCATCGGTGCAGGCCTTCCGGTCACCGAGCCCGTCGGCACGATGATTGTTGA
The DNA here is from genome assembly GCF_014279755.1 of Synechococcus sp. PROS-U-1. NCBI lineage: Bacteria > Bacillati > Cyanobacteriota > Cyanophyceae > Synechococcales > Synechococcaceae > Synechococcus > Synechococcus sp. PROS-U-1. The sequence goes on from NZ_CP047951.1 coordinate 183,764, forward strand.
TATCGGTGGCGGCACCACCGAGGTGGCGGTGTTGAGCCTTGGTGGAACCGTGCTGAGTGAATCCGTGCGTGTTGCTGGCGATGAGATCAGTGATGCCATCGGCGTCTACCTTAAGAAAGTGCACAACATGGTGGTGGGCGAGCGCACCGCCGAGGACATCAAGATCCGCATCGGCTCCGCCTTCCCAGACAACGAATTCGATCAGCAGTCCATGGATGTGCGGGGTTTGCATCTGCTCTCTGGTCTGCCCCGCACCATCAACCTCAAGGCCGGTGATCTGCGTGAAGCGATTGCAGAGCCTCTCAATGTGATCGTTGAAGCGGTGAAGCGCACGTTGGAGCGCACCCCTCCCGAGTTGGCGGCCGACATTGTGGATCGCGGCATCATGTTGGCCGGCGGCGGCGCACTGGTGCGGGGCATCAGCGACTTGATCAGCCACGAGACCGGCATTTTTGTCCATATCGCCGAAGACCCGCTGCTCTGTGTGGTGAACGGTTGCGGCCAGGTGCTGGAGGATTGGAAACGTCTGCAGCGGGTGGTCGACACCCCGGAATTCGTCCGCTCCGCCGCAGGCGCCTGAAGCCATGGCCCCAACGCTCCGTCCCGGCAAGAGTCGCTGGCGTGGATTGGGGCAGCTCACCCCTTGGCTGCTGCTGGTTGCGGGGTTGTTGCTGGTGCGTTTGAGCAAAGGTGCCGGTTTCAGTGATGCTTACGCCTTGCTCAGCCGTCCTTTCTGGCCCGGTTCGGCCCAGCGTGAATGGGTCACGGCTGCAACGGATCTGGAGGAGCGCTCCCGTCTGCAGCTTTTGGAAGAGGACAACCGCCGGCTGCGCGGACTGCTGGAACTGCAGCAACAGGGAGCAGCGAAGGGAAAAATTCCCGCATCTGTGATCTCCCGTTCGCCGCGCGGCTGGTGGCAGCAATTGGAGCTGGGCAAGGGCTCGCTGCAGGGTCTGGACCAGGGCAACGCTGTTCTCGGTCCTGGTGGCTTGGTGGGGCGTATCGCCAGCGTCACCCCCGCAACGGCGCGGGTGAAGTTGCTCACCGCACCCGGCCATGAGATCGGCGTCTGGCTGCCCCGCAGCCGCCGCCATGGGCTCCTGGTGGGCCGCGGCAGCAGTCGCCTGTCGCTCCGCTTCATCGACAAGGACCCGGATGTGCGGCCGGGGGATCTGGTGGCCACGTCGCCGGCCAGCACCCTCCTGCCCCCGAATGTGCCGGTGGGGGTGATCCAGTCGGTGGATGAACAGGCTGTCCCCGCACCCACTGCAGTGGTTCAGTTGATCGCAGCACCGGAAGCGATCGACTGGGTGCAGGTGCAGATCCGTTGAGATGAGTTGTTGAGATGAGTCGTCTGCACCGTCAACCGATCTGCGTGGCTTCGGCTCTGGTGGTGCCGTTGCTTGCTTTGGCGTCTCCGGCCTGGTTGTCCATTGATGGGGTTGGTCCGGCCTGGGCTGTGCTCTGGTTGCTGCCTTGGGCTCTGGTGGACGGTCCTGTGTCGGGGGCGTTGGCTGGAGTGGCTCTGGGGCTGGTGCTGGATGGTCTCAACTTTGGCGGTTTGAGTCAGGTGCCGGCGTTGCTGCTGTTGGGCTGGTGGTGGGGCCGTCTGGGGCGGCGTGCGGCACCGATTCAACGAAGCCTGAATCTGGGGTTGTTGGCCTGGCTTGGTTCGGTGGGTCTTGGTTTGTCGTTGATCCTGCAGCTCTGGCTGCGTCAAGGTGGAGTCTTGGACCCCCTCACCCAGAGCTGGGGTTTGCAGACCTTGTGGTGTCAGGCCTTGGTGACAGGTTTACTGGCTCCAGTGTTGGTGTCGTTGCAGTTGCTGCTCTGGCGCAGGAGGGTTCCCTCATGAAGCTGACGCGTCGGGATGTGCTGCTGGGGGCAGCGGCCCTGGGGCTAGCGGCCTGTGGTCGAAGCAAGCCGCAGTCCAGGGAATTGGAGTTGTGGACCCTGCAGTTGGCCCCCAAGTTCAACCCCTACTTCGCTGATGTTCTCGGGGAATGGACGGGTCTTCATCCCGACGCGCCCGTGCGTTGGACCGATCTGCCTTGGGGGTCGGTGGAACGCAAGTTGCTGGCGGCGGTGTTTGCGCGCACGGCCCCGGATGTGGTGAACCTCAATCCGCCCTTCGCTGCCAATCTGGCCAGCAAGGGTGGGCTGGCTGACTTGACCCCGCTTCTGCCGGCTGCTGCCTCTAACCGCTATCTGCCGTCGGTCTGGGAGGCCTGTCGCGATCCCGATGCCGGTCAGATCGCGGTGCCCTGGTACCTCACGGTGCGCTTGAGTCTGGTGAACCGTGCGCTGTTGGATCAAGCCGGGATTGCAGCACCGCCGACCCGCTGGGATCAGGTGCCGGCTTTCGCACGGCGCATCCGAGAGCGTACGGGCCGTTATGGCCTGTTCCTTACCACCGTTCCGGATGACTCTGCCGAGCTCTTGGAAACCTTGGTGCAGATGGGGGTGACTCTGTTGGATTCCCAACGCCGGGCCGCTTTCGATAGCCCAGCGGGTCGCCGGGCCTTTCGCTTTTGGAGTGATCTCTATCAGGAGGGGTTGTTGCCCCGGGAGGTGGTGAGTCAGGGGCAACGGCGGGCGATCGAGTTGTTTCAGAGCGGCGATCTGGCTCTTTCGGCCACGGGGGCGGAATTTCTGCGCAGCATCCAGACCAACGCTCCACGGGTTGCCTCGGTGACGGAGCCCCATCCCCCGGTGACCGGGTCTGATGGCACGGCCAATGTGGCCTTGATGACCTTGGCTGTGCCGCGTCAGAGCCAGCGCGCCCAGGACGCGGTGGATTTGGCTCTGTTTCTCACCAATGCAGACCATCAGGCGCGCTTTGCGGCCGAGGCTCGGGTGTTGCCGTCGTCGCTGGAGGCCTTGGTCCGGGTGCGTGAGGAGTTGGAGCAGGAGGTGCCCGGTTCAGCGGCGGAGCGTCAGATTCGACAGGCTCGTTTGTTGTCCGCCAGCACGCTGGATCGAGCCCGGGTGTTGGTGCCGGCGTTGCCAGGCATCAAGCGCCTGCAGAAGATCCTCTACACCCAGATGCAGAGGGCGATGTTGGCCCAGGTCTGCCCTGATCAGGCGCTAACAGATGCCGCGTCGGAATGGAACAGTTACGCCCGTTCACGCTGGCCAGAGACCGGTTCCAATTCTTAAGACAATCGGTAAACCAGCTGCGCGCCAGGGTGTTTGCTTCGATCTTCATCCCCTGACAGGTATGGTTGCGGCTCGTTAAGGGTTTGATTCGGATGACGGGCAACCTGCCCTCACAACCGAAAGCGACCATTCTTGTCGTTGATGACGAGGCGGCTGTACGGCGCGTTCTGGTGATGCGCCTCCAGTTGTCGGGTTACCGCGTCATTTGCGCTGAGGATGGTGAGCAAGCCCTGGAGATGTTCCACAACGAGTCCCCTGACTTGGTGGTGCTCGATGTGATGCTGCCCAAGCTGGATGGCTTTGCAGTGTGCCGCCGCCTGCGGGCTGAATCGTGTGTGCCGATCATCTTCCTTTCTGCCGTTGAAGCGATCTCCGAGAGGGTTGCTGGCCTGGACTTGGGTGCTGATGATTACTTGCCCAAACCCTTCAGTCCCAAGGAACTCGAAGCTCGTATTTCAACAATTTTGCGCCGGGTGGGCCGGGGCAATGCAGTCGTCGAAAGCCGCGAATTGCCGACGGGGCAGGGTGTGCTGAGGCTTGGTGATCTTGTTGTTGACACCAACCGACGCCAGGTCACCCGAGGTTCGGAGCGCATCAATCTCACCTATACGGAATTCAGCCTGTTGGAATTGCTGTTCCGTGATCCAGGTCATGTGGTTCCTCGGGCGGAGATCCTCGAGCAACTTTGGGGCTATCCCCCACGTCGGGCTGCTGACCTTCGCGTGGTGGATGTTTATGTGGCGCGGTTGCGCGGCAAGCTTGAGCCCGATCCCCGCAATCCCGAGCTCATACTCACAGTTCGCGGCATCGGTTATGCCTCCCAACGCATGGGTGAAGCTTCTGCTGCGGGTTGATCAACCCGCGGGCGGGCAGGATGGCGCCCGACTGATCTGCTGCTGTGTCTGAGCTGCGCGACACCCGTCTGGAGAAGGCGAAGACATTGGAAGAGCTGGGGCAGGGTCCCTATGCCCTCACCTTCAGCCCCAGCCACCGCATGGCTGAGCTGCAGGAAACCCACGCCGATCTGCCCAAGGGCGAAGAACGGGAGGTCAGCGTCTCTGTGGCGGGACGGGTGATGACGCGCCGGGTGATGGGAAAGCTGGCCTTTTTCACCTTGGCCGATGAGACGGGATCCATTCAGCTGTTCTTGGAGAAGGCGGGTTTGGAGGCGCAGCAGGAGGGCTGGTTCAAACAGATCACCTCTTTGGTGGACAGTGGCGACTGGCTGGGGGTGAGCGGCACCCTGCGTCGCACCGACCGCGGCGAGCTGTCGGTGAAGGTGAGCGATTGGCGCATGCTGACCAAGGCGCTGCAGCCTCTCCCGGACAAGTGGCATGGTCTGGCCGATGTGGAGAAGCGCTACCGCCAGCGCTATCTCGATTTGGTGGTGTCTCCCGACAGCCGGGAGACCTTCCGGCGTCGGGCCCGCCTGGTGAGTGGCATCCGTCGCTGGCTTGATCAGCGGGATTTTCTCGAGATCGAGACCCCTGTGCTGCAGAGCGAACCCGGTGGTGCTGACGCCCGGCCCTTCGAGACCCATCACAACGCACTCGATCTTCCCCTAACCCTGCGGATTGCGACGGAGTTGCACCTCAAGCGCTTGGTGGTGGGCGGCTTTGAGCGGGTGTACGAGCTCGGCCGGATCTTCCGCAATGAGGGGGTCAGCACCCGCCACAACCCCGAATTCACGTCGGTGGAGATCTATCAGGCCTACAGCGATTACATCGGGATGATGGAGCTCACCGAACAGATGGTGAGCACGGTGTGTCAGGAGGTCTGCGGCACGACCACCATCACGTATCAGGGCAGCGAGATCGATCTGGCACCGCCGTGGCGGCGCGCCACTATGCACGACCTCGTGCAGGAGGCGACGGGGCTTGATTTCAACGGCTTCAGCAGTCGGGAGCAGGCGGCCGCGGCGATGACGGCTAAGGGCTTGCATGCGCCTGAACTGGCCGATTCGGTGGGCCGTCTGCTCAATGAGGCCTTCGAGCAAGCGGTGGAGACGACCCTGATGCAGCCCACCTTTGTTACCGATTACCCGGTGGAGATTTCGCCCCTGGCCCGGCCCCATCGCAGCAAGCCCGGACTGGTGGAACGCTTCGAGTTGTTCATCGTCGGCCGCGAGCATGCCAATGCCTTCAGTGAACTCACTGATCCTGTGGATCAACGTCAGCGACTGGAGGCCCAGCAGGAGCGCAAGGCCGCCGGCGACCTGGAAGCTCAGGGTTTGGACGAGGATTTCGTCATGGCCCTGGAGGTGGGCATGCCTCCTACAGGAGGTTTGGGCATCGGCATCGATCGCCTGGTGATGCTTCTCACCGACAGCCCTTCAATCCGCGATGTGATCGCGTTCCCCCTCCTGAAACCGGAGGCTCGCAAGCAGGACACACCCTCAGTGGAATAATGAAGGCAGTGGCATGGTCCAATCCTCATGAGTGGAGAACGCGTCGGGTTTCGCTTCAAGCACGCTGATGCAGTGGTCAAGCGGAATCCCCAGGGCCGTTCCCGCCGGGGATGGGTGATGGAGCCGGTGGAGCAGACCACCAGTCGCGGCACCAAGATGCCCGCCTATCGCATCCGCTGGCGCGACAGTGAGCGCCCTGAAATCGTGCTGCAGCACATGTTGATTGCTGATCCTGACCCCACGCCTCCGCCCGAGGGTGTCAGCCTTGAGCCCCCCGCTCCCAAGGCTTGAGTTAAGTCAGGCCAGCGTCGCGGCGCAACTGTTGCAACTCTTGCTCCGCTTCAAACAACGCCCAGTCCTTCTCCAACGTTGAAGGGCTGGGCGTTTGCTCTTGCTGGCGAAGCTCCTCCAGCTGCAGCTCCACCTCGTTGAAGCGGCGTCCCAGGTCTTCGAGATCCGCCCAGAGGGCTCGCCCCTGGTTCATCAGGCTGGTGAGGTGTTGTTCGGCCCGCTCGGCCAGATCGTCTGCACCTGCTGCCCTGGCGCGGTTCACCCGGCTGCGCCAAGCCCGCACATCTTCGGCTAGCCGCAGCAGTTGCTGGCGTTGCTGCTTTGCTTCGCTTTGCAGTTGCTGGCGTTGCCGTTGCAGAGCACTGGCCCGGTCCTTCAGGTGCTGCTCGCTGAACAGGTTCTCCTGGACGGGGTTGTTGCGCAGGAAGGCAGAGAGTCTTGCGTCCAGCTCCCGCTCAAGCTGCTCCAGCCAGCTGCTCATGGCTCACCCGGGGTGGTGATCACCGGTTTTTCAATCTCCTTTTCCAGGGGCTCGATTGCAGCTGTTTTGGAGTTGAGAATCATTTGGGTGAGTTGAGCCGCTTTGACCTCACCCACTTCACCCTCCAGTTCCCCCAGGCGATCAAAGGCCGCCATGTACACCGCTTCTAGGTCCTGGATCAGCTGCTGGCGCTGCCGCTTGATCGCTTGACGCCGTTCGTCTGTTTTCATGCCGCCATGAGCTTCTGAGCTCTGTCTGTGGGTTCAGTCTGCCGGCAGAAGCAGATGCAGAGCCATCTGCTGGTGCGGATCTTCCCAGCTGCGCTCGATCCGCCAGCCAGCCCGTGCCACAAGAGCGGCTGCGGCGTCCTGGGAGTATTTGACGCTGTGTTCGGTGATCCAGGCCTCGCCGTTGCGGAAAAACCAGGCCTCACCGCCCAGGTGCACGGTCTGATCCCGCCTGCTGATCAGGGCCATTTCGATCCGCTGATCTTGCGGTTGCCAGCTGGCCTGGTAGCGGAACTGCGTGGGATCGGCATCGCCCTGGAGGTCGCGATTGAGCCGCTGCAGCAGGTTGCGGGCGAAGGCGGCAGACACCCCGGCGGCATCGTCGTAGGCGGCCTCCATCAGGGCCGGCTCCCGCGGTTGATCTACCCCCAGCAACAGCGGGCCTCCGGCCAGCAGCTGCCGGGCATTGCGCAGGAAGTCCACAGCTTCCTCCGGGGTGAAGTTGCCCAAGGAGCTGCCGGGGAAGAAGCCAATGCGCCGTTCTCCGTCCAGAGCAGGATGCCGCGGCAGCTGTTGCAGGCGGGTGTGGTCACAGCAGACGCCCACCATGGCGGTGTTGGGGTGTTGGGCGGCGAGACCGGACAGGGCTTCCTCCAGGGCGCTGAGGCTGATGTCCAGCGCGGCGAAGACGCTGCTGCCAAGGGCCGTGAGCAGCGGATCCACCTTGCGGGCATTGCCGATGCCGAACTCCACCACCAGCCCAGCTCCCGTGGCGTCGGCGATGGCTTCAGCGTGTTGCTTCAGCAGGGTGATCTCCCGGTTGGTGAGGGTGTATTCCGGCTGGCGGCAGATTTCGGCGAACAGCCGGGATCCTTCGGCGTCGTAGAGCATCCAGGCCGGCAGTTGGCGAGGTTTGCGGCGCAAGCCGTCTCGCACAAGGCGCTGCAGATCAGCCTGGGGTGGGTGGAGGTTGAGCAGAGTGATGCTCATCGGGCCAGACGGATGCCAGCGGCCATCCAGCGGCTCGCTGGCGGGAAGAAATTGCGGTAGCTGTCGCGCTCGTGGCCGTTGGGGGTGAGCCAACTGCTGCCCCGCAGCACCATCTGGGAACTCATGAATTTGCCGTTGTATTCGCCGATGGCTCCCTCCACCGGGAGAAAGCCGGGATAGGGGCTGTAGGCACTGGATGTCCACTGCCACAGCACCCGGTGGGCGTGCTCCATGGCGCTCCCCTGCACGCTGCAGGCGTGCTCCCATTCCGCCTCTGTGGGGAGACGGGCACCGCTCCAGCGGGCATAGGCATCCGCTTCGAACCAGCTCAGATGCCGCACCGGTGCCTTGAGTTCGCGCTGGCGGCGGCCAGCAAGGGTGAATTCCTCGTTGTCTCCCCGCCAGTAGCGCGGCGCCTGCCACTGGTGCTGTTGCACCAAGGCCCAGCCTTCACTCATCCACAGCTCGGGGCGCTGATAGCCCCCATCAGCGATGAAGGCGTCATAGGCGGCGTTGCTCACCAGGCTGCTGCTCAGCTCAAACGGCTCAATCCACACCCGGTGCCGTGGCGTCTCGTTGTCGAAGTGAAAGCCGTCACCCCGGTGGCCGATCTCCGTCAGACCGCCGGGACAGGGGAGCCACTGGTGCGGCTCCATCTGCAGGGTCAGTTCGGCCTTGGGGTTGTAGACGGGTTCCAACGGCTGGCGGTGGAAGCCATCCAGCAGGTCCATCAGCAGCAGTTCCTGGTGCTGCTGCTCGTGCTGCAGCCCCAGCTCCACTAGGGCGATCACGTCCGTGGGCGGATCGAGCAGCATTTCTTCCAGCTCGGCATCCACCCGCTGGCGCCAGGCCAGCACCGGGCCAATGGCCGGGCGGCTGAGCAGCCCCCGCTGCGGTCGGGGATGGCGGGCTCCGACGGCCTCGTAATAAGAGTTGAATTGATAGCTCCAGAGAGGGTCGCAGGCCTGGTGCCCAGGGGCATAGGGCTGAAGCACGAACGTGTCAAAGAACCAGGTGGTGTGGCCCAGATGCCATTTGGGTGGGCTGGCATCTGCCATCCCCTGGAGCATCAGGTCTTCCGGCTCTAGCGGTGCAATCAGTGCTTCGCTGTGGCGTCGCACCGCCCGCAGGGTGTCCAGCAGCACGGGCCCGGCCAATCCTCTGCGGACCCTAGGGGGTGCCGAAGACCATCGGTACCATCAGCGCATCGATACGGCTGAGTCCTTTGAGCGGTTCCGGCACGGTGCTGGTGGAGCATTACCGCCTGGATGAGCGGCTGAGTGGGCCCGATCCGGTGCAGGGATCACTGTGGCGCGGCGTGGATGTGATGGCCGGTGATCTGCCGGTGGCTATCCGTCAATTGGAGAACACGGCCGCCCAGGAGCAACTCCAGGCGGTCTGGCCGCAGTTGCAGTCGTTGCTGCATCCGCAGCTGCCCCGCTGCGGAGAGCTGTTGGAGCTGGATGGGGAGTTCTGGTGCGTGCGCGATTGGCAGGACGGCGTCGCTTACGACGTCCTGTTGCGGTTGCGGGCTGCACGCCAGATGCCCTTCGCTGCCGGCGAGGTGCTGCTGCTGCTGCGCCAGATCCTGCCGGTGCTGGCGGTGTTGCACGGCTGCGGGCTGGTGCACGGTGATGTGAATCCCCGCCATCTGCTGCGACGGAGCAGCGATGGCCTGCCGGTGCTGCTGGATGGTGGTCGGGTGCGGAGGAAGGGAGCCACCTCGACGGATGCTCCCTTGAGGGATCTGCATGACCTAGGCATCACCGCTCTGATGTTGCTCAGTGGTAAGGCAGGCGAGGACGCTGGCTGGCCGGAGGACCTGGCGTTGGAGTCAGGATTTCGCCAAGTGCTGGAGCGCCTGCTCTCAGAAGCACCGGAGCAGCGTTTCAGCGAGGCTGCCGAGGTGCTGAAGGCCTTGGAGTCGGTCGCGTTGCCTGCATCAGAGCTGGAGTCCAGCGTGGTGTCCCGAACCAGCAGGGCCATGGCCCGCGACAAGGGAGCGGAGGGTCGTCTCTGGCCCGTTGTGATCGCTCTGGCCCTGTCGGCTCTGGTGGGTTCGGCCATTGGCTGGGTCCTGCTCCCGCGTAGCTCCACTCCAGATAGGGACCCCCGCACCAACGGTGATGGGGCGGCATTGGCTCCAGACGTCAGCCTGCCGCCGGCGGAGCTGGATCAACGCCAGCAGCTGTTTAGCCGGCTGCGGGCGCTTCAGGTGGATCGCAGTTGGTTCCTCAATCTGGTGGAAGCCAGCATGCTCAGCCGTTTCCCTGAACGCGGTGGCAGCCTCCCTTCGGAGTCACTGGAGGATGCACCGCTGCGCAGGGTCTGGACTGAGCTGGCGGAGGAATGGCTGTCTCGCATCGAGCAGCTGCCGCCGGCGATGCGGGCCCGGTTGGGCCGTCTGCGTGATGGGGACTGGGAGCAGCCGCGTCAGACGTTGCTGAAGCAGGGCGTTCACCCGCAGGTGGTGGAACATCTGGTGAGTGCCGCTGCTCAGGATCTGCTGCCGGGGACCATGCAGGGCCAGAAACCTGCCGAACCGTTCCGTCAGCTTTGGATTGCAGCGGCCATGCAGAGCCTTGATGACGTCGACATTGAGCGACTCGTAGCGCGTCCCCTCGAACCCACGAACACGTCCTTGCGCATCCCCGCCGGTGGCGCCCGCCTGGTGCTGGTTCAAGTGCCGGCCGGTAATGCCTTGGCCCTTGGCATCAACGGCACGCCGCTGATGCAGATGATGGTGTTCGCTGCCAACGGGCAGGTGGTGGAGGAGCGCGGTCCGCTGCGGGTGGCCCGGATTGCGGCGGAAGCGGGCTCGCCGTTGCAAGTGCTGATCACCAATGAGGGGGTCTCCTCCGGTCTGCTCACCTTGTCCTGCAGGGCGGACCGTCCTCGCCCCCCCTTGCCGGATGTGGACCTGGATCCGTTGCCCGACTCGGCCACTGGAGAGCTGGTAAGGCCACCGGGGCTGGATTCGAACGTTCAGTAGCGAGCTATCGCCGCCTTCACCTCTTTCTTGGATTGCTTCTCCTTTTCAGCAGCTCGCTTGTCGTGCAGCTTTCGGCCTTTGCCCAGCCCGATGGTGAGCTTGATCCACGAACCCTTGAGCTGGAGGCTCAGCGGGATCAGCGTGAGCCCTTTCTGATCAACTAGACCGCGAAACTTGTCGATCTCGCGGCGATGGGCCAGCAGTTTGCGGGTGCGCAGAGGGTCGTGGTTGAAGTAGCTACCGGCGTGGGTGTGGGGTGAAATGTGCACGTTGTGCAGCTGCAGTTCTCCATTGCGGATCAGGCAGAAGCCATCGCGCAGGTTGGCTTTGCCGTTACGGATCGACTTCACCTCGGTTCCCACCAGCTCGATGCCGGTTTCCAGGGTTTCGAGGATCTCGTATTGATGCCGGGCCTGACGGTTGTCCGCCAGCATTCGGTTGGCTGCGGCCCGTGCGGCGGCTGCGGCTGCTTTTTTCGCTCCTCCCTTGGCCATGGCTGTGGCTGCGTCTTCCGACCCTATCCAGGTCTGGGTACCCTGCCCGCATGGCGATTGTCTCTTCTAGTTCCGGTCGCAAGCCACCACGCCGCCCTGAAGCGCTGGTGGATCCTCAGCCGGCCCCTGAAGAGGGGGTGAGTCGGCCGGAAGACAAGCTTCGGCCTCAGCGCCTTGACGACTACATCGGTCAGAGCGAGCTGAAGCAGGTTCTGGGCATTGCGGTGCAAGCGGCGCTCGGCCGCGGTGATGCCCTCGATCATGTGCTGCTCTACGGCCCGCCTGGGTTGGGCAAAACCACCATGGCCATGGTGTTGGCCGAAGAAATGGGGGTCCACTGCAAGGTCACCAGTGCGCCGGCCCTGGAACGACCTCGAGACATCGTTGGGCTGTTGGTCAATCTGCAGCCCCGCGATCTGCTGTTCATTGACGAGATTCACCGCCTCAGCAGGGTTGCGGAGGAGTTGCTTTATCCGGCGATGGAGGACCGTCGCCTCGATCTCACCGTTGGTAAAGGAAGCACGGCGCGCACTCGTTCCCTCGACTTGCCGCCATTCACCCTGGTGGGGGCCACCACCAGGGCCGGATCCCTGAGTTCACCGCTCCGGGATCGTTTTGGCCTAATTCAGCGGTTGGAGTTTTACGGGCAAGCGGATCTGGAGGCGATTGTGTCGCGAACTGCAGGGCTGATCGGGGTGACCCTCACGCCGGAGGCCTGCAGAAGCATTGCGGCGTCTTGCCGCGGCACGCCTCGGATCGCCAATCGGTTGCTGCGCCGGGTGAGGGATGTAGCCAGCGTCCGCGGTACTGGCACCGGTCCAATAGATCAGTCCCTGGTGGGGGAGGCCCTCAGCCTTCACCGGGTCGACCATCGTGGCCTTGATGCCAGTGATCGGCGATTGCTGCAGCTCCTAATCGAACACCATGGTGGTGGTCCGGTGGGCCTAGAAACTCTGGCGGCGGCCCTTGGCGATGACCCCGTCACCCTGGAGACCGTGGTGGAACCGTTTTTGTTGCAGCAGGGGTTGTTGATGCGCACCCCTCGCGGCCGGATGGTCACGGATGCGGCCCGAACCCATCTTGCGGAGGCGGCATGAACAGGCTTCTGGTGCTGCTGTTGAGCCTGGTGCTGGCGCTGCCGGCGCAGGCTCTGGATCTTCAGGGGCTCTATGAGCAGGCGCTGACGGCCAGCCGCCAGGGGGATTTTGTGGAGGCGCTGCCTCTCTGGGATCGGTTCCTGGAGCAGGCCCCTGAGGATGCAGCCGCGCTGAGCAATCGCGGCAATGTTCGCCTTGCGCTTGGAGATGCGTTCGGGGCCATCGAAGACCAGAGTGCCTCGATCGTTCTGGCGCCGGAGGAAAGTGATCCGCGCTTGAACCGCGGCACGGCGGAGGAGGCGCTTCAAGACTGGTCCGCTGCAGCGGACGACTATCTCTGGATCCTGGATCGGGATCCGCAGGATGCCTCAGCCCTGTACAACTTGGCCAATGTGCGTGGGTCGCAAGGGGACTGGACTGAGGCCCGTGCGCTCTACGGCCGGGCCTCTCTCGCCCGCCCCGGCTTTGCGATGGCCCGTTCCAGCGAGGCCTTGGCGGCCTGGCAGGCGGGAGATCTCGATTGGGCGGAGGCGGAATTGCGCAAGCTGATTCGCCGCTACCCCTTGTTTGCTGATGCTCGGGCGGCCCTCAGTGGTCTGCTGTGGCGATCGGGATCCAGTGGTGAAGCCGAAAGCCACTGGGCCGCGGCGGCGGGTCTGGATCAGCGCTACCGACAGGCGGACTGGCTGCAGCAGGTGCGCCGTTGGCCCCCTCAGCCGACGGCGGATTTGATGGCATTCCTGGCCTTGGAGGCGTCTTGAGATGACCCAAGCGCAGCCTCTCGCTGATCGACTCAGTCGTGAGCTACCAGAGCTACTGGAGCTGCGCCGGCATTTGCATGCTCATCCCGAACTCAGCGGTGAAGAGCACCAGACAGCTGCCCTGGTGGCGGGCGAGTTACGTCAGCTGGGTTGGCGCGTTCGTGAGGGGGTCGGCCGCACAGGCGTCTTGGCGGAACTGGGGCCGGATCAGGGCCCAACGGTGGGGTTGCGGGTCGACATGGATGCTCTTCCTGTGGAGGAACGCACAGGCTTGTCCTATGCCTCCACCCGCCAGGGCCTGATGCATGCCTGTGGCCATGATCTGCACACCTGCACGGGCCTGGGGGTGGCGCGGTTGTTGGCCCAGGAGCCGAAGTTGGGCTGCCGGGTGCGGCTGCTGTTTCAACCCGCTGAAGAGTTGGCCCAGGGGGCGGTGTGGATGCGGGATGCGGGGGCGGTGGAGGGCCTCGATGCCTTGTATGGGCTGCATGTGGTGCCGAATCTGCCGGTGGGCACGGTGGGGATCCGGCGGGGCTGTCTCACGGCGGCGGCTGGTGAGCTGGAGATCCTGGTGCAGGGGGAGGGTGGCCATGGCGCTCGCCCCCATCAGTCGGTGGACGCTGTCTGGCTGGCGGCACGGGTGATCACGGAGCTGCAGCAGACGATTGCCCGCCGCCTGGATGCGTTGCAGCCGGTGGTGATCAGTTTCGGCAAGGTGGAGGGCGGTCGCGCCTTCAACGTGATTGCTGATCAAGTGCGTTTGCTGGGTACCGTGCGCTGTCTGGATCTGCAGCAGCACGCCCAGCTGCCGGCCTGGATCGACGAGACGGTGCAGGGAATCTGTGCCAGCGGCGGTGGCACGGCTGTGGTGAACTACCGCTGCATTGCCCCGCCGGTGCACAACGACCCGCATCTCACAAATCTGTTGGAGCGCTGTGCGGTGGATTGTTTGGGCCGCGACAAGGTGCTGCCGGTGGAGCAACCCTCCCTGGGCGCCGAAGATTTTGCTGAGTTGCTTCGGGATGTGCCGGGAATGATGGTGCGCCTGGGGGTGGCTGGGCCGGAGGGTTGTGCGCCCTTGCATAACGGGGCCTTTGCCTTGGAAGAAGATGCCCTCGGTGTTGGTATTGCGGTGCTGACGTCCACCGTGCTGGCTTGGATCACGGAGAACACCTCGGCATGAACCAACGTCGCGCGGTGATTTGGGTTTCCCTCGGGGCACCGTTGTTGATTCTGCTGGCCTTGTTGGCCACCCAGCAGCGGCAGGGCAAAGACCGGGTTCAGGTGTTGCCGGCGATGCTGGTGGGGTCGGGCCTGATGATCAGCAGCGCTCTCGGTCGGCAGCGTCGCCGCGCCAGGCTGTTGGCCGATCTTCAGCGGGCGCGCACCCCCGGCAGCAACCCATGAGTGAGACCGATCCACAGAAGCCTGATCTCGACTCCGTGCGCCAGGCCATTGCCAGTGGAGATCCTGTGAAGGCGATGCCGGCGATCACCCAGCTTCGTCATTGTTCTGATGCTGAGGCAGTGCCGTTGCTGGTGCTGGGCACGGAGCAGAAGCCCTTTCTGGTGCGCTCGTTGAGTTGCAGCGGACTGGGTTACAAGCGCACTGAGCAGGGTTGGGCTGTGCTGAGTGCATTGATCACGGCGGATGAGGACCCCAACGTTCGGGCCGAAGCCGCCAATGCCCTGGCCAGCTACGGGGTGGAGCGCGCCTGGCCCTTGCTGCGCTCGGCGTTTGAAGCTGATGCCGCCTGGTTGGTGCGCTGCAGCATTCTTTCCGCCTTGGCGGAACAGCCCGACATTGATCTGGCTTGGTTGCTTGAGTTGGCAACCATGGCCATCGCTGATGCTGACGCCATCGTGCGGGTGAGTGGGGCCGAGATTCTCAGTCGGATTGTCCGGGAGGGGGGCAGCGACCCCATCGCGGTGCAGGCCAGAGGCCTGTTGCAATCCCTGCAGCAGGACAGCGATCACCGGGTGGTGGCTGCGGTTCTCAATGGTTTGCAAGCTGGCTGAATGGGGCTTTGAGAAACGCTTGCTAGCGTTCAGGCATCACTAGGGGTGTCTGGGTTTCATCGTGAACTCGGACTGAGATCACACCCTCCGAACCTGATCCCGGGTCATGCCGGCGCAGGGAAGTGTTAGAGCGTGATCTACGGCCACAACGTCGACCCCTGGGCTGTCCGTCGCACCTCAGATCATGCGCGCTTCCTGGGTTGAGTCCCGCAAGGGCCAGGCCAACGTCTCTCAGATGTACTACGCCCGCCAGGGTGTGGTGACCGAAGAAATGGCTCATGTGGCCAAGAGGGAGAACCTGCCTGAGTCGCTGGTGATGGAGGAGGTGGCCCGGGGGCGGATGATCATTCCAGCCAACATCAACCACGCGAATCTTGAGCCGATGGCGATCGGCATCGCCAGCAAGTGCAAGGTGAACGCCAACATCGGCGCATCACCCAATGCTTCGGACGCCGCTGAGGAGGTGAAGAAGCTCAAGTTGGCGGTGAAGTATGGCGCCGACACCGTGATGGATCTCTCCACCGGTGGCGTCAATCTCGATGAGGTGCGCACAGCGATCATCGGTGCCTCCCCAGTGCCGATCGGCACGGTGCCCGTTTATCAGGCGCTTGAGAGCGTGCATGGCTCGATCGAGAAGCTCGATGAGGATGATTTCCTCCACATCATTGAGAAGCATTGCCAGCAGGGCGTTGATTACCAGACCATCCACGCCGGTCTGTTGATCGAGCACCTGCCCAAGGTGAAGGGGCGCATCACCGGCATCGTCAGCCGCGGCGGAGGGATCCTGGCCCAGTGGATGCTTTACCACCACCGTCAGAACCCGCTATACACGCGCTTCGATGACATCTGCGAGATCTTCAAGCGCTACGACTGCACCTTCTCCCTGGGGGACTCGCTGCGTCCCGGTTGCCAGCACGATGCGTCGGATGCTGCTCAGTTGGCTGAATTGCACACTCTTGGTGAACTGACGCGTCGCGCCTGGAAGCATGACGTCCAGGTGATGGTGGAAGGCCCTGGTCACGTGCCCCTCGACCAGATCGAGTTCAACGTGAAGAAGCAGATGGAGGAGTGCAGCGAAGCGCCCTTCTATGTGCTTGGTCCCCTGGTCACCGACATCGCCCCTGGTTACGACCACATCACCTCCGCCATCGGCGCGGCGATGGCCGGTTGGCATGGCACAGCGATGCTCTGCTACGTGACCCCGAAGGAGCATCTCGGTCTGCCCAATGCTGAGGATGTCCGCGAAGGCCTGATCGCCTACAAGATCGCTGCCCATGCGGCCGACATCGCCCGTCACCGCCCGGGTGCTCGCGATCGTGACGACGAGCTCAGCCGGGCCCGTTACAACTTCGACTGGAACAAGCAGTTTGAGCTGTCCTTGGACCCTGAGCGGGCCAAGGAGTATCACGACGAAACCCTGCCGGCTGACATCTACAAGCAGGCTGAGTTCTGCTCGATGTGCGGACCGAAGCACTGCCCAATGCAGACGAAAATCACCGATGAGGACCTCGAAGGTCTGGCCAAGGTGCTTGAAACCAAAGCAGGCGCTGCAGAGCTCACCCCGGTCAAGCTCGACAAAGCTGATTGATCGCGTCGCTTGAATTCAGTCGTTGGCCCGGCGTCCTTCAGGACGTCGGGTTTTTGTTGTTAGGCATTAAAAAAGACCCTCTGCCTCGGCAGAGGGTCTTGCGTTGAAGCTGTGTGGAGATCAGCCGAGCAGAGCTTTGGCCTTGGCGACCACGTTCTCCACGGTGAAGCCGAATTCCTTTAGGCAGGTGCCGCCGGGGGCGGAAGCACCGAAGCGGTTCATTGTGACGCTGTCGCCATCCAGGCCAATGAAACGGTGCCAGCCGAAGGATTCTGCCGCTTCCACCACCATGCGCTTGCGCACGGCGTTGGGGAGTACTTCTTCCTTGTAGGCATCGGTCTGCTCGTCGAACAACTCGACGCAAGGCATGGACACCACGCGCACTTTCTTGCCTTCAGCGGTGAGCTGCTTGGCGGCCTGGACGCAGAGGTCGAGCTCGGTACCTGTGCCAATCAGAATCAGATCGGGAGTGCCGGCGCAGTCCTCGAGCACGTAGCCGCCGAGGGCGACCTTGTCGATGGAGGAGTTCGCCTGGTTGGCCATGCCTTGGCGGCTGAGGCACAGGGAGCTGGGGCGATTGCGGTTTTGGATGGCCACCTTGTAGGCACCGCTGGTCTCGTTGCCATCGCCAGGACGGAACACCAACATCCCGGGCATTGCTCTGAGAGATGGGATGGTTTCGATCGGCTGGTGGGTTGGGCCGTCTTCGCCGACGCCGATGGAGTCGTGGGTGAGCACGTAGATCACACCCAGCATGCTCAGGGCAGACAGGCGCATGGAGCCGCGCATGTAGTCGGCGAACACCAGGAAGGTGCCGCCGTAGGGGATCAAGCCACTGTTGTGGTAGGCGATGCCGTTGAGGATGGCGGCCATGGCGTGCTCGCGCACACCGAAGTGGAGGTAACGCTTCTCCGGGCTGCTGGCCTGGTAGGAGCCGGTTTCACCCTTGATGTCCGTGTAGTTGGAATGGGTGAGGTCAGCGGAGCCGCCAATGAGTTCGGGCAGGTTGGGACCCAATGCACCCAGGCAGATCTGGGAGTGTTTGCGGGTGGCCAAGCCACCGTCTTCGGGGCTGTAGGTGGGCAGGTCCTTGTCCCAACCCTCTGGCAGCTCACCGCGCAGCATCCGCTCGAACTCGGCGGCCTCGGTGGGGTATTTGGTGCGGTAGGTGGCCAGGGTCTGGTTCCACTCGGCCTCGAGGCTGGCGCCACGGTCGATGGCCTTGCGGAACTGGTCGTAGGCATCCTGGGGGATTTCGAAGGGTGCGTAGTCCCAACCCAGCTGCTGACGGGTCAGACCTGCCTCCTCTTCACCCAGAGCAGCACCATGCACTCCGGCGGTATCGGCCTTGTTGGGGGAGCCGTAGCCGATGGTGGTGGTCACCTTGATGATCGACGGCTTGTCGGTCACGGCCTTAGCGGCTTCGATCGCCTTGGCGATGGCATCCACATCAGTGTTGCCCTCGGCCACGTGCTGAACGTGCCAGCCGTAGGCCTCGTAGCGCTTCAACACGTCTTCGGTGAAGGACACATCGGTGCGGCCATCGATGGTGATGTTGTTGTCGTCGTAGAGGGCGATCAGTTTGCCCAGCTTCAGGTGGCCAGCCAGGGATGCAGCTTCTGAAGAGACACCTTCTTGGTTACAGCCGTCACCCATCACCACATAGGTGTAGTGATCCACCACGGTGGAGTCAGCCTTGTTGAACTTGGCTGCCAGGTGGGATTCAGCGATGGCCAGACCCACAGCGTTGGAGATGCCGGCACCCAGGGGGCCGGTGGTCACCTCAACACCTGGGGTCTCAAACGTTTCGGGGTGCCCCGGGGTCTTGGAGCCCCACTGCCGGAACTGCTTGATGTCATCGATGGTCACCGAGTCGTAGCCGGTGAGGTGCAGCAGCGCGTAGAGCAGCATGCAGCCGTGGCCAGCCGACAGCACGAAGCGGTCGCGGTTGAACCACTTGGGGTTCTTGGGGTTGTGATTGAGGAACTTGTCCCAGAGCGCATAACCCATGGGTGCGCAGCCCATTGGCAGGCCGGGGTGGCCGCTGTTGGACTTGTTGATGGCGTCGACAGCCAGCATCCGGATGCTGTTGATGCAGAGCGTGTCGAGTGACGCGGGCGCAGCGACCATGGTGTTAAGAGGAAAGTTGGAGCGATTTTGACGCACAGCGTGAGCGGGAAGGCTCAGCTGGCGCGTTTGAAAGCCAGGCAGACGTTGTGGCCGCCGAAGCCGAAGGAGTTGGACAACACGGTTCCCAGTGTCTGATCCCGCGCCTGATTCGGCACGACATCCAGATCACAGTCGGGGTCCGGGGTGGTGTGGTTGATCGTGGGGGGCACGACGCCGTGTTGGAGCGCCAGCACGCAGGCCACGGCCTCAATGCCGCCGGAGCCACCTAGCAGGTGACCGGTCATCGATTTTGTGGAGCTCACGGGAATGTGCAGCGCCCGGTCGCCCAGTGCGCTCTTGATCGCCGAGGTCTCGTTCTTGTCGTTCGCCGGAGTGCTGGTGCCGTGGGCGTTGACGTAGTCGATCTCCGAAGGATCAATGCCGCCATCGGCCAGGGCGAGACGCATGGCTTCCGCACCACCAACGCCGCCCGGTGTGGGTGAGGTGATGTGGTGGGCGTCGCAGGTCATGCCGTAACCGACCACTTCAGCGAGGATCGTGGCGCCACGGGCTTGGGCGTGCTCGAGGGTTTCGAGCACCAGAACGCCTGCACCTTCACCGATCACAAAGCCATCCCGCTCCTTGTCGAACGGACGGCTGGCCGTGGCCGGATCGTCATTGCGAAACGACAGGGCCTTGGCGCTGGCGAAGCCGGCCACCCCGAGGGGTGTGATCGCCGATTCGGCACCACCGCAGACCATGGCATCTGCCTTGCCCAGCTGCAGCAACCGGAAGGCATCGCCAACGGCATTCGAGCCGGCGGCGCAAGCGGTGGCCACCGCTGAGCTGGGGCCCTTGGTGCCTAAGGCAATGGCCGCCAAGCCTGTGGCCATGTTGGGGATCATCATTGGCACCGTGAACGGGCTCACCCGTCCCGGGCCGCGACCCTCAAGCACGTGAGCTTGCGTTTCCATCGTCAGCAGGCCGCCGACGCCAGAGCCAATGATTGTGCCGATCCGATCCGCATTCGCTTCGCTGATCTCAAGGCCTGCATGGGCCACAGCCTGTTTGGCTGCCACCACGCCGAACTTGCAGAACCGATCCCAGCGCTTGGCTTCCTTCGGTTCGATGAAACCTGTCGGATCGAAATCCTTCACCTCCGCCGCAAAGCGACAGGCGTGCTCGGATGCATCGAACAGGGTGATGGCCTCAACTCCGTTGCTGCCGGAGGTAAGGCCGTTCCAGTAGTCCTGAACCGTGTTGCCGATCGGTGTGACCGCGCCGAGGCCGGTAATGACGACGCGATGGAGACCATCCACCATTGCGTTGCTCAGGCCTGCTTGTCTTCGATGTACTTGACGGCGTCGCCGACGGTGGTGATGCCTTCAGCGGCCTCGTCGGGGATCTCGATGTCGAAGGCCTCTTCGAGGGCCATCACGAGTTCCACGGTGTCCAGAGAATCAGCACCCAGATCGTTCTGAAAGTTGGATTCAGGCTTCACTTCACCGGAATCAACACTCAGTTGCTCCGCAACGATCGAACGCACCTTCTCGAGAATCGCTTCCTGGGACATAGCCGTGGCAACGGGACGCTGCATCTTACGGGCACGCCTTCGGTGGTCCCTTCGCCATTGACTCGCCGTTAACAACGGTGACGGCCTGGCCATGGACCGACCAGGGACGGGTACGTTTGCCGCAAGCCTTCGTATGCATCGGGCACATGTCCCACGCCGTCAAGATCTACGACACCTGCATCGGCTGCACCCAGTGCGTGCGTGCCTGCCCTCTCGACGTCCTTGAGATGGTGCCCTGGGACGGCTGTAAAGCCGGCCAGATTGCTTCCTCCCCACGCACTGAGGATTGTGTGGGTTGCAAGCGCTGTGAAACGGCCTGCCCCACCGACTTCCTCAGCATCCGCGTTTACTTGGGAGATGAGACCACCCGCTCCATGGGTCTGGCGTACTGATCTGATTCGTTTCACCTCATAAGCTCTGCCCGGCTTGAGCCGGGCTTTTTTTTGTATGTGCGGAATCGTTGCCCTGGTGGGCTCCAGAGAAGCGGCACCCCAGCTCCTGGAGGGTCTCCGCCAGCTGGAGTACCGCGGTTACGACTCCGCCGGGATTGCCACGGTGGCCGCTCAGGGGGAGCTGACCTGTCTGCGGGCCAAAGGCAAGCTGCGCAATCTCACCGCCTGTGTGGATACGGAAGGGGCCCCCGGGCAATGCGGCATCGGCCACACCCGCTGGGCCACCCATGGCAAGCCTGAGGAGCGCAATGCCCACCCGCACCGCAGCAGCGATGGGGCGGTGGCCGTGGTGCAGAACGGAATCATTGAGAACCATCGTTCCCTGCGGGAGCAGCTGGAGGCTGCGGGGGTGGTGTTTCAGTCGGAGACGGACACGGAGGTGATTCCGCATCTGCTGGCTGCAGAACTGCAGCAGTTGCAAGCCGCGGGTGGAACCCCAGGCGGTGGGTTGTTGCTGGAGGCCCTGCAGCACGTGCTGCCTCAGCTGCAGGGGGCTTACGCCCTGGCGGTGATCTGGGATCAAGCTCCGGGGGCGTTGGCGGTGGCTCGCAAGGCGGCACCCCTCTTGATCGGCTTGGGTGAAGGGGAGTTTCTCTGTGCCAGCGACACGCCTGCACTGGCGGGGTTCACCCGCACGATCCTGCCGATGGAAGACGGTGAGGTGGCCTTGCTTTCACCACTAGGCGTTGAGCTTTACGACGCTTCAGGGGTGCGTCAGCAACGCATGCCCACCCAGCTCAGTGGCGTGGATCACGTGGCGGACAAGCGTGAGTTCCGTCACTTCATGCTCAAGGAAATCCATGAGCAACCGGAGACGGCGGAGCTGTGGGTCGCACGCCATCTCCCCCAGGGGCTGCCGGCTGATCAGCAGGTGGCTCTGCCTTTGGACGATGCGTTTTATGCCGGGGTTGAGCGGATTCAGATCCTGGCCTGCGGCACCAGTCGCCATGCCGCGATGGTGGGGGCCTATCTGCTGGAGCAGTTCGCCGGGATCCCCACGTCGGTGCACTACGCCAGTGAATTTCGCTACGCCCCGCCGCCCCTGGCCCCCCACACCCTCACGATCGGGGTGACCCAGTCCGGTGAAACGGCCGACACCCTCGCTGCCCTGGCGATGGAGGCGGCGCGAAGGCGCGCCCATGGGGATCCGGCTTTTGCTCCTCGCCAGTTGGGGGTGACCAACCGACCCGAGAGCTCGCTGTCGCGCCAGGTGCCCCACATCCTCGACATCGGCGCCGGTATTGAAGTGGGTGTGGCTGCCACCAAGACCTTCCTGGGGCAATTGCTGGCTTTCTATGGCCTTGCTATGGCGTTTGCTGCGCGTCGTGGCGCACGCCCCGCTGCTGAGATCAAGGCTCTCGCCGATGAACTTCGCGGCTTGCCTCAGCAGCTGCGTCAGCTCGTGGATCTGCACGATCAGCGTTCTGAGGCTCTGGCTCATCGCTTTGCCGACACCCAGGATGTGATTTTCCTGGGACGCGGCATCAACTATCCGATTGCCTTGGAGGGGGCGTTGAAGCTCAAGGAAATCAGCTACATCCATGCCGAGGGTTATCCGGCAGGTGAGATGAAGCATGGCCCGATCGCCTTGCTCGATTCCCGTGTGCCGGTGGTGTCCATCGCCGTGCCCGGTGTGGTGTTCGACAAGGTGCTCAGCAACGCTCAGGAAGCCAAGGCCCGCGATGCTCAACTCATCGGGGTTGCGCCCAAAGGGCCAGATACTGATTTGTTCGACGAACTGCTGCCGGTGCCTTCGGTGAGCGAGTGGATCAGCCCCCTGCTTACCGTCGTGCCGATGCAGTTGCTGAGCTATCACATCGCAGCCCATCGGGGCCTGGATGTGGATCAACCCCGCAATCTGGCCAAGAGCGTCACGGTGGAATGAGCTTCAGCTGGCGCTGATGCTGAGATTGCTGCGGCCGTAGCGATCCTCGAAGCGCACGATGTCGTCTTCCCCGAGGTACTCCCCGCTTTGCACCTCAATCAGCTCGACGGGGATTTTTCCGGGATTGCTGAGTCGGTGTTTGCAACCCAGGGGGATGTAGGTGCTCTGGTTCTCACCCAGCAGTTGCTCTTCGCCGTCGCGTTCGACGATCGCTGTTCCGCGCACCACGATCCAGTGCTCAGCCCGGTGGTGGTGCATTTGCAGTGAAAGGCTGGCACCGGGTTTGACCGAGATCCGCTTCACCTGCCAGCGGCTGTCCTCCACCACACCGGTGTAGGAGCCCCAAGGCCGGTAAATCTTGCGGTGGGCCTTGCCCTCAGGGCTGCCGTCGGCCTCCAGCTGTTTCACCACGGTCTTGATCTCTTGGGCCTTCGAGCGATCAGCAATCAACACAGCGTCGTCGGTTTCCACCACCACCAGGTTCTCGATCCCCAAGCCCACCACCAGGCGGTGTTCACTGCGCAAGTAACAGTCACGGCTGCCTTCGGCGATCACGTGGCCCTGAAGCACGTTTCCTTGGGCGTCCCTCTGTTCTGAGGTTTCCCAAAGGGCACTCCAACTGCCGACATCGCTCCAACCCGCATCCAGCGGCAGCACACTGCCCAGTTCCGTTTTTTCCATCACGGCCACGTCAATGGCCACGTTGGGGCACTTGGCAAAGGCCTCCCGCTCCAGCCGTAAAAATTCCAGGTCTGCGGTGTCCTGCTCGAGTGCTGCCCGGCAACAGCTCACCACCTCCGGGGCCAGCCGCTCCAATTCCGCCAGCATGGCGCTGGCACGGAACAGGAACATGCCGCTGTTCCAGGTGAAGCGGCCGGTGGAGAGGAACTGTTCCGCTGTGGCCTGGTCGGGCTTCTCCACAAACCGCTTGATCGGCATGTGTTCGGCTCGACCGGCGCTGAAGGGTTCGCTGGCTTCGATGTAGCCGTAGCCGGTTTCCGGCGCCGTTGGCACGATGCCGAAGGTCACCAGACGTCCCTCTTCAGCGGGTTTGCGGCCCGCGTCGATGACCTGGCGGAATTGAGCGGCATCGCGGATCAGGTGATCCGCCGCTAGCACCAGCAGCAGGGGGTCGTCGCCATTGGAGGTGGCCTGCAGCGCAGCCACCGTCACCGCCGGGGCGGTGTTGCGGCCCATTGGCTCCAGCAGGATCGCGTTCGGTTCGACCCCGATCTGCCGCATCTGTTCGGCCACGATGAAGCGGTGGTCCTCGTTGCAGATCAGCAGGGGAGCTGCCAGGGCGTCCAGGCCATGGAGCCGTTGTTGGGTCTGCTGCAGCAGCGTTGCTTCGCCGTCACCACTGAGCGGCCAGTATTGCTTGGGATAACTCGCCCGCGATAGCGGCCACAGCCGTGTGCCGGTTCCTCCGCAGAGGATCACAGGAATCAGCGGTGTGGCGGCCATCTCGTCCTGAAAGCGGTGACCCAGATTCGCTTGCCCCAGGGGCTTCTGTCGATGCCCTGGTGCGATGGGTTTGCTTCAGAGCTCCAGGAGGCCAGGCGGAGGGGTGATCAGCAACCAGCCCTCGTTGAGATGCACTTCCGGCACGATCGCCTCCACAAAGGGGATCAGCAGCTTGCGGCTGTCGGCTGTGGTCACCTCCAGCAGATCGTTGCCGCCGCTGATCAGGTTCGTCACGCTGCCGATGCTGGGGCCGGCGGCTGAGAGCCGTGCGTCCAGCCCGACCAGATCGAGCAGGTGAAATTCTCCCTCCTCCAACTCGGGGCGATCATCTGCCGACACCAGTAGCTCTTGCCCTACGAGGGCTTCAGCGGCTCCGCGGTTGTTGATTCCCTCAAAGCGCACAACAAACAGCGACTTGCCCGGCAGTTGCCGGCCTTTTTTGAGTTGGATTTCCGTGGGCTCACCCCCCTGGCGGCTGCGCAGCCATCGGGGCCCTGGTGCCGTGAAGCGCTCAGGGAAATCACTGGCGGGGTTCACCCGCAGTTCCCCCTGCAGCCCCTGAACCCCAACGATCTTGCCGACGCTGAGCCAGTCGTCGCTTTCTGCCATGCCATCCGCCGCACACTCTGCCGATAATGGCGCCAGATCCGTTCGCGACCGAGCCATGGCGTCTGCAGCTGCTCCGATCCTCCCCGGCTCCACCGTGACCGTGGCCGATGCCACCTCGATTTACAACGGTTACACCGGCTTCGTGCAGCGGATCAGCGGAGATCGCGCGGCCGTCTTGTTTGAAGGTGGCAACTGGGACAAGTTGGTCACCCTGCGTTTGAAAGACCTCCAGCCGGCTTAGGGCAATGGACGCGGACCGCAGCTTGCGTCAACGCCTGCGGGCCACGGTGCTGGAAGCCAGCACTCCAGCGGGCAAGGCCTATAACGCCGTCATCTTCGGGGCGATCCTGTTGAGCGTTCTGGCTTTGTTGCTGGAACCCGATCCCTTGGGCAATTCAGCCCTGCGCCAGACGGATGTGCTCTGGATCGATTTGGTGCAGAACGTTTGCCTGGCGGTGTTTGCCGCTGATTTTGTGCTGCATCTGGCTTTGGTGGAACAGCCCCGCCGCTATTTGTTCAGCTTCACCGGCTTGATCGACGCCTCAGCGGTGCTGTTCTTTTTCGTGCCGCAGGTGCGCAGTGAGCTGTTGCTTTGGGTGTTCAAGTTCGGCCGCATCCTGCGGGTGTTCAAGCTGCTCAAGTTCATTGATGAGGCTCGCGTTCTGGGCCAGGCGCTGCGGGGAAGTGCTCGCACCATTGGCGTCTTTCTGTTCTTTGTGTTTCTGCTGCAGGTCGTTCTCGGCTACAGCATCTTCGTGATCGAGAGTGTCCGGCCGGATTCCCAGTTCCAGACGGTGGCGAGTGGCGTCTACTGGGCGATCGTGACGATGACCACGGTTGGGTACGGCGATGTGGTGCCTCAGACGGAACTGGGGCGTTTGCTGGCCTCGGTGGTGATGCTCTTGGGTTTCGGCATCATTGCCATCCCCACCGGGATTTTGACGGTGTCGGGAGTGCGGCATCACCAGCAGAAAGGGGTGGATGTGACCTGCGGCAGCTGTGGGCGTCAGGGGCACCGCAGGGATGCCCGTCATTGCGATTCCTGCGGTGCCTTGCTGCCCTCCAGGATCTGAAGGGCGGTTGCCGCCGCGATTTGCTCCGCTTCCTTGCGGGAGCGGCCCTTTGCTTCGGCCAGCTCCTTGTTGTCGACGCTCACCCGGCAACGGAAGCGCTCAGGGTCGCCGTGCTGGCGGTTGCATTCCTCGGTGAAGTACTGGGGCAGTCCCAGCCCCTGGCCCTGGCTCCACTCCTGCAGGGCTGTTTTGCCGTTGAACTGATGGGGGGTGGCCAGCATCGCTTGGGCTGTGGCCCGCCAGTGGGGGGTGAGCCAGCGGTGAATCGCCTCAAGGTCGCCAAGGGCCGTGTACAAGGCACCGATGAGCGCTTCGGTGGCATCGGCCCGCAGCCTGGATTGAGCAGAACGATCCCCCTGGGCGTGCCGTCCCAGCAGCAGGTGTTGTTCGATGGCAAGCGTTGCACCCACATCCGCCAGCCAGCGATCGCTGACCAGCTGGGCCCGCAGGTTCGAGCAGGCACCCACCGCGAGATCGGCATGGTGGCGGTCGATGAATTCGGTGGCGGCGAGCCGCAGCACCGCATCGCCGAGGAATTCCAGCCGTTCCAGGTTGCGGGCGCGACCTGTCGAGACGTGGGTGAGGGCCTGATCCACCTGGGCCAGCAGTTCCGGGTCGATTGGGACTTCAGCGTCCAGGCGCTGGATCAGGCCGGTGAGCTCTGCGGCGCGGGATGGATCCACAGGCACTCCTGAGCAACACTGATAGGGGGTTGAAAGCAGGACATAAGCCGGGTTCTGTTCACGCCACCACAGAGTTTGATCTGCAGAGGGTGGGTGGCTATCTATCTGGGACCGCCGTTGCCGACGGCCTCGAGCGGCGCGTTCAAGCGGAACGGGGCCAATGGCCAGCCGTCGTTCCTTGGCCTTGCTCCCAGCCGGGGTTTACCGAGCCAGCACCTCTCGATGCTGCTGGTGCGCTCTTACCGCACCTTTGCACCCTTGCCTGTGCCAGCGAACCGGCCATCGGCGGTGTGTTTCTGTGGCACTCTCCTCACGGTCACCCGCACTGGGCGTTACCCAGCAAGCCTGGCCATCAGGGAGCCCGGACTTTCCTCAGCCGACACTCAAAGAGATCGGCCGCAACCACCTCGCCTGCTTTCAGATCTCATCATGCCTCGTGGGCATAATTCAGAGGTCTGGGGCTGTAGCTCAGCTGGATAGAGCGACGGTTTCCTAAACCGTAGGTCGTGGGTTCGAGTCCCGCCAGCCCCGTGAGAATCACCGAAGACGTAGTAAGCGCTACATCTGGTGGGGTGGGCAGATCGCTCACCACCGCTAGGGTTGCCCTAACCGGGTGTGGGTGCCATGACCCAGCTTCACGATCTGCGTCTGAGGCTGTTGGTGCAGCAGGAAAGCGAACGGATTGCTGAATCCCAGCCCACGGATCTGGATCTATCCGTGGTGCAGGCCCGCTGCCTCTGCTGGCTGGCTTTGCTGGCCGAAGCCCATGAGGATCAGGCCAGTGATGCCGAACGTCGGGGAGACACCGAACAGGCCATGGGTTGGTTTGCAGATTCGATGCGACTGCGTGACGTCATCGGTGTGGTGTCCTCGATTGAGATCCCTTTGCCCGACACGGCTGGTGAGGATGGCCCCCAGGCAGAGGAGGACTTTGGACCTCAGGCGGCTTGATCAGTGGCATAGTGGGGAATGACCGCGAGGGACTGCATTGCCGGAAGAGCCCTGCCAGTGCCCGGATTGCCAACGGTTTTACCGGGAGCATGATCGGCTGATCCGGGAATCGCCCACCCTTCGTCAGCAGCAGGAACTCAACTGGGCAGCACTCCAGTCGTTCCGCACACTTTCGGGCCGGGTGCTGGAGGATCTGCAGAAGCAACATGGGTCCCGCCAGACCGCCGAAGCAGCTGCCAAGTCTGCAGCCGCCGGACCTCCAGTTCCGGAAGAATCAGGTGATTCACTCCAACAGGCCATTGCTGATCTGGAGAACATCAACGCCCATCTGTTTTCAATCGAGGCCTTGATGGAACGGGTGTTTGATGTGCGCGTCCCGGAAGAGATCGAGCATAAGTTCCGTGAACTGGCCGGTGAGTTGGCTCCTGACCCGTTGAATGTGGACCGTCTGCGGCTCAACCGCTTGTTGCATCAGACGCCCGACTTACCCGATCGCAGCTGATTTCACCGAAGTGCTGTGGCGCTGGCACAGCCGGGCAATCATTCCCTCCTCATCAGCGGGAACCACAATCACGTCGACGTCTCCCCACCAGGCCAAGGCCTGACGCAGTTCGTTCTGCAGCTGCAGGTCGTGCTCGCCGATGCCGCCCGTCAGGGCCAGTACATCCACCCCGCGCAGGCTGGCGGCCATGGCCCCGAGCAACTGAATCAGGCGGTGAAGGAACACGTTCAGGGCCCGGATCGCCCCGTTGTGGCCGTTCCCGGCAGCAGCTCGGATCTCTCGCATGTCTCCGCTCAGGCCCGATAGCCCCTTCAGGCCAGAGTCCTTCTGCAGGATGTCGGCCATGGCATCGGCGCTGTATCCCTCACGCATCAGTTCCAGCAGCAGGCCAGGATCGATGGAGCCAGAGCGGGTGGCCATCACAAGCCCCTCCAAGGGGGTGAACCCCATGGTGGTGTCGATGCAGATTCCGCCTTTGATGGCGGCCAGGGAGGCTCCGGCCCCCAGGTGAGCACTGATCAGCCGCAGGCTGGCCGGGTCTCGGCCCTGCTGCCGCCATTGCTCCGCCACCGATTCGGCCACGTGCTGGTGGTTGATGCCATGAAATCCGAAGCGGCGGAAACCTTTGCCCCGCAACTGCTGGGGAATGGCATAGGTGCTGGCCGCCGCCGGCAGGCTGCTGTGAAAGGCCGTGTCGAAGCAGGCCCACTGCGGGCAGTCCGGTGCCCGCTGTCGTGCCCAGGCCAATCCTATTAATGCCGGTGGGTTGTGCAGGGGGGCTAGAGGGATGAGTTCTGTGAGCCGGGATTCCACCTCGGGCGTGATCAGTGTCGGTGCAGTGAACCGCTCCCCGCCGTGGACCACGCGATGGCCGATGCGCTGCAGCCGGTGCCCATGGGGCGCAATTGCCGGCGTCAGCCAGCTGTCGAGCACGTCTTCCAGCACGTCATCTTTGGCCAGGCTGCGCCCCTCATGCCAGACGAAAGCCCCGGTGGAGTCCACCAGGGCCGCCTTGAGGCTGGAACTGCCCAGATTGATCACCAGGCAGAGGTCGCCCATCAGCGCACGTCGCAGGTGATCTCCACGTTGAGTGGATCCACGGCCCAGATGTTGTTGCAGTATTCGCTGATCGATCGGTCGGAAGAGAAGAACCCGGTGCGTGCCGTGTTGAGCAGCGACATTCGATTCCAGTGCATCCGATCGCTCCAGGCGCGGCTGACCGCCTCTTGGGCCCGTAGGTAGTCGGCGTAGTCGGCCATCACATAGAACGGGTCGCTGCCAGTGAGGTTGTCGAGCAGGGGGCGGAACAGTTCGCCGTCACCGTTGCTGAAGTGGCCCATCTCAATCAGCCGAAGGGCCTCCTGAAGTTCCGGCAGCGCGGCGATGACGTCGCTTGGGTGGTAGCCGCCCTGCTTCAAGGCCGTGATCTCCTCAACGGTCTTGCCGAAGAGGAAGAAGTTCTCCCCTCCCACCAGCTCGCGGATCTCCACATTGGCTCCATCGAGGGTGCCGATGGTGAGGGCACCATTCATGGCGAACTTCATGTTGCCGGTGCCGGAGGCTTCCTTGCCAGCGGTGGAGATCTGTTCGGAGAGGTCGGAGGCGGGGTAGACCTGCTCGCCCAGCTTCACGTTGTAATCCGGCAGGAACACCACCCGCAGCAGGCCATCCATGTCCGGGTCGGCGTTGATGGTGTCGGCAATGCCGTTGATGAAGCGGATGATCAGCTTCGCCATGTAGTACCCCGGAGCGGCCTTGCCACCGAAGATCACGGTGCGGGGGGCCATGCCGTCGGTCTGGCCGTTTTTGATCCGCAGGTACTGGGTGATCACCTGCAGGGCATTGAGGTGCTGGCGCTTGTATTCGTGGATGCGCTTCACCTGCACGTCGAACAGGCTGGAGGGATCCACCAGCACGCCGGTGTTGCGGTGGATGTAGGTCGCCAGCTTGCGCTTCACCGACAGTTTGGTGTTGCCCCAGAGCTCGAGGAAGCCCTGGTCGTTCTGATGCTCCTCCAGTTTGTGCAGGTTCTCCATGTTGGAGATCCAGTCGGGGCCCACGTGCTCATCCAGTAGGGCGGACATCTCGGGGTTGGCCAAGGCCACCCAGCGGCGTGGGGTGACGCCATTGGTGACGTTGGTGAACTTCTCCGGCCAGAGTGCTGCGAAATCCGGCAGCAGGTCGCTTTTCACTAGATCGGAATGCAGGGCTGCCACACCGTTCACGTGGTGAGCGCCAATCGTTGCCAGGTGCGCCATGCGCACGGCTTTGCTGCCCTCTTCATCGATGATCGAGAGCTTGCGCTGGATGGCGTCGTTGCCGGGGTAGCGCAGTCGCACCTGTTGCAGGAAACGCCGGTTGATTTCGTAAATCAGCTCGAGATGGCGGGGCAGCAGGCTGCTGAACAGGTCGAGATCCCACTTTTCCAGAGCCTCGGGCAGCAGGGTGTGGTTGGTGTAGGCCACGGAGCGGGAGGTGATGTCCCAGGCCTTGTCCCACTCCAGGTGCCGATCGTCGATCAGCAGGCGCATCAGCTCCGCCACGGCGATGGCGGGATGGGTGTCGTTGAGCTGAACCGTCCAGTAGCTGGGGAAGTCTTCAACGGCCAGCCCACGGTTGTCGAGGCTGCGCAGCATGTCCTGAAGGGAGCAGCTGACGAAGAAGTGCTGCTGCTTCAGGCGCAGCCGCCGGCCTTCGTCGGTGCCGTCGTTGGGATACAGCACCTTGGAAAGCGTTTCGCTGCCCACCTTTTCGTCAACGGCGCCGTAGTAGTCGCCGATGTTGAAGGCATAGAAATCAAAGCTTTCGGTGGCATCGGCACGCCAGAGGCGCAGCCGGTCGCAGATGTTGACCCGATACCCAAGCACCGGCACGTCATGGGGGATGCCGATCGCGTGTTCCGCAGGAATCCAGCGCGAGCGGTAGTTACCTTTGTCGTCGATGTAGCTCTCGGTGCGGCCACCGAAGCCCACGAAGCAGGCCTCATCGGGCTGAGGCAGTTCCCAGGGCCAGCCGCCTTTGAGCCATTTGTCGGTGATCTCCACCTGCCAGCCATCGCGGATCAGCTGGTCGAAGATGCCGAACTCATAGCGGATCCCGTAGCCGGTGGCTGGAATCTTCAGGCTCGCCAACGACTCCATATAACAAGCCGCCAAACGGCCGAGACCGCCGTTGCCCAGCCCTGGCTCCTCCTCCACATCCAGGATCTGCTGTAGCGACTCAATGCCGAAATTCTTCAGCGCGTCCTCGGCCTCCTTCTGGATCCCCAGGTTCAGCAGGTTGCTGTGGAGCTGAGGACCGATCAGGAATTCCGCCGAGAGATAGGCCACCGATTTCTGGGGGTGGGCCCGCATCGCCTCGGTGGTGGCGAGGTAGCGCATCATCAGCCGGTCGCGCACCGCATAGCTCAGGGCCATGTAGAGGTCATGGCGGCTGGCGGTGGGAGCGAGCTTGCCGAGCGTGAAGAACAGGTGTTCGGTCATGCCGTCGAACACACTCTTGGCATCCAGGCCGGCGCGCTCAGGGTCGTTGTAACAACCGGGTGTCGGCAGACGCAGATCGAAGGGTTGGGCGGTGGTCATGGCAGGAGGGGGAAAGGGGAGAGCGTTGACTCCCCCCATGGGATGGATGGTGCTGACGGGTCAGGTGTTGGACCCTCCGTGGCCGAAAGTCCAGCGCCAGTTATTGATCTCCGGTGCATCCATGCCGTGGGTGTAGGCGTAGCAGCGGTGTTTCTGGATCTCGTCTTTCATCCGCTCCTTGATGTGAGCGGCACGTGACCCGAGTTTGTCAACCCGGTCGATCACATCGATCACCAGGTTGAAGCGGTCGATCTGGTTGCTGATGGCCAGTTCCAGCGGAGTGTTGATGTTGCCGTTCTCCTTGTAACCGCGAACGTGGAAGTTGGCATGGTTTGTTCGGCGGTAGGTGAGCCGGTGAATCAGCCACGGGTAACCGTGGAAGTTGAAAATCACCGGTTTGTCTGGCGTGAATAGGCTCGTGAAATCCTCTTCTCTGAGACCCTGGGGGTGTTCGCTGGAGGGGGCCAGCGAGAACAGTTTCACCACGTTCACGTAGCGAACCTTGAGCTGTGGGATCTGCTCTCGCAGGATTTCGATCGCTGCCAGGCATTCCTTGGTGGGGATGTCACCGGCGGAAGCGAGCACAACATCCGGTTCATCAAGGTCGGTGCCGCAGTCGTCGTTGCAGGCCCAATCCCAGATGCCGATGCCCTTCGCCACATGGCGACGCGCCTGATCCAATGTCAGGTATTGCAGATGTTTCTGCTTGTCGCAAACGATGATGTTCGAGACGTTGGTTTCGGTAAGGGCGTTCTCGGCGACAGCGAGAAGGCTGTTGGCATCAGCGGGCAAATAGACCCGGGTGATCGACCCTTTTTTGTTGCCGGCCAGATCCATGAAGCCGGGATCCTGGTGGGTGAAGCCGTTGTGGTCCTGCCGCCAGACAGTGGAGGAAATCAGACAGTTCCAGGGTCCGATTGGGGCGCGCCAGGGGATCTCCTCGCAGTGTTCCAGCCACTTGCAGTGCTGGTTGTACATCGAGCTGATCACGTGGGCGAAGGCTTCGTAGGTGTGGAAGAAGCCGTTACGACCGGTGAGCAAATAGCCCTCCATCATTCCCACGAGGGTGTGTTCAGAGAGCATCTCGATCACCGAGCCATCGCGGGAAAGTTCACTGCCGTTGAGATCCTCGGGCAGAAAGTTGGCCATCCACACTTTCTTGGTGGTCTCGTAGACCGCCTGCAGTCGGTTGGAGTGGGTTTCGTCCGGTCCGAAGAGCCTGTAGCCGCCGGGGTTCTCTCGAATCAGATCGCGGATCACCTCTCCCAGGGGGTAGGTGTTTTCAACTTCGCTGCTGCCAGGGCTCTGCACATCAACGGCATATCTCTCGATCGCAGGGAAGAGCAGGTCTTTGCGCAGTACACCGCCGTTGGTGTGGGGGTTGCTGCCCATCCGGCGCTTGCCTGTTGGGGAGAGCGCGCGGATGTGCTCACGCACGGCGCCGTTGTCGTCGAACAGCTCCTCCGGGCGATAGCTCTTCATCCAGTCTTCGAGCAGCCGCAGGTGGCTCTCGTTGGTTTTCACGTCAGCAACGGGAACCTGGTGCGAGCGCCAGAAGTTCTCGATTTTTTTCCCGTCGATGTCGCTGGGGCCGGTCCATCCCTTGGGGGACCGCAGCACGATCATTGGCCAGCGCGGACGGAAGGCTTCCCCGTTGCTGCGGGCCTGTTCCTGCACAGCTTTGATCTCGAGCACGGCCTGCTCAAAGGCCACCGCCATCTCGCGATGCATCGTGATCGGATCGGATCCTTCAACGAAGATCGGCGTCCAGCCGTATCCCTTGAACAGGTTCTCCAGTTCCTCGTGATCGATCCGGCTGAGGATCGTTGGGTTGGCGATCTTGTAGCCGTTCAGGTGAAGAATCGGCAGAACGGCGCCGTCGCGGATTGGGTTGATGAATTTGTTGATGTGCCAGCTGGTGGCCAGCGGGCCTGTTTCAGCTTCACCATCACCCACGCAAGCGATGGTGATCAGCTCGGGGTTGTCGAGCACCGAACCACAGGCGTGCGAGAGCACATAGCCGAGTTCGCCGCCTTCATGAATGGAGCCGGGCATTTCGGCAGTGCAGTGGCTGCCGATGTGACCGGGGAAGGAGAACATTTTGAAGAACTTGCGCAGTCCTTCGGCGTCGAGGGATTTGTCGGGATAACGATCGCTGTAGCTGCCGTCGATGTACACCGGCCCCCGGGCGCCAGGAGCTCCATGACCTGGACCGGACATGTAGATCATGTCCAGGTCGTATTTGTTGATCAGCCGATTGGCATGGGTCCAGATGAAGGCCTGGCCTGGGCTGGAGCCCCAGTGCCCCAACAAGCGATTTTTGATGTGGTCAGGATGAAGGGGCTCTTTGAGCAGGGGATTGTCCTGCAGATAGATCATTCCCACGGCCAGATAGTTGGCCGTGCGCCAGTAGGCGTCGAGTAGATGCAGTTCCTCGTCGCTTGGGGCCGAGACCGGCGCCAGGGATGCTTGATGGGGGGCAGTGGTCATGGGTGTTGAGGGCGCCATGCAACGTCAAATCACCGTCAGGCCCTGGGTGTGCTACCAGATCGCCTGTTGGGGATATTTGGACCGTAGCCATCGCGACACAACCTGCCAGTGCCGCATCGCGCCACTACAACATTCCCGGTCAATCGGGATCATTCAGCGAACAGTTCGTCGGCGGAATCACCACTAAGGTTCGGCGTGAGAGATGCCCGGCGTGATGCTGTTGCCCACCCTGCTGAGCGAAATCAGCAGCCATGACCTCGAGTTGGCGGAAACGCTGATCGGCGTCCTTCGCTTCATGCTGATCTTTGTAGCGGCCCGCTCCCTAGCGGAGGTGCTGGTTCGCTTTGAGCTCCCCACCATTCTTGGTGAACTGCTGGCTGGCGTGCTGATCGGCGCCTCGGGCCTGCACCTTTTGGTGCCGCCGGAGACCCAGGTGCAGCTCTCAGGAGCCTTCTCAGAAGTGGTCTCCAGCCTGTCGCATGTGCCGGTGGAGGAAATCCCAACTCTCTACAACGAGAGCTTCGGTGCCCTGCAGGCAGTGGCCACGTTGGGTCTCTACTCCCTGCTTTTCCTCACCGGTCTCGAGAGTGAGCTGGAGGAACTGATGGCGGTGGGTGCCCAGGCCTTCAGCGTCGCTGTGGTGGGTGTGGTGCTGCCCTTCGCCCTTGGCACCCTTGGTCTGATGGCGATCTTCCATGTGGATGCGATCCCAGCCATCTTTGCCGGTGCCTCGATGACGGCCACCAGCATCGGCATCACCGCCAGCGTCTTCGGAGAATTGGGATATTTGCGGACGCGCGAGGGGCAGATCGTGATCGGCGCCGCCGTCCTTGACGACATCCTCGGCATCGTCATCCTGGCCATCGTGGTGTCCCTGGCCGCCGGCGGCAGCCTGGAGGTTGGCCCCATCGTTCAGCTGGTGGTGGCAGCTGTGCTTTTTGTGGTGGTGGCGCTGCTTTTGAGCCAAAAGGCAGCTCCTGCCTTCGACTGGGTGATTGATCAGCTCAAAGCCCCCGGCGCCAAACTGATCGGGTCTTATCTGCTGCTCGCCGCCAGCTGCTTTGTGGCGTCTGCCATCGGTCTGGAAGCTGCGCTCGGGGCTTTCGCCGCTGGCTTGATTGCCAGCACGTCCAAGCACCGCCACGAGATTCAGGCGGCGGTGACCCCCATCGTTGGGCTTTTCGCCACCGTCTTCTTTGTGCTGGTGGGTGCCGGCAT
This sequence comes from Synechococcus sp. PROS-U-1, assembly GCF_014279755.1. NCBI lineage: Bacteria > Bacillati > Cyanobacteriota > Cyanophyceae > Synechococcales > Synechococcaceae > Synechococcus > Synechococcus sp. PROS-U-1. Next base: position 218,859 of record NZ_CP047951.1, read on the forward strand.
GGATCTGTCAGTCATCAATCCCTCTGAACCCGGTGCCCGTTCCGCTCTGGTGGTGGCTGCCTTCCTCTTTGTGGTGGCGATCATTGGCAAGGTGGCCGCAGGCTGGGCCATCTTCGGCAAGGAAAAGACCAATCATCTTGTGGTTGGTCTGGGAATGATGCCCCGAGGCGAAGTCGGCTTGATTTTCTTGGGCTTGGGAACAGCATCCGGCCTGCTCAGCCCTAGCCTTGAGGCGGCCATCCTTCTGATGGTGATTGGCACCACCTTCCTCGCGCCGGTGCTGCTGCGCATCGTTCTGAAGGGCAAGCCCCCAGAGGATGGCAATCAGGTGCCTGAAGAATTTGCCGCTGATCCACTGGCTGGCAACTGAGCGTTAATCCTCCCGATTGAAGGCAACCAATAGAAGGCTCCAGCCAATGGCGATGGCCGCCAGGCTGGAGGCCCAGCCTGGTCCGAGAGCCCAGCTGGCCCCGAGTTGCGTAATCAGCCCCACCACCAGCGCCAGCAGAAGACTGCTGGTCACCAGCACAATCTGGCGCCACAGCTGAGGCAGAGGGCTGTCCGCAAGGCTGGCCTCAAAGGCTGCCAGAGGTGCACTCAAGGGGATGTAAAGGGCAATGGCCCAGAGCAGGGCACCCCGCCAGATCCCTCCATCGGCGAGGGGGCTGATGAATACACCGGTCTCCTGCATCCAGATCCCCGAAACTGCTGCCTAGCATCGCGGCTCTTGCGCGACGTTGTGGAGTCCACGCCCTGGAACCATCTCGGCCACACCGTTCATGCGGTGCAGCAACAGCCTGATGCCTCTGAAGATCGCCCGGCCCTTCTGTTGGTGCACGGTTTCGGGGCGTCCACGGATCACTGGCGTCACAACATCCCCGTGTTGGCCCAGACCCATGCCGTGCACGCCATCGATCTGCTGGGCTTCGGCAGGAGTGCCAAGCCGGCGGAGCTCAACTATGGCGGTGCCCTTTGGCGCGATCAGCTGGTGGCCTACGTGCGTGAACGAATCGGTCGCCCGACCGTGATTGCCGGCAATTCCCTCGGCGGGTTTGCAGCCCTCGCCGCCGGGGCCGCATTGGGCTCTGATTGTGCGGGTGTTGTGCTGCTCAATGCTGCCGGTCCCTTCAGTGACGAGCAGAAACCTCCGCAAGGTTGGGGGGCGATCGCCCGCCAGAGCATCGGCACGGCGCTGCTCAAGAGCCCGGTGCTGCAGCGGCTGATGTTCGAGAACCTTCGCCGTCGGGCCACGATCCGCCGCACCCTCAACCAGGTGTATGTGGACAAAACCAACGTCGATGACTGGCTGGTGGAGTCGATCCGCCGCCCGTCGCTGGATCCCGGTGCCTTCGGGGTGTTCCGCACCGTCTTCGATATCCCCCGCGGTCAGCCCCTCGATGAGCTTTTCGCGGAACTCACGGCGCCGCTGCTGCTGCTCTGGGGCATCCGTGATCCCTGGATCAATGCCCCCGGTCGCCGCTCCACTTTCCAGCGCCATGCGCCGGCTGCCACCACAGAGGTGGTGTTGGAGGCAGGGCACTGCCCCCATGATGAGGTGCCGGATCAGGTGAATGCAGCTCTTTTGGAGTGGCTTGCGGGTTTGACGTCGGCCACAGCACCGACAAAACCTGATCACGCCGCTATTTGATTGGGCCAGACTTTCCGCAACCTGGCGGATGCCGATGACCCTCACCCAGCAAGCTGCTCCCTATGCCCATTGGGAGTATGTGCACCCCACCAGCGGTGACCGGCTGCGGATCATCCCCGAGCGGGGAGGAATCGTCAGCGAGTGGCGTTGCGGTGAACGCGAAGTGCTTTATTTCGATCAGGACCGCTATGCCGATCCTGCGAACAGCATTCGCGGTGGCATTCCGGTGTTGTTCCCCATTTGCGGCAACCTTCCCGGCGACCTGCTCACCGTTGATGGCGTCGACCACACGCTCCAGCAGCATGGCTTTGCCCGGAATCTTCCCTGGAATTTGCAGCTGCTTGATGACCAGAACGGGGTGCGTCTCAGCCTTTCCAGCACCGATGAAACGCTCAAGGCTTTCCCCTTCGCTTTCCTGGTGGAGATGGAGGTGCGGCCGGTTGATGGTGCGTTGGAGATCAGCACCACCATCCACAACCGCAGCGCTGCAGTGATGCCGTTCAGTTATGGGCTGCATCCCTACTTCAATGTGAGTGATCTGGCCCAGACCCGTCTCACGGGCTTGGCGGAGCGCTGTCTCAACCATCTGGAGATGGCGGATGCCGCCACGGCTGATCAGCTCACCCGGTTGCCCGAGGGGGTGGATTTCCTCTGCCGTCCAGCCGGTGCTGTCACTCTGATCGATGACACCAACGGTGCCCAGCTGCAGCTCCAGCACCAGGATCCGATGGATCTCACGGTCGTCTGGACCGAGCCCCCCCGCCCGATGGTTTGCTTGGAACCCTGGACGGGTCCGCGCCAGGCTTTGATCAGCGGTGATCGAAAACTGGTGCTGGAGCCTGGTGCTGAGCAGACCCTCGCCTGTCGCTACAGCGTCTCCTGATCCACCCCGGGGAGCCGGCCGCGGCTGAGTTGCAGCTTGGGATCGAATTGGCGTTTCACCGCTTCGATCAGCGATCGGGAGGGCCGGTCAACCCAAGCTGGCATGGTCGATCTAGCGGTGCGTTTTAACAGCGTCATTTCGCCGCCGAGGCGACTCACGCTGCGGCGCAGTGCTTGCAGCTGGTGATCCGGTGTCGCTGCATCGCACCAGCCATCACCACAGCCGGCTCCGGCGGCCAGCTCCCAGCACCACGACTTCAGGGCCGTCATGGCCTCGTCCTGCAACAACTCCTGCAATTGGGCCGGCGGCAGCACCAGCCGCAGCAGCTGCGCCGAGGGGCTGGCATCGATGGGGGTGGTCAGGGGATCAGCGCAAGCCTGCCGTTCTGTACTGAGCGGCTGGTTCAGCGCCAACGTTTCGAGCCGCAGCAGCTGGTCTTCCACCGCCTGGTCCGACACGCTGCTCACCACAAGCCGCAGCCGCCAGGAGCCATCGCCGCTGTTGATCCAGTCACAGCGTTCTGGGGTCAGGCTGGAGCGCAGAACTGCATTGCGGAAGTCGTCTTGCGCGGCGAGGTCTCCATCCACGAGCAGGCTGCTTCGGGCAGAGCGCACCGGCTGCAGCCGCAGGGTGAGTTCGGTGATCAGTGCCAGGCTTCCCCAGCTGCCGCAGAGCAGCCGCATCAGGTCGTAGCCCGCCACGTTTTTCACCACCCGTCCACCGGCTCGGGCTTCGACGCCATCAGTCCGTAACAGGCCGATCCCGATGATCTGATCGCGCACCCCCAGATGGCGTTGACGCAGTCCCCCCGCCAGACCCCTGGCCACCAGGCCGCCGATGCTTCCGGGAGCTCCGGCTCGAGGCCAGTCAACCGGCAGCCATTGGCCCTGTTCCGCCAGCAGATCCTGCAGGTCCTGCAGTGGCAGGCCGGCTTCCACCGTGATGGTCAGATCGTCCACGGCATGGTCGATCACCCGGTTGAGGTGGCGACAGGAGAGCACCTCGTGGCTGGGATGCAGCGGCGGGCCCCAGTCCAGGCGAGTTCCCAGGCCACTGGGACTCCAGGGTGTGGCGCTCTGATGCCACTGGCGCACCAGGTTGATCAGATCGCTGCGGTTGGCGGGGGAATGGCTCACGGCACGATGGTGCCATGAAGGTTGTGGTCATTGACGACGATCCCACCGGCTCACAGACGGTGCACAGCTGTCCGCTCTTGTTGCGGTGGGATGTCGACACCCTGCGCCGGGGGCTGCGCCATGCGTCGCCGTTGTTGTTTCTGCTGGCGGACACGCGGGCGCTGACGCCAGAGGATGCAGCCGAACGCAACCGCAGCATTGCCGCTGCGTTGGACCAGGCGTTGCAGCGGGAGGGGTTGGCGCGTGACCAGGTGCTGTTGGTCAGTCGTGGCGATTCCACCCTGCGCGGCCATGGGGTGGTGGAACCGGAGGCCCTGCAGGCATCCTTCGGCCCCTTTGATGCCACTTTTCATGTGCCGGCTTTTCTGGAAGGGGGTCGCACCACCGTGAATGGGGTGCATCTCCTCCACGGCGAACCGGTGCACACCACGCCGTTTGCTCAGGACCGGCTGTTTGGTTTCAGCAGCAGTGATCTGGCCTGCTGGCTGGAGGAGAAAAGCGATGGGGCCATTGCCGCGGCTTCGGTGCAGCGGATGTCTGGCCGGGAGCTCGATGCCTCCTGTGGTGCGGGCTTGCCGCTGTTGATCAATCGCCTCCGTTCTCTTCAGGCCAATGCATCGGTGGTGGTGGATGCCGAGCGTCAGGAGCAGCTCAACGCTTTGGCCGCAGCGGTGCGCGCCCTCCAGGGGAAGAAACGGTTTCTGTTCCGCTCCGCCGCCAGCATGGTCAAGGCGCTGGCGGATCCAGGCCCGCCGCCGTTCGATCCCAAGGGCTTGGCGGCGTTGCGGAGACGGGCTGACGACGGCACATCCCAACCGGGACTTGTGATGGTGGGCTCCCATGTGCCCTTGGCGGATCAGCAGCTGGAGAAGCTGCTGGCGGAACCGGGGTGCCAAGGGGTTGAGCTGCCAGTGCATCGCATCGCTCGGGTGCTGGAGGGACCAACGCCCGATCTGCTGCTGACGGATCTGGAGCGGGTCTGGCTGAAGCAGCTGCGAGCGGTGCTCGAGGCTGACGCCACACCGGTGCTGTTCAGCAGCCGCGGTGAGCTGCGCTGTGCCTCGGAGCGGGAGGGCCGGCAGTTGTCTTGCGCTTTGGCGGAGTTGATGGGACGACTGGCAGCTGCCCTCACCCCAGATTTGGGTTATTTGATCAGCAAAGGCGGCATCACCACCCAGACGCTGTTGGCCCGAGGCCTGGCCCTTCAGTCGGTGCAGTTGGAAGGTCAGCTGCTGCCTGGGCTGTCGCTGGTGAGGCCGTCAGCGGGGCCCTGCCGTGGCCTGCCGATTCTCACCTTTCCCGGCAATCTCGGCACTGCTGACACTTTGCGGGACGCCTGGCAGCGGATGGAGGCCGGCTGAGGCTGCCAGCAGTTCCATTGGGTGCTGCACTCGGGCGCAATCGCCCAGGTGCCGCCGCAGTTGCAGGGTGCAACCGATGTTGGCGCTCGCTACGAATGCAGCGCCGGTACCGCTGAGGTCATCGGCTTTGATTCGGCCCAGTTCGGCGGCTTCCTCGTACTGCACAAGGTTGTAGATGCCGGCACTGCCGCAGCAGACCCCAGCCTCGGTCGCCTCCCGGAGTTGGATGTCGGGGATGGCCCGCAACAGCTGGCGGGGCTGGGAATGGATTCCCTGGCCGTGAATCATGTGGCAGGCGTCGTGCATGGCCACGATCCCGGGAAGAGGTTGCAATTGCGTGCGGAACGTCTCCAGGAGGCCGCGGTCAGCCAGGAACTCCTGCACATCCAGCACCGGCGCACGGAATTGGATGTCGCCGTTCAGCAGCTCGCCGTAGGCCTTCATTGTGTGGCCGCAGCCGGAGGCGGCCACTAACACTGCATCCAGATCTCCCTCAATAGCGTTCATGCTTCGCACCAGGTCGGCCGCAAGTTGGCGGGTGAGTTCCAGCTCTCCTTGGTGATGGCTCACGGCACCGCAGCAGCCCTGCTCCTGTGGAATCACCACCTCGAAGCCGTTGGCCTGCAGCACCTTGACTGTTGCCGTGCTCACGCTGGGATCGAAGCAGCGCTGTACGCAGCCCAGCAGCAGCGCTACGCGGCCGCGGCGTTCAGCTTTGGCGGGGTTGATCAGAGGCAACTGATCGCTGAAGGCCTCCGCTGCCAGGGGCGGCAGCAACCTCTCCATCGCTTCGATCTCAGGGCCAAACAAACGGGTGAGCCCTGTGCGGCGGGCCAGGGCCTGGAGCGGTGTACCGGTGTAGGCCCGCAAGGGTTGCAGCAGGGCTCGCAGGCGACCTGGATAGGGAAGTACCTGCAACAGCAACTGGCGGAAGCTGGTCTGCCAGGCGCTGCGTTGCCCGGCATTGATCAGTTTTGGACGGGTGGCCTCGATCAGCTGGTCGTAGCGCACCCCCGAAGGGCAAGCGGAGACGCAGGCGAAGCAGCCCAGGCAGGTGTCGAAATGGCTCGCCACCGTGGCATCCAGTTCCAGTTCACCGGCTTCGATCGCCCGCAGTGCATGGATGCGGCCGCGGGGGGAGTCCATCTCACTGGCCAGCACGCGATAGCTGGCACAGGTGGGCAAGCAGAAGCCGCAGTGCACGCAGGGGTCCGCGGCGCCAGGCGGTAGACCAGGAAGCTGGGTGGGAGAGGCCATCGCCTGAGTCTGGCGTGAATGGCAGCTCTCGTGATCAGAACCTCTGGATGATCGCTTCAGCGAAACCGCTGCAGCTCACCGGATCCACCTGGGGTTCCATCAGTCGGGCCAGGTCGTAGGTGACCTGCTTGTCCGCAATGGCGGCACTGAGGCCCTTGGTCACCAGGTCGGCGGCCTCCTGCCAGCCAAGGAACTCCAGCATCATCACCCCGCTGAGGATCACCGAGCCCGGGTTGATCCGATCGAGACCGGCGTGTTTCGGGGCAGTGCCGTGGGTGGCTTCGAAGATGGCAGCGTTCTCGCCGATGTTGGCGCCGGGGGCCATGCCCAGACCGCCCACCATGGCGGCCGCGGCATCGGAGATGTAGTCGCCGTTGAGGTTGAGCGTGGCGAGGATCGAATACTCCTGAGGCCGGGTCTGGATCTGCTGGAAGATGCTGTCGGCAATGCGGTCGTCCACCAGCACCATTTCTTTCCACTTGCCGCCACCGTGGCTGTTGCCAATGGCGTCGATCACCGCCTGCACCTCGGCATCGATGTCGGCCTTTTTCTCAGGAGTGAGGCTGTCGTAGCCCGGCTCAATCATGCGGGCGTTGGCCTGCACGCTCAGATTGGGATCCTTCTCGAGGTTGCCGAGGATCCAGCTCTCCCGCTCGGTGATGCACACGTCACGGAATTCGGTGGTGGCCAGTTCATAGCCCCAGTCACGGAAGGCTCCTTCCGTGAATTTCATGATGTTGCCCTTGTGCACCAGGGTCACGTGGCGCTTGTTGCCTTGAAGACGCAAGGCGTGCTGGATCGCCTTGCGGATGTGGCGCTGGCTGCCGGCCTTGCTCACTGGCTTGATGCCGATGCCGGATCCCTCAGGGATCTGGCGCTTGCCCAGCTTGCCGTTGGCGGGGATCACCACCTCGTTGAGATGCTTGCGCAACTCCTGGCCGACGGCGTCATCGGCTTCCCATTCCACCCCCATATAGATGTCTTCGGTGTTCTCTCGGTAGACGATCACGTCCAGATCCTGGGGACGCTTGTGGGGGCTTGGGGTGCCTTCGTAGTAGCGGCAGGGACGCACGCAGGAATACAGATCAAAGATCTGGCGCAGGGCCACGTTCAGCGAGCGGATGCCGCCGCCCACCGGTGTGGTGAGGGGGCCTTTGATCGCTACCCCATACGTGCGGATCGCCTCGAGGGTGTCTTCCGGAAGGTACTGGTAGGTGCCGTAGAGATCGCAGGCTTCATCGCCGGCATACACCTTGAACCATTCGATGCTTTTGCTGCCGCCATAGGCCTTGGCCACGGCCGCATCCAGCACCTTCATGGTGGCGGGCCAGATGTCCACGCCAGTGCCATCACCCCGGATGAAGGGAATGATCGGGTTGTCGGCCACCACGGGCTGACCGTTCTCGAAGCGGATTGGTGTGCCCTGGCTGGGGGCGGTGAGCTTCTCGAACTGGGCCATGGCGGTTGGTCGGGCGTCAGCAGGCCGAGCCTATGACCGAGCCGGGAGCCCTACGGTTCACTGCAGTGCAGACCACTCATTGATGGCCAGCGAGCAGGTATGGGTGGTGGCGGCCTGCTTCAACGAAGAGGCGGTGATCACCCGCTTCATCGAACGGGTTCTGGCCCTGCCGGAGGTGGACCGTCTCCTCCTCGTTGATGACGGCTCGTCCGATGCCACGGTTGCGGTGATTCGTGCCTGCCAGCAGAGCCATGCCGATCAGAGCGTCACGCTGCTGGAGCTCACCCGAAATTTCGGAAAAGAGGCGGCAATGCTGGCGGGGCTCGACCATGCCAATGGACGCTGTGCTGCTGCGGTGCTGATCGATTCCGACCTGCAGCACCCTCCGGAGCGGATTCCCGCGATGGTGCAGGCCTGGCGAAATGGCGCTGAGGTGGTCACGGCGGTGCGGGATGACCGGGATGCCGAAGGATTGGTGAAGGTGGCCACCGCGTCTTGGTTTTATCGAGTGTTCAACCGCCTGGTGGATTCGATCCAGCTTCAGGAGGGGGCTGGCGACTTCCGTTTACTGAGTGCACAGGTGGTGGAGGCGGTGACCCAGTTGCGTGAGGCCACGCGCTTTTCCAAGGGGTTGATGCCCTGGACCGGTTATCGCAGCGAGGAGATCGCCTACAGCCGCGTAGCCCGCGTTGGAGGAAGCACGTCCTGGAGCTCCCTCAAGCTCTGGCGCTATGCCCTGGACGGCATCTTTTCGTTCACGGTGAAGCCGTTAAAGGTTTGGGGCGTGATCGGTGTTCTGATTTCGTTCCTGAGCTTCATCTATGCCGCACTGATCGTGCTGCGCACCTTGGTCTTTGGTGTCGACTTGCCGGGCTATGCCTCATTGATCGTGGCTGTTCTGTTCCTGGGGGGGATTCAGTTGATTGGTATCGGTGTTTTGGGCGAATACATCGGCCGGATCTACATCGATGTGAAACGACGGCCGCATTATTTCGTCAGAGCCGTGCACCAGAGTTCAGAGCTGTTGCGCTGACGACCACTCTTTTTGGCGGTTGGTGGCACTGAAAAAGGCCACGGACTGCTGAAAGGCGTCCTGATCCATGCCCGATACGGCATGGCGGCGGGCTGGATGAATCAGAACAAGGGGCCTTGACGCGCGACGGACCTTGCCAGGGCTGTGGGCGGTGATCCAGCTACGACGCAATGCCTTGCCGAACATCGATCCACTGAACAACACGCCGGCAAAGCGACGGTTGGTTTGAATCCCGGCTCGGCGCAGTCGGGGCATGGCCAGCCCGCTCAGCAGCTGCAGCACAAACCATTTGATCAGGCCCCCTGTCTGCAGGCTTCGCCACCAGAGCGCCAGAGTCAGGCCCTCGGGCAGGGGTTCCCGTGTCGTACGCACCCAGGTGATTGATTCGGAACGGGCCAAATCCAGCACCGCATCCAGCACGAGAGGAACGAGGTGGATGTGCTGGTGGCCATCGAGGCGGATCTGCCGCAGCCCGGTGAGCTGGCGGTAGCGGCTGATCTGCTCCAGCAGAACTGTGCGCAGCTGGGGTGCGATGCGTCGGCGCTGCCAGGGCAGGATCGAGGCCAGCAGCAAGGTGCCGAATCCGGTTGGCAGATCTGGACAGTTGTGCAGCCGATGCCCTTCGGTGAGGCAGAGGTGAAGGGTGAGCGGCGGTGGCTCAGCAAGCCTGCGCCAGGTTTCGACAGCGTCGCTTGCACTTGGGCCATTCACCAGCAGGCTGGCTCCCTGGAGCCGCCCGCTGCGGGCGAGATCGACAATCGCTGCATCAACGCCGGCCGCCAGCCCGAGGTCGTCGGCATGGAGCAGCGGTGGTTGGCCGTTGTGTTGCTGGCGGCTCCTTGCACTAAACCGGGCCGCGCGGCTCCAGATCAGGGCATTCAGCACCGTGGGTGTGAACACCAGCACCAATGTCGGGGCTTTGAGAAGCGGCAGCAGGGCGCAGACGCTGATGTTGACGACGTACTGCAGCAGCAACCAGCGACGGGCGAACTGGCGACCACCGGTCTCTTCCCGGAAGGTCAGCAGGGCGTGGCCGAGATACCCCGCCACGGAGGCGGCCAGGAAGGCGATGGGATTGGCCAGGCTGAGGGCCATCCACTGGCCGAGCAGCAGCAGCACGCCGAAGTGCACGGCCGCGGCGGTTCCTCCCACCACGCCATACCGCAGCAAGCGGTTCAGCAGAGCAATTATGCGCATCGTTGGGGAGTCTCGTTGCACCGCTGCAGCAGGGCCTCAATCAGCCGCCAGGCCTGTTTTTCGTAGCGTTTGACGAAGTCTTCGAAGCTTTGGGCTGCCGCTTCGTCGGCACCATCGGAAATCACCCGCAGAACCAGCCAGGGGACGCCCTCTTGCTCGGCCACTTGCGCGACGGCAGCACCTTCCATTTCAACGGCCCGCAGATCGGGAAGGGCGTCCCGCAACGATTGCAGCACCGTGGGATCGCCGATGAAGCGATCCCCTGTGGCGATCAGACCGCTGATTGGACAGGCAAATCCCTCCAGATCGCCAGCTCCGTGTGCCTCCAGGAGTGCGGCCTTGGCCCAGTTGAACCAGGCCGGCTGTGGTTGGAGTCGGTCCTGATTCAGGGCTGGCAGGGTGAACCGTGGGAACAGGGGGCGAGCATCCATGTCGTGCTGCAACACCGCATCGGCCAACACCACATCCCATTGACGCAGGGCTGGATCTGCAGCGCCTGCGACACCGGTGAACAACAGCAGATCAATGCTGGGATCGCTGGCGAGCAGGCGTGTGGCGGCCCGCGCAGCGCTCACCTTGCCCCAGCCGCTCCAGGCGAGGCTGAGGCGGACCTTCTCACTCCAAGATCCCCGATGGATCTTGAGGTCTCCGTGTTCGCTGCAGCTCAGCTCTTTGAGGTGGCTGAGATCGGAGCCGATCTCCTCCGGCATCGCGCCAAGCAGGGCAATGTGCAGCGGTTGCGTCATGGTTTCTTAAACCTCGGGCAACCGTAACGGCGACCTCTTGCATCTCCCTGCACACTGTGCGGAAGTCGGAGGTTTAAGTGAACGCGGGCGAGTCGGTACAGAGCGTGGCCCGGGTGCGTGCACTGGCCTCCACGATCACGCTGGTGCGTCACCAGTTTCCGGCTGCGCAGGCCAATCTCAGTCCCTGGCGAGACGATCCGCAGACCCGTCAATGGAGTGAGGAAGAATCGCTGGATCTGTCGTTTCACTTCCCCGGCTGGAGCCCACGCTTGGAATGCCGCAGTTTGCTGATGCAGCTGCATATCAGTGCTGAGCGAGGTGATGAACAGCTGCGTCTGCTGGGAGTGTTAATGCGGGGCATGACCTATGACGGCGAACGTTGGCGCCTCGCCACGGTTGGTGAATGGTTGCCGGAAGGTCCTCATTTGCCTCAGCAGCAGCAGGTGAAGCAGCTTCAGCAGATCTGTCGCGAGCTGTTTGAGTTGTTCGATGCAAATGCTGCGTCCGATACAGCGGCGTAACCCTTCGCAACGCTCAAGACCACGCTTCCGTGGACTGCTTATAGGGTCCTCCTATCGGTCCAATCACAAGCATTCATGTCCGTTGCACTGGCTGCCCAGATCCGTGAAGGCACGAAAAAGTCTCACACCATGGCCGAAAACACCGGCTTCGTGAGCTGCTTCCTTAAAGGTGTCGTCGACAAAGCCAGCTATCGCAAGCTTGTTGCAGACCTCTACTTCGTCTACGAGGCGATGGAAGAGGAGATCGACAAGTTGGGCGATCACCCGGTTGTCGGACCCATTGGCAAGAAAGAGCTCAACCGTCGCGAATCTCTCGAGCAAGACCTCACCTATTACTTCGGTGATGGTTGGAAAGAGCAGATTCAGCCGTCTCCGTCTGCAGCGATGTACGTCGAACGGATTCATGCCGTCGCGAAAGAGTCCCCTGAGCTTCTGGTCGGGCATCACTACACCCGCTACCTGGGTGATCTGTCTGGTGGTCAGATCCTCAAGAACATTGCTCAGAAGGCGATGAACATGGATGGCGACGATGGACTTCGGTTCTACGTCTTCGATGACATTGCTGATGAGAAGGCGTTCAAGACCAACTACCGCGCTGCCATGGATAGTCTCCCGATCGATCAGGCCACGGCCGATCGCATCGTTGAGGAAGCCAACCATGCCTTCCACTTGAACATGAACATGTTCAAGGAGTTGGAAGGCAACCTTGTTGCCGCGATTGGCAAAGTCTTGTTCGGTTTCCTGACGCGGCGTCAGCGGGCGGGCAGTACAGAGGCCGCCGCCGCTTGAGTTCTCGCTGGTGCCCACCGAACTGATTCGTTTCCTGGTCCCCGGGACCAGCCGTCGCTTTCGATGTGGTGGGCTTAGCGTTGAGTTGCAGACCGCAAATCTGGTTGGACGTTGCTGTCCGACCGAGATCGTGACGTACCGCGAGCGTTGTCACGATCACCCATTTCTGGCCGACCTCTTACAGCGTGAATCCGTTCGCGATGAGGTGATTTGGATTGTGAGCTGGGGGTTCGATGTTCCTCGGCTCATCCACCGTTTGCGAGGTCATCGCGTGGCCTATCACGCCCACAGCAGCGGCTATGGATTTGACCTCCCACGAGGGGTTCCTGTGTTGGCGGTGAGTCGGAACACGTTGGGCTACTGGGGGGATCGAGCACCCCGCAATCCGCTCTATCTCGTGCCCAATGCCCTGGAACCCCAGTGGATGGATCGGGGTGATCATTTGGGCTCAGGCTCACGTTCCATTGATGTCCTTGTCCAAGCGCGCAAGAGCAGCCCTTATGTGTTGAATCAGCTGGTGCCAGCGTTGCGGCAAGCCGGCCTTGTGGTGGAGGTTCAGGCTGGCTGGGTGGATGACTTGGTCGATCTGTTCAATCGCTCCACGGTGTACCTCTACGACTCAGCCGAGTACTGGCGTGGACGCAGAGTGACCGAAGGTTTCGGGTTGCCACCGCTGGAGGCTCTGGCCTGCGGTTGCGTTGTGTTCAGCAGCCTGAACCATGCCCTGGCCGACTACGGCGACCCAGGTCGCACCATGCATCAGATCGGTTGTGGCCGGCTGACGTTCGATCTGGAACGGATCAAGAGTGCCGTTGATGCTCCCCAGCGCTGGCGACCCTCAGTCGATCGTTTGGAGGCTCTGCTGCAGGAGTGTTCAGAAACTGTGCTGCTTGAGCGCTGGCGCGATGCCTTCGCTCACCTGGATGTGCTGGAGGCTTCATCGGGAACGCACCTAAGCAGTCTTCCCACATGGCGATTGCGGCTTCAGCAGGTGGTCTCTCGGCTTCAGCGAGTGGTCAATCGGTTGCCCGGCTGGCCGAAGGGATAAATCCATCTCCCACAATCACGGCCTAAGTTCCTGAAATGGACTGCCAGGGCTTGAATCAGACCAAAGTTCTGCATGTTGGAACATGTTGATGCGGAGCAGAACCCTCACTGATCTAGCGGTTCTGTTGAATCAATTGCCGCGGCGGCGTCTGCGGCTCATGGGCGTCGTTCTTGTTGCGTCCTTTCTTCAAGGCTTGCTCGACATGCTGTTGGTGGGCCTGATGGCTCGCATGGTCGGTTTGCTTGCGGGAGTGAAGCTGCAGGATCAAATCCCAGGGATTCGCGTGTTTGGTGGATCGTTGTTGGATCAAGCGGGTTGGCTGATTGGTCTCCTGATTGCAGCCTTTTGGTTCACCTCCATCATTCGTTTTGGTGTTTCGCTGATGCAGAGCATGCTCAGCGCTGAAATTTGGAATGATTTGGTGAATAGGGTTTATGCCAACTTGATGCGGCAAAACTATGCTTTTTTTACAGAAAATAGAACAGCAAATCTCTCCGAAAGTTTTAATCGTGTTCTGAATCGTATTTCGACGGCAGTCATCAGTCCCCTGATTACCATTGCGGGAAATTTGCTGTCTGTTGTCGTTCTTCTTGTCGGCGTCAACATCATTCTTGGCTGGAAGGCTTTGTTGATGTTTGCTTTGATGCTGATGGCCTATGTGATGTCGTCGCGTTTAATTACGCCCTATTTGCGTCTGGGTACAAAGCAGCGTGTTCGATATACCAGGCGCATCAATATGATTCTGATGGAATCACTTCGCTCGATGCGTGATGTTCAGCTTTACTCGGCAGATCAATATTTCACGTCTCGTTTCTCGCGTGATGGTGTGATCGCCAAGCGCTACGACCGTTTGACGCGATTGCTCCCCGATGTTCCGCGATATGTGATTGAACCTGTGGCCGTCACGGTGCTTTTCGCCATTGGTGTCGGCCCTTCTCTGATGGCAGGTGATATGGAGAGTGTTCGCGAGAGTTTGCCGCTGATTTCGGTGATTTTGGTGACTCTTCTGCGGATTTCCGGCCCGCTTCAGTCAATGTTCCGGAGCGTTAACAAGCTTCGTGGCGGGTTGCCGGAAATTCAGGATGCCCTTGACCTCTTGCAGCTGAAGCCGGAACGCCTCACCTTGCAGAGTCCGGGTGTTCCCTCCCCCAGTGGAGTGACCCCTCGCAGATTGATTCAGCTGGACAATGTTGGCTTCACTTATGCAGGGCGCGATCAGCCTGTTCTCCAGGCGATCAATCTGTCGATTCCTGTTGGCTCCCGGATTGCACTGGTGGGTCGCACGGGTAGCGGGAAAACAACGCTGGCCCACATCATTCTTGGTCTCTATACCCCCAGTTCGGGTGAGCTTTGCCTTGATGGAATTCCCATCACGGCTGAGGAAATGCCTGCTTGGCAGGCCAACTGTGCCTTGGTTCCGCAAGACATCCGTTTGCTTGATACGAGTGTTCGCGAGAACATCGCCTTTGGTCAATCCGGTGATGAGATTGAAGATGATGAGGTTTGGAATGCTTTGGCCGCGGCTCAGTTTGATGATGTTGTGAGTCAAATGCCTTATGGGCTTTACACCATGATTGGAGAGAATGGTGTCAAATTGTCAGGTGGGCAGCGGCAGAGATTGTCTTTGGCACGCGCTTTTTATCGCAAGGCAAGTGTTTTGATTCTGGATGAAGCGACGAGCGCATTGGATAACAAAACTGAGCACGAAGTGATGCAGGCTCTGGACATCATTGGTCGACGTTGCACCACGATCGTGATTGCTCATCGGTTGTCGACGGTCCGAAAGTGTGACCAGGTGTTTGAAGTTGGTGACGGTCGGATCAAGGCCTCCGGCAGCTTTGAAGATCTCGTCAAAATCTCAGACAGCTTCCGCGAGATGAATCAGCTGGAATCAACTTGATCATCGATGGCTGATTTCGTTGTCTTGGCAACGGCGGATTGGGATCACCGCCTGTGGACCAACAAGCAGCACACAGCCCTTTCGTTGCAGCGGGCTGGGCACCGTGTGTTGTACATCGAGTCGTTGGGGTTGCGCCCCCCGCGTGCCGATAGGCAGGACAGTCAGCGGATCGTCAAGCGACTGAGGCGGATGTTCCGGCCGCCGCGCCAGGTCGAGCCAGGGTTATGGGTGTGGTCACCGATGGTGATACCCGGTGGGACGCGCGGTGTTCTGCTTCATATCAACCGAGTGTTGTTCAGCAGTGCTCTGGGTTGGATTCTCAGGGGTCTTCGCTTTCGTTCACCACTGCTGTGGACCTACAACCCGCTCACCGGTCGCTATCTGAATCTGAAACGACGTGCAGGAACGTCGAAGCCATCGATGTTTTCTGCTGCCGTTTATCACTGTGTTGATCGCATCCATGCTCAACCAGGCATGCCCGCGACGTTGATTGCCGACAGCGAGCGTCAGCTCTGTCGCACGGTGAATGTGGTGTTCACCACGTCTCCCGATCTTCAGGCGTCGCTGATGCGAATCAATGCCTGCACTTACCACTACGGCAATGTTGCCGATCAGGCACATTTTGCTGCCGCTTTGGATGCTCTGCCCGCTCCCGATGGCCTTGCAGGTATCCCTAAGCCTCGCCTGATGTTTGTTGGTGCGATCGATGCCTACAAGCTCGATCTGCCCATGCTGACGGCCTTGGCCCGTCAACGGTCCGATTGGTCGTGGGTTCTTTTGGGTCCCGTTGGCGAGGCCGATCCGGACACGAGCATTGCGGCGCTTCAGGCTTTGCCGAATGTGCACGTCATGGGTCTGCAGGCCTATGACGATCTGCCGGCATGGCTCGCGCACGCCGATGTGGCTCTGCTGCCCCTGCAGGAGAACACCTACACGCAGCACATGTTCCCGATGAAGTTCTTCGAATATCTCGCTGCGGGGCGCCCCGTGGTGGCCACCCAGATTCCTGCTTTGCGGCCCTACGCCTCCGGGGCGTTGCTTTGTCCTCCGGATCCGGAGGCATTTGAAGCTGCCATCGCGACGGCATTATCGGGCGATGGTCCATCGCTGGATCAGCGCTTGGCGCTGGCCGCAGAACACACCTACGAGAGCCGTACGCAGAAGATGCTGCATGACCTGCAACGGGATGGACTGTTGGACGCGGCGTCCAGCGGTCAGTCGATGCTGCGTCTCCAAGGCCGAACCTGGCCGTTGCAGCGGGTGTTGATGCCTGCCTTGTTCCGTTCGGTGCGGTTGCGCAATCGTTGCGGGCGCAGCGAAGCAGGCCGGCAACTGTTGCGCTGGATCGATGGGCATCATCCCGTTGAGCCGCAGGTGCTCGATGCGCAGATTCCCCGCTTGATCAAAAGGGGTCTGTACTCAGAGGCCTTGGCACTAATGGAGCGCTCATGGTTGGAGCTCGGCCGCACCGATCACCTCCATCATTTGTTGTTTCGGCGTGGTGCCAGACCCAAGGCCTTGCAGGAGCAGATCTCGCTGTTCGAGACCCTGGGTGCCAGTTCCCGCTTGCCCCTCAGCTATCGCGCCTATTGCAGGGTGGTGTGTGCCTACCGATCTGCTGAACTCAACGACCCTCAGCTGATGCGCGCTTCCATTGCAGCTTTGGATGCAGTTGCCACAGGGTTGGAAGACGATCCCAACACACGCCTGTGTCGCCAGGGGAATCGCTTCAACCGAGCCAAACTTCTGATCTCCTGTTACGCCACCACGCTGCGGCTTCAGCTCACCTTGGCAGATCGGGACGGGGCCGCGAGCCTCGGCAGACGTGGGTTGCAGTTTAGTGAATCCCTCGATCTCACCATGATCGAAACAGAAACCTCCTTCCGGCTCACTCGCAATCTGATGCGGGTGCTGTCGATCAACATTGTTGAGGCATGGGCCTCATCCGATGCCACTCTTTACTGGCGGGCGAGACGGGCCTTGCAGGCCGTTCATGACCATGCGCATCGACCGGAGCATGACGAACGAGAAGTGCAGGAAGACCATCGTGCGTTTGCGGTGCAGGTGATGGAGCGTGTCGTACTGATGGATCCCGCACTCGCTGATGCGGATGCGATGGGTCGTGCCGTCGAAGATCTGATGCTGTTGCTGTTCCGCGCCAAGATCGTGAGTGAGGCCTGGCGGGCGGAGCGGCTGCCTGGGGTTTTGCCCTGTTTCAAGAGATTCCTGCACCCCGACCAAGGGAATCCGGGCACGTCATGACCCGGAGGGTCGTGTTGTACATCGATTCACTCAAGACCGGTGGAGCCGAGCGCGTCACGCTTCTGTTCGCCCGCTGGCTTGCTCAGGAAGGGTGGCGGGCCACGGTGCTCACCCGCCACGGTCCATCCCGAGACTTTTATCCCGTCCCGGCGGGAGTGCATCGGGCCATTGAGCCGTCAGATCCGCCCTGGTTGCGCTGTCTTGGGCTACTTGGTTTTCCGCTTCGCGTGCTGCGTCTGCGGGCATGGCTGCAGCGTCATCAACCCGATTTGGTCCTGGGCATGACCACCCTGCCCGCGATCAAGCTGCTGCTGGCGGTGCGGGGCATGGCGTGTCCATGCATCGTGTCGGAACGAAACTTCCCACCCTTGAAACGGCCCGGTTGGCCCTGGCGGCTTCTGCGGCGGCTCACCTATCCATGGGCCCATCTGCATTTGGTTCAGACCGAATCCACGGGCCGTTGGCTGGCCCAGCACTTGAACGCCCGACCTCAGCTATGTCTGGCCAACCCCGTGGCCTGGCCTCTGCCGAGGTTTGCGCCTGACCCTGACCCCACCGATTGGCTGGCGCGCCAGAAGGTCGGGGCCGACCAGCAGGTGCTCCTTGCGGTGGGAACCAAAGCCCATCAAAAGGGCTTTGATCGATTGGTCGCCATGTTTGCGCTGTTGAGGGAGCGGCATCCCCAGGTGCATCTTGTGATTCTTGGCATGGATGCAGTGCCGTATCACGGTGTGGATCAGCAGGCCCAGTTGCGTCGGATGCTGCCGCAGGCATCGCATTCCTTGCACTTTCCAGGGCGGGTGGGCAATGTGCAGGATTGGTACGAGCGGGCCGATCTGTTCCTGCTCCCCTCCCGTTACGAGGGTTTCCCCAACGTGCTGCTTGAAGCCATGGCCAGCGGCTGTTGTTGTGTCTCCTCCGACTGCCCCCAGGGTCCAGCCGAGTTGATTCGCGATGGCGTCAATGGTCGTTTGTTGCCGAACGATGCCAACCCGCAAACCTGGGCCGACGTGGTGTCGGCGCTGCTGGTGGATTCAGACGTACGCCGGCGCTTGGCGTGTCGGGCCCTGGAGGTGCGGCAACGCTTTTCCGAGGGACGCTTGCGTCAGTGTTTCATGAGCGGCGTGTTGCAGCTGGTGAGTGATGACTGAAGCGGAGCCAGCTGCAGGCCGTGATGATCTGTGGCTGGTGTTGCCGCATCTCGGAGCCGGGGGCGCTCAAAAAGTTGCCTTGATTGCCGCCCGTCATTTCGCGGCTCAGGGCTTGAAGGTGAAGCTTGTGACGCTCATCTCAGGGCATCCCGTGACTCATGCCCTTCCGGATGGGATCCCTCTGCTCGAACTGGGGGCACCGACCCATCGTTCCTGGTGGGCCCGCGGTGGTCGTTTCACCCTGGCGCAGCTCGACAAGTTGATCCGCTGGTTGTTCCAGCTGCAGCTGCGCTGGTTCGCCGGCTGGTTCCAAGCCCATATCCATCCGGGAGGTCGGGGCCTTGCGATGCAGCTCTTTCAAGTCGGAACAGAGGCGACGGCTGGCTTGCGTCTCCGCCAACTGCGTCGGCAGTTCCGCCGTCAGCGGCCCCATCGGGTCCTGTCGCTGCTCACCCGTACCAACATCATCTGCTGTTGTGCTGCCTGGGATCTGCCGATTCATCTCGTGGTCTCGGAGCGCAACGACCCTTCGCGACAGCTTCTCCCGGAGGTGTGGCAGCGCATGCGTCCCCTGACCTACCGACGGGCCGATGTCGTGACAGCCAACACGTCGGGTGTTCTCTCAGCTCTGGAATCGATGGGGCCCTGGGAGAGACTGGCCTTGCTGCCCAATCCATTGCCGAGTGCGCCTGCGCTGGCTGCCGGCGGCGGTGTGTCCAGCCCCAGTGGCTTCATCACCGTGGCCAGGTTGGTGCCCCAGAAGGGACTGGATGTGTTGATCGCTGCCTTGCCCAGGCTGAGTGGAGCTGCGGCGACTTGGCCCGTCACCTTGGTGGGTGATGGTCCGGAGCGTGCCGCGTTGGAGCAGCAGGCAAGGGATCTTGGGGTGTCGCGCCGATTGCGAAGCCTGGGGTTCCGTTCTGATCCGGAGCGGTTCCTGGCCGAGGCTGCCGTTTTCGTGTTGCCCTCCCGTTTTGAAGGCATGCCCAATGCACTGTTGGAGGCCATGGCTGCTGGTCTGGCGGTGATCGTGACGGATGCTTCCCCTGGCCCCCTGGAGGTGGTTGAGCCTGGGGTGAGCGGTTTGGTGATTCCCAGTGATGATCCGGCTGCACTCGCTAGAGCGATGGACGCGCTGGCTTCAGATCCCGAGCGTTGCAGGCGGATGGGTGCAGCGGCCAGAACGCGGATTGCTGCGTTGGACTGGCCCCAGTTGGAACCGCTCTGGCGGTCGATCCTGGCGTTGTGATGCCCGCTCGCGTTCTGGTGTTGGCTCCAACCCGGCGCGCCCGGACGGAAACGTTCGTGCGCGCCAATTTGGCCCGCTTGCCGTTTGCTGTGGAGGCCTGTTTCGGGGATGAAGTGCCCTGGTGCGAGCCCCTTAAAGCGCTCTATGGCCTGGCGGTGCTCACCAGCAAAGTCTGCACTCGCCTGGGTTGGCTCCGGCTTGCCACGTGTCCAACTTCACTCGTAGCCCTGCTTTTGGTATGTCGCCACCGTCCGGACGTGGTGATGGTGGAGTTCGGTTTTCATGCCGTTCGGGTGATGGAGCTGGCCCGCACGGGAGTTCCCCTTGCAGTTCACTTCCGCGGCGCCGATGCCTCGGCGGACCGCTACGTGAAGCATCTGGAGCAGCGCTACCGCCGTTTGTTTCAGCTCACTTCGGCTGTGATCGTCAAGAATCAAACGATGCGGAGCCGCTTAATCGCCTTGGGCGCGCAGCCGGCACAGCTGGTGATCAGTCCATCCGGTGCTGATGAGCAGCGCTTTCAGGGGGCCACTCCTGCGTCCATGCCGCCGCGGTTTCTGGCGGTGGGCCGCTTTGTGGCCAAAAAAGGTCCGATGGATACTCTGGAAGCCTTCGCCAGCCTGCTTGGTCTGAGTGACCATGCCGAGGCTTGCCGGCTGGTGATGGTTGGGGATGGCCCTCTGCTCCCCGAGGTGCGGGAACGGGCGCGCCAGCTTGGCCTCGAGCAGATGGTTCAGTTCCCTGGCGTGCTTGCCCCCGATGCGGTGGTGAAGGAGATGCGGCGTGCGCGGGTGTTTGTGCAGCATTCCCGGACAGCGGAGGATGGTGATGAGGAGGGATGCCCGGTCTCCGTGATGGAAGCTCAGCTTTGTGGTTTGCCGGTTGTGGCCACCCGTCACGGTGGGATCCCTGACGTGGTGGTGGATCAGCAGACCGGGTGGCTGGTGGGGGAAGGCGACCGCCGGGCGATGGCGGAGGCCATGGCCGTGCTGGCAGATCGTCCGGATCTCGCCGGTGCTTGGGGTGCTGCCGGTCAACGGCGGGCCCAGGCTCGCTTCACCGTGGCGCACCACGTCGATCAGATCACAACGCTGCTCAATGGTTTGGTGGATCACAGACGATGAGCAGCAATCGCTTGAAGTTGCTGCTCATCCGTGGTCTTGGCCACAGCGGCACAACGATGCTGGATTTGGCTCTGGGGGCCCATCCGCAGATCATTGGCCTGGGCGAGGCGGCGCGAATTCTGGCGACGCCCCAACCTGGCGATGAACATCGCGGGCCCAGTCAGCTGCGCGGTGCTCACCGGTTTGAACGGCGTTGCACCTGTGGTGCGATCGCTGCGGATTGCCCCCTCTGGGGCCCTCAGCTCGAGTGGCTGCGCCTGCATGATCAAACGCCGATGCAGGAGAAAGTGCAGCGCCTGCTGACCGGTTCACCCCACGCCGGTATGGAGGTGTGGCATGTCGACTCTTATCAGGACGATCTGGTGATGACGCAGCTGCCTGAGGCGATGTTTGACATCCGAATCATCCATCTCGTGCGGGATGTGCGTTCCTGGGTGCATTCCCGAGCCCGTGCCGGTCGCAAGTCAGGCCAACGCTGGCCTGCCGCACGTCAGCTGGCGCGCTGGTGGCGAGTCAACGCCAAGTTCGAACGAGCGTTTCAGCAGTCCCCTTACCCGCTCTTTCGTCTGGGGTATGAGGAATTTGCGCTTCAGCCCCAGCGCAGTTTGGAGTTGCTCTGCGCCTGGCTGTCCATCGATTTCCAGGAGGCGATGCTGGCTCCTGGTCTGAACAGCACCAGTCACATCCTCGCGGGGAACCGGGTGCGTTTCGATGCGGAGCGCAGCCGAACGATTGCCTATGACGGTGGCTGGCTGGCTGCCCCAGCACCTACGGCTGCGCATCTCGGCTTGCTCATGCCCGGTGTGGCCAGGATGAACCGCCGCCTGGTGTATTCCAACGGTTTGCTGTGACGGGCTGCTGTGCGGTGGGTCGCCTTAGGCGTCTCTCCAGGTCATCGCGGTGGCCCAGTGCTGTTCAACTCTGAGATCCGGACAACGGTCCTGGACCGCCGTCACCAACGGGGCGAAGTGGTGGCCAAGACGCCGCAACACCTCCGTTGGAACAGCTGTGGTGGCCTGACTGGCATTCACCCGGTGGCTCAGTTCGGGGATCTGCTCTGGGATGCCCAGACACCGGCACAAGGCACAGTGATCCGCTGCTGTGAACAGGGTTTCGTAGAGGCCGATGAACACCTCGGAGGCTGCAAGACCTGTCCGGAGTGCATCGAGGGTCGCGGGGTAATCGCTCCGGGGAGATTCACGTTTGAGCAGCTTGAGGCTGGCCTTGCTCAGATGTTCGGTTTCATGCTCGGGTTTGAGCAGGCCACGCTTGCGCAATTGCATGCGTTGCTGTGACAGGAACCGTTCCACCGGGTCACGCATGATGAACACCGCTCGCATCTGCACGCCACGTTCCTTGAAGGCGTCTTTGATGCGCTTGAAGCTTGGCGCGCTTAATCCGGCATAGGACGGGGTGATGTCTCCCGTCAGTCGAATCTGGGACGGCTTGAGCCGTGATGCGAAGTAGTCGAAGTAGCGCTCGGGTCGTTCCATGAACCGCGCCCGACGCCAGGTGCGCCACTGAATTGGTGTGGGGTTGTTCGCTCGGAAGGAGGAAAAGTGTTCCAGCTCCAGAGCATCAAAGACGTGGTATTCCTTCAGGAAGCCGAAATCAGCATCCTTCCTGCGGTTCAGTTGATCGTGCAGCCAGGAGGTTCCTGCTTTCTGGGCGCCAACGCCGAGCAGAAAGGTTGCGTCAGAGGCCAAGAGGTTTTGCCGAGAAACACCGCATTAGTTGATCTGCAGAGGTGGCATTGCTTTCACCAGATCATCGATGGCTTTGACCTGCGTCAGAAATGGCTCCAGCTGATCGAGTGGTAAGGCGCTGGGGCCATCGCATCGTGCTTTGGCTGGGTCTGGGTGGGCTTCCAAGAACAGACCAGCCAGACCAACCGCCATGCCTGAGCGGGCCAGGTCAACCACTTGTGTGCGGCGTCCGCCTGAGGCCGCACCACCAGGATCTCTGCACTGCAGAGCATGGGTCACGTCGAAGATCAAGGGAAGGTCATCGCAAGTGCGTTTCATCACGCCGAAGCCCAGCATGTCGACGACGAGATTGTCGTAACCGAAGTTGGTTCCTCGCTCGCAAAGCAGCAGCTGTTCGTTTCCGCATTCGCGGAATTTGTCCACGATGTTGCGCATCTGCTCCGGGCTGAGAAACTGAGGCTTCTTGATGTTGATCACAGCCCCTGTTTCAGCCATGGCGCGAACCAGATCGGTCTGACGGGCGAGGAAGGCAGGCAGCTGAATGATGTCGGCCACCTTGCCGGCGGCAGCGGCCTCTTCAGGGCTGTGGACATCCGTGATCACAGGGATGCCATGGGTGTCTTTGACCGCCTGAAGGATCTCCAGTCCCTGTTTCAGGCCGGGGCCGCGAAAGGAGTGAATCGACGAGCGGTTGGCCTTGTCGTAGGAGGCCTTGAAGACGAGAGGGATGTTCAGTCGCTCGCACACATCCTTGTAGTGCTTTGAGCAGCGCAGGGCGAAATCCAGATCCTCGAGAACGTTGACGCCACCTAGAAGGGCAAAGGGGCGATCGTTCGCGAAGGTGATCTTGCCCAGTTGGATCTGCTGCGCCACGGTCTTGAGCGTTCTCCGGATCGCGCGAGCCTACCCGCCTTCCTTTAGCTGCTCTGCAGACTCAAGCCGATGCTGCTGGGGTCCAGGCTGTAGCTCCCAAGCTTGAAGTCGGCGTTGTAGAGATCCACCACAGCCTTGATGGTTGTAGGGCTGTAGTAGCGCGACAACTTGCTGGAGGCTTGGGTGAGTTTGCTGTGCTGGTTGCTTTCAATGCGGTGCGGTTGTTGCAGCTGCTCGGCGCTGGGCAGGGTTAAGCCTGATTCGGCCAGGGCATTGGGAAGTTCGGTCGAGAGATGTTCAAGCCTGCAAATGCTTTTGAAATGGGATGCGGGCAGGATTAACGCAGCGTTCTGTGGTTTCCAGTGGTGGTTGGTATGCAACCCACCGCCGCCAAGAAAGGTGACGAAGGCTTCGAAACCGGCTTTGCTGTTGTCGCCAAATCCAGGGATGGATCCGTATTTGTCTTGAGGACCGTTGGCAATTTTGTCGAGAAATGCAGATAATGTTCGTGTCCACGGATTGCGAACGACCGTAAAAAATAAAGCCTTTTTCAGGCATGCGCGGTCTTTTTTTGTCCTCGACATTTCAATCAGGCTTTTGCCTGTGCCCATGGCGCTGCGTTTCGCTTGCTTGTAGTCGTTTTGATGGCTGCTTGGACCCCTGATTGCTTCATCCAGGTAAAGAATGACGGATGAATTGCCGCTTTTGGCGATTCTATTAAAAGCAATGTTGTGTTCTGGGTAAAACACGACGCGATCAAGATTATCGCGCCTGATTTCTAATGTTTTGCGCTCGATGGCCAGGCTTAGGAGAGCTCGCTGCTCTCGCAACTCTCTGCGAATGCGTTTCTGAGTGAGAGAGAAGGGCAAGAACGTCTGATGGCTCAGGATTGACTTTACCGATGGCTGTTGAAGTTCCAGGCCAGAGGGGCGACGCAATCCTTTGCAGGAGAGTGGAGGTCGGAGAGGAGGTAGGGCAGGAGGGCACCCAGGTTGTCGTCGCAGCCGAACAATTTCGTCGCGATCGCCTCAACGGATTCACGTTGGTTGAAGCCAATATCCCCGATTTTGATTTTCCGAGTAGTTGACATGTTGACCTTGACCGCGTTGTTTGTTCTGTCGGGCTGCAGAGGGCTTTGATAGTCCTCGGGCAAGAGTGAGTTGATCTTCGCGAGCAGCTCGTTCTGGGCTCCAGTGATGCCTTCGAAAGGCACAAAAAAGAGAGGGATCTTGTTTGTCCTTGTTGCTTCAATCCAGCTGCGAACCAGCAGATGGATCTGGGGGAGATAGAGGATGCCCAGGAGGTGGAACAAATCGCTTTCCGAGCGCTGATGGAGGTTCGGGATGCCATCCGTGAGTCCTGGACAGCGGAGGTCGAGGGGGCCGTAGCTCTTGCGGCGGGTGTGGTGAATCAGGGAGCACAACAAGGCGCCTAGGGGGCGCACTGGCATCACCACAGCAGCTGTGCTGTAGCGCCGCTTGAGCTGCTTGAGGTTGTGGTGGGAGGCCGGGTAATGCCCGTAAACCAAGAGGCGTTTGTGCGGTTGGTGGAACCGGATCCTGCGCATCCAACGTTCGCGGCGGCCAAGCTCGGGAACGTCCAGGAGCAGGTGTCCAAATCCCTTGGTGGTTTTGTGGCGCACAACCGGCGCCTCAAGGTGATTGCTCAGCAGGGCAGCGAGGGTTTGACTGGCACATTTCGGTGGAGCTGGAACGAGAAGCGCGCGCTGTGGCCCTTTGGGGGATGGCATTGATATCTCGCCAGTCATCCGCAGCTGCGTTGGAAGCATCTAAGCACCACTAATCTCCACCCATGAGCTTTTTGGCCGGCCTCAACGACGCCCAGCGGAGGGCTGTCGATCATCACGTAGGTCCACTGCTGGTGGTGGCAGGAGCTGGCAGTGGCAAGACACGCGCCCTCACCCATCGGATCGCTCATCTCATCGGTGAGCACGGTGCCGATCCGGCCCAAATTTTGGCGGTGACCTTCACCAACAAAGCCGCCCGCGAGATGAAAGAGCGGCTTGAGCTGCTCCTGGCGCAGCGTCTGGCCCAGAGCCAATACGGCCAGCCCTGGAGCACGCTCCCACCGGTGGATCAGCGCCAGTTGCGTTCACGCATCTACCGGGAGGTCACCAAGGAACTCTGGATCGGCACCTTCCATGCCTTGTTTGCCCGGATGCTCCGCTACGACATCGACAAGTTCAAGGATTCGGAGGGGCTCACCTGGACCAAGCAGTTTTCGATTTACGACGAGGCTGATGCCCAGAGCTTGGTCAAAGAAATCGTGACCCAGGAGCTGCAGCTCGATCCCAAGCGGTTCGAGCCGAAAAAGACCCGCTGGGCCATCAGCAATGCCAAAAATCAGGGTTGGTTGCCGGAGCAGCTGGAAGCGAATGCCGAAGGCCAGCGGGGAAAACTCACGGCTGATGTGTATCGGCGTTACCGCAAAGCCTTAGCTGCCAATAACGCGCTTGATTTCGACGATCTCTTGTTGCTGCCGGTTCAATTGCTTCAGCAGAACGAGCAGGTGCGCAGTTACTGGCACCGCCGTTTTCGCCACGTTCTGGTGGATGAGTACCAGGACACCAATCGCACCCAGTACGACCTGATCAAGCTGTTGGTGACGGATGGCAAAGATCCTCAGGACGTCGAAGACTGGTCTGGACGTTCCGTCTTCGTCGTCGGCGATGCCGACCAGAGCATCTACAGCTTCCGTGCGGCTGACTTCACGATCCTGATGGGCTTCCAGGACGATTTCGGCGATCAAGCGCCGGATGACATCACCAAGACGATGGTGAAGCTGGAGGAGAACTACCGCTCCACGGCCACGATTCTTGAGGCAGCGAATGCCCTGATTGCCAACAACAGCGAACGGATCGACAAGGTGCTGCGGCCCACCCGCGGGGAAGGTGAGTTGATCACGCTCACGCGTTGTGACGATGAAATTGCCGAGGCGGAAGCCGTGGTGCATCGCCTGCGCACGATGGAAGCCGCCAACCCTGAGCTGAGCTGGGGAGACATGGCGGTGCTGTATCGCACCAACGCTCAGTCCCGTTCGATTGAAGAATCCCTGGTGCGCTGGGGCATTCCCTACATCGTGGTTGGGGGACTGCGCTTCTACGACCGGCGCGAAATCAAGGATCTGCTGGCCTATCTGCGGCTGTTGGTGAATCCGGCCGACACCGTCAGCCTCCTGCGGGTGATCAATGTGCCGAAACGGGGCATCGGCAAGACCACGATTCAGCGCCTCACCGATGCGGCCAATCAACTGGGGATCCCGCTCTGGGATGTGGTGAGTGATCCCGAAGCGGTGCGCTCCCTTGGCGGCCGTTCGTCCAAGGGGCTTCTGCAGTTCTGTGACCTGGTTAATGATCTGAAGGCTCGCAGCCGTGATGTGGCGCCATCGGAACTAATTCAGCAGGTGATGGAGAAGAGCGGCTACGTCAGCGAGTTGATTGCCGATGGCACCGATGAGGCTGATGAGCGTCGCCGCAATCTTCAGGAACTCGTGAATGCCGCTCTCCAGTACCAGGAGGAAAATGATGAGGGGGACCTGGAGGGATTCCTGGCCACGGCGGCCTTGTCCAGTGATGCCGACAGCAAAGACACCGCTGCCGACCGCGTCACGTTGATGACCCTGCACAGCAGCAAGGGGCTGGAGTTCCCGGTGGTGTGTCTGGTGGGTCTTGAGCAGGGTCTCTTCCCCAGTTATCGCTCCCTGGATGATCCGGCCTCTCTGGAGGAGGAGCGCCGGCTTTGTTATGTCGGCATCACCCGCGCGAAGGAACGCTTGTTCCTCTCCCATGCCAGTGAGCGACGTCTCTGGGGTGGCATGCGGGAAGCGGCCGTGCCTTCGGTGTTCCTTTCCGAGCTCCCGGAGGCTTTGATTCAGGGAGACATCCCGCAGACCGGTGGTGCGGCGCTCCGGCGTGAACGTCGTCTGGACCGACTCACGCGTGTGGACCGTGACAAGCCCTCATCGGCCCCGGCCAATGCCGTGCGTCGCCGTCAGGCTGGGCCTGCCCCCGGCCGCAGTTGGCAGATCGGCGATCAGGTCATCCACGCCAGCTTCGGGGTTGGTGAAATCACCCACACCTTCGGCAGCGGTGAGAAGGTGTCGATCGCGGTGAAGTTCGCCGGTATGGGGCCAAAAATTCTTGACCCGAGGCTGGCGCCGATCGAACCCCTGGCCAGCGCTGATGGATGACTCATGTTCAGCGCCTAATCTCGACCGCAATCAACGAAGGCCCGTGCCGACTGTCTGCCAGCCGATCCCCATTTTTATCGGCTACGACCCTCGGGAGCGGGCTGCCACCAATGTTCTGATCGACAGCCTCTACCAGAACAGCAGTGTTCCTCTGGCGATCACCCCCCTTGTCACTCCGCAGCTGGAGGCCCAAGGTCTGTTCAAGCGCGAGCGTGATCCGAAACAGAGCACAGCGTTTTCATTCACGCGGTTTTTAGTGCCCCATCTGATGGGCTACCAGGGCTGGGCGCTGTTCATGGATTGCGACATGCTTTGCCGGGCTGATATCAAGGATCTCTGGGATCAACGTGATGACGCCTACGGCGCCATGTGCGTCCAGCACGAGCATGTGCCCGGAGAGACCGTGAAATTTCTCGGTGAGGTGCAGAGCGCCTACCCCAAGAAGAATTGGAGTTCCCTGATGCTGCTCAACTGCAGCCGCTGCACCAAGCTCACGCCCGATTACGTCAACACGGCGACGGGGCTGGAGCTGCACCGCTTTCATTGGCTGGACGGTGATCATGAAATCGGTGCGATCATGGGCGGTTGGAATCACCTGGTTGATGTCCAGGCTCCACCCGAGCCGTTGGATGCCTCGCCGATGCTGCACTGGACCCTCGGTGGTCCGTGGTTTCGCGAACAGCGCACCATGGGTGGGCCGTTGGCCGCGGAGTGGTTCAGCGCCCGGGATGACGCGATGAAGCTCTGGGATTGATGGCCATCAAACGATCCGTCGTCGCGGTTCCTGCCCGCTTGCAGTCGTCCCGTTTGCCGAACAAGGTGTTGGCTGATATTGGCGGAAAGCCAATGATCCAGCGGGTTCTGGAGCGGTGCCGTGAGGCCAGCAGGGTCGCGGCTGTGGTGCTCTGCACGGACAGTCCACAACTGCAGTCCCTCGCCAAGGGCTGGGGATTTCCCGTGCTGATGACGGCCGAGTCCTGCAGCTCGGGGAGCGAACGCATCGCCTCCGTTGCTGATGACCTCATGGCCTTGGCCTGGGGAGACAGCCCGGTGGTCGCGGACCAAACCGCCATCATCAATGTGCAGGGGGATCAGCCCTTCATTGATCCTGCTGTGATCGATGCCATGGCGGCCGAGTTCCTGCGGCTTGATCCAGTGCCTGCCGTGGTTACTCCGGTGTATGCGCTGAAGCCGGAAACCGTTCACAACCCCAATGTGGTGAAGACCCTGCTGGCCCATGACGGTCGCGCCTTGTACTTCTCCCGCTCCGCCATCCCCCATGTTCGGGATGTGGACGCGGCTGATTGGCACAAGCACACCACCTACTGGGGGCATGTGGGCATGTACGGCTTCCGGGGTGATGTGCTGGCTGGCTGGGACGAGCTGCCCGCTTCACCACTTGAAGATTTGGAACGTCTGGAGCAGCTGCGCCTGATTGAAGCTGGTCTCACCATCGCCACGTTCCCGGTGCAAGGCACATCACTGTCGGTGGACACCGCCGAACAGCTGGAGGAGGCCCGGACTCTGGCCTGACTGGCGGTCGGAATCACCAACCATCAATAGCTTGAGGTTTGTGCCCACACCTCCCGCGGGGGTGGATGTGTCGTGTCTGAGCTCAAATGTCCATTCAGTGGCCATACCGGTGCCGTCACTCCAGCGGCCCACACGGGCCATCGGCAATGGTGGCCCAATCAGATTGATCTCGGCCTGCTGCATCAGCACCATCCAGCCTCCAATCCCCTAGGGGATGCCTTCGACTATCCCGCCGCCTTCGGCGGCCTGGATCTGGAGGCGTTGAAGGCGGATCTGGCGGAGCTGATGACCGACTCCCAGGACTGGTGGCCAGCGGATTGGGGCCATTACGGCGGTCTGTTCATCCGTCTGGCCTGGCATAGCGCCGGCACGTACCGCAGCGCCGACGGTCGTGGTGGTGCCGGTCATGGCAATCAGCGTTTTGCCCCTCTCAACAGCTGGCCCGACAACACCAATCTCGACAAGGCCAGGCGGCTGCTTTGGCCGCTGAAACGCAAGTACGGCAATGCCATTTCCTGGGCGGATCTGATCATCCTCAGCGGCAATGTGGCCTTGGAATCGATGGGGTTCCGCACCTTCGGTTTCGCCGGGGGCCGTACCGACATCTGGCAGCCCGAAGAGGATGTGTTCTGGGGCGAGGAAACCGAGTGGCTGGCGGATGAACGCCACAACACTGAGGCGGGGCTGGATCAGCCGCTGGCGGCTGTTGAGATGGGGCTGATTTACGTCAACCCCGAGGGTCCCCACGGTCATCCGGATCCTGTGGCTTCCGGTCCTGAAGTGCGCGACACCTTCGCTCGGATGGGGATGACGGTCGACGAGACCGTCGCCCTTGTGGCGGGTGGTCACACCTTCGGCAAATGCCACGGTGCTGCTCCGGCATCCCACCTGGAGGCGGAACCGGAGGGGGCCGCATTGCATCAGCAGGGCCTGGGCTGGCACAACCGCTTCGAGAGCGGCAAAGGGGAACACACCATCACCAGCGGCATTGAAGGGGCATGGAAACCCCACCCCACCCGTTGGGACCAGGGCTACTTCGAGATGATGTTCACCTACGACTGGGAGCTCACCAAGAGCCCGGCCGGCGCCTGGCAGTGGGTGGCCAAGGATGTGAAGCCGGAGCACAGGGTCCCCGATGCCCACGTCCCTGGCCGGTCGTCCGCGCCAATCATGACCACGGCTGACCTGTCGTTGCGGCACGACCCGGTGATGGAGCCTGTGGCGCGCCGCTTTCATCAGGATCAGGACGCCTTCGCTGATGCCTTCGCCCGGGCCTGGTTCAAGCTCACCCATCGGGACTTGGGCCCCCGGGCTCTCTATCTCGGCCCGGATGTTCCCCAGGAGGTGCAGATCTGGCAGGACCCAGTGCCCGCTCAGGATCATCCGCTGATTGGTGAGTCCGAGATCCAGGCCCTGAAGCAGCGGGTTCTGGCCAGCGGCTGCAGCATCGGGGCTCTGGTGGGCACGGCCTGGGGTTCGGCATCAACGTTCCGTGGCTCCGATCGTCGCGGTGGTGCCAATGGTGGTCGGATTCGCCTTCAGCCCCAGAACACTTGGGAGGTCAATGACCCAGAGCAGCTGCGAACAGTGCTGCAGGCGCTGGAGGCGGTGCAGCAGCAGTTCAACGCTGAGGCTCCCGGTGGCCAGCAGGTTGCGATGGCCGATTTGATCGTTCTGGCTGGGTGTGCGGCTGTGGAACAGGCGGCCGCTGCTGGTGGTTACAGCCTGACGGTGCCGTTTATGCCCGGCCGGACGGATGCATCCTCGGATCAGACCGACACCGCATCATTCAATGTGCTCAAGCCGATCGCCGATGGCTTCCGCAACTGGATGCGCAGCGGGCTGCCGTTGCGTGCGGAGGAGTGTCTGGTGGATCGCTCCCAACTTCTGGGGCTTAGTGCCCCGGAGATGACGGTGCTGCTCGCTGGTTTACGGGTGCTGGGTGCCAACACTGGCGGTAACCGTCAGGGGGTCTTCACCGACCGCGTCGGTGTGTTGAGCAACGACTTCTGCGTGAATCTGCTCGATATGTCGACCCGCTGGACTCCCACCACTGAGGCGATGGACGCTTATATCGGTCGGGATGCCCAGGGTTCCGAGCGCTGGACGGCAAGCCGTGTTGATCTGGTGTTTGGTTCCAACAGCCAGCTGCGGGCCATTGTTGAGGTCTATGCCCAGGAGGATGGCGCCAGCCGTTTTGTTGCCGACTTTGTTCAGGCCTGGGTGAAGGTGATGAACCTCGATCGCTTCGATTTGCGCTGAGTCATCGGTCCCCTCAATCGTTGCGGTCTTTCCAGCCGTCACGGCGCAGGCCTTTCCAGCGTCCACGCACTTGAAGAATGCGCTCCGCCAGTTCACGGACGGCCCCATGGCCGCCCCGGCGGCGGAGCACCGCATCGGCACCCCGGCGGACGGGTCGGCAGGCGTCGGCGGGGGCGAACAACAGCCCGACAACAGGCCGAACGGCCAGGTCGTTGAGGTCATCCCCAACGAAGGCTGTCTGGTCTTCGCGCACCCCCAGCTGGTTCTGCAGGGACGTGAGGGCGGTTGGCTTGTCTTTGATGCCCACAAGGCAATGGCTGATGCCCAGTTGTCGGGCTCGCACCTCCGTCGCTCCCCCTTGCCCACCACTGAGGAAGGCGATCTCAAGACCAGCCTGCAGCAGCAGGCGGATGCCGAGTCCATCGCGCACATCAAAGCGCTTGCTCAATTGCCCTTCGGCATCGAACCAAAGGCCGCCGTCGGTGAGAACACCATCCACATCCAACACGAGCAGCTGAACCGATCCCAATCGGCGCCGCAGCAACCACCAGCGCAGACGGTTCACGCGAGTCCCGCCTGCACCAGATCATGCAGGCGCAGCAGACCCATCAGTTGGTGTTCTTGATTGACCACCGGCAGCACCGAGATGGGTTTACGCCGGTTGTGCTCCATCTGCTCCAAGGCCTTCACGACCAGGACATCGGCCTTCACGGTGATCGGATCCGCGGTCATCAGGTCCTTTGCCGTCAGATGGGTCCATGTTTCAGGACTGTGATCCTGCAGCGCTCGGCGCAGGTCGCCATCCGTGAGGATGCCGAGCAGGCCTCCGGGGCTGTCCGGGTTCTCGACCCATCCACTGCCGATCCCATCGCGTGTCAGGCCGCCGATCACCTCGGGCAAGGGGGTGTGGGACTGGAGAGGATGCAATTGGCTCGCAGGCACCATCAGGTCGGCAGCCGTCAACGTCAGTTGTTTGCCAAGGGATCCGGCGGGGTGATTCAGCGCGAAGTCAGCCGGTGAGATGCCCCGTCGTTCCATCCACACCGCAGCCAGGGCATCACCGATGGCCATGGCCACGGCTGTGCTCGCGGTGGGGGCCAGGTTCAAGGGACACACCTCACGGTCCACGCCGGCTTCCAGCACGACATCACTGCCTCTGGCTAGCGAGGAGTCGGCGCGTCCAACGATCGCGATCCTGCCGGTACCGCGCCGTTTGAGATGGGGGAGCACCTCAATCAGCTCGCTGGTCTCGCCACTGTTGGAGAGAAGCAGGCAGACGTCCTCAGCGGCCACAACACCCAGATCGCCATGCAGCGCGTCGGTGGGATTCAGAAAGAGGGCCATGAGCCCGATTGAGGAGAACGTGGCCGCGATTTTGCGAGCCACAATGCCGCTTTTACCTACACCGGTGATCACCAGCTTCGCCTTGCGATCTGCACAGCGCTCCAGCAGGGCGAGGGCTGCTTCTACCTGGTCGCTGTTCAACCGTTCTGCGGCAGTGGCAATCGCCGAGGCTTCCTCCTGAAGGCAGCGGGTGAGAGCGGACAAGGACGAGATCCGTGATGATCGGCCCATTGTCCTGCACGCCCCGTGATGGAACTGCCCGGTGTGCCGACTTCGCTGCTGGAGGAGTTGCGGGAGGCGGCGGTCTCCATCGGTGTGTCTCGTTTGGCTCTGGTGGGTGGTGTTGTTCGTGATCAGCTGCTCCATCAACGCTTCGGCCATCCCTGGACCGGCGTCCCAGATCTGGATTGGGTGGTGGAGGGAGATGCGGTTGCTTTGGCGGCTGAGCTGGTCCGACGTTGCGGCTCAGACCGGCTGAAGGCCCTGCAGGAGTACGGAGCCTTCGGCACCGTGTCTCTCCAGCTGGATGGCACGCCCCTTGATCTCGCCACGGCCCGGCAGGAGCATTACCCGGCACCGGCAGAAAACCCCGTCGTGCAGGCCGGAACGCTGACTGCTGATCTGGTGCGACGTGATTTCACGATCAATGCCATGGCCATGGAGCTGGTGGCTGGTGAGCTGATCGATCTCCACGATGGCCAGGAGGATCTGGCATCAGGCCAGTTGCGTTTTCTGCATCGGTGCAGCGTTCAGGACGATCCCACCAGGGTGTTCCGTGCCGCCCGATACGCCGCGAGGTTGGAGTTCCAGCTGGCAGAGGAGAGCCGAGAGCAAATTCGCAGCACCGTTGAGCAGTGGCCCTGGGCCTGGCGCCAGGACGACCCTGCGCCGGCGGCACCGCCCGCCCTCTCGACGCGTTTGCGGATGGAATTGGATCGTTTGCTGGAGCGGGAACCCTGGCGTCAAGCGCTGGATCTGCTGGAGCAGTGGCAGGCGCTCCCCTTGTTGGATCGACAGCTCCAGAACGATCGACAGCGCACCAAGCGGCTGCGCTGGGCGCGCCGCCTCGGCCTGCCATTGATGCCTGTCTTGCTGATGGGGGCAGCTGATCCCGTCGCCGTAGCCCAGCGGTTGCAGATCCCTGGCCGTCAGCAGCAATGGTTGCAGCAATGTGCAGAGCTTCTGCACTGGTTGGATGTTGACCCGTTGCCCTTATCAGCGGGCCCGTCGGTTTGGTCCGCTGCTCTGGAACAGCACAACTGGCAGCCGGAAGCGGTGGCGCTGGCTGTGACACTGCGGCCGAGGCCATGGAAACCCCTCCTGCGTTGGTGGGGACGCTGGCGCATGATTCAGGCGCCCCAGACGGCGCGCGACCTGATCGACATGGGTTGGCAGCCCGGGCCGGCCCTGGGTGAGGAGTTGCGCAGGCAGCGCAGCGCAGCGCAGGATCAAAGCCGATGAAACGGAATTGGCTGCTGCTGGTGGCGGCTCTTTGCCTGGCCTTTGGTCTCCGGGTCTTGTCCCTGATCGATGCCACGGCGCTCTGGAGCGATGAGTTGTACAGCGTCGGCAAGAGTTTCCAGCCCAGCTTCATCAGCCTGTTGGCCATGCTGAGGGAGGACACCCATCCCCCGGCTTACTACGGCCTGCTCTGGCTGTGGGGGCATCTGGTTGGCCAGAGCCCGGTCAGTCTTCGCTTGCTGTCTTGGCTCGCCTATCTGGCCGGTGGCCTGGTGATGGTTCGACAGGCGATGGCCCTCGGGGGGGTGCGTCTCAGGGTGGCGGCCATTGCAGCGCTGCTGGCCTTCTGCAGCCCTTACCCGATCCGATTCGCGATCGAGGGCAAGAGTTATGCGGTGCTGGTGCTGTTGGTGGCCTTGGCCTGGTGGTGGCGCCGGTCGGCCCATCCCATCGCCTACGGCGCCGTGGCGGGACTCGCCAGCCTGACGCACTTTTATGGATTATTCGTGGTGCTGGCGGCCGCGGCTTGGGATGGTTGGCAGCGTCGCTGGACCATCGCCGTCGCTGCCCTGATCGGCGCCCTTCCCGCTTTGGCCTGGATGGCCTACGCGGCCGGCTACCTGTTCAGCACCCGGGCCGGAAGCTGGATCGGTGCGCCGGATTACGCCTTGTTCGAGGAGATCCTGGCCCGTGGCCTCGGGCTCTGGCCGCTTCCCAAGTTGGTCCTGATTCTGCTGTTGCTGGTGGTTCTCCGGCGCTGGGGAGGTCTGGGGCCTCTGCGTTGGCCAGAGCGGGATTTGCTCGATCGAAGCGGTCTGATTCCGTCTCTGCTGATGGTGGTTGGTGTTGTTGTCGTGTCGTTCGTGAAGCCGATGGCCTTCAGCCGCTACTTCGTTGTGTTGTTGCCTTCAGTTGTCCCGGTCCTGGCAGTGTTGATCAGCCGTCTTGAGCTCAACCGCTTCGGGCGTAGCTGCGGTCTGATTGTGCTGGTGCTGTTGATGGCCAGCTGGTGGGGGCCAGGATTCAGCGAGCTCGATGCCGGCGTCGGTGGTGTGAGGGAACAGGACCAGTTCCGTCTGATCAGCCAGCGCACCAGCGGGCTGGAGGAGCGTTACAGCCCCCGGCCGCGGCTGTTCAACCTCAGCGACCGCATGGAAGCGGCGATGGGGCGGGTTCCCTTGCCGTCATCGCCATGGGGCGGAAGGGATGCTCTGGAACAACAACTGGAGGCGCGGGATCAGCCGAAGCAGCTCTGGCTGGCCAGCAGCGGCCCACCGCCGGCGATGGACCGCAAGCTCAAACCATTGCAAGAACTGGTTGAGCAGGCGGGTTTTCGCTGTGAACCACGAGCGAATGACCTCACCCATGCGCGGCTGTTGCGCTGCCGATCTGAATCCACGGGCCGTTCTGAATAAGCCGTTCCGCGGCCGCGCTGGTGCAGGCCAGCAGCAGGGGGCCGCAGGTCTGCGGGTCCACCAGGAGCTCCAGCAGGGACGCTGAGGGAGGCTGGTTCAGTTGAACAGGGCCATCCAGCCACCGCCAGGCTGCTCGGTTGGAGGGTGACAGCGTGCTGGAGACGCCGCGGTCGAACAGGTCGAACACACCCGGGTAGGCCGGGATGGCAGGACCATCCAGCTGGATCGCGAGTCCTGGTTCGCTCTCAAGCATTTCGCCCAGATGCCCGAGCAGGCCGAAACCGGTGATGTCGGTGCAGGCATGAACACCCTCACGGACGGGCTCCACCTGCTGAAGAAGCGTGTGCTGACTGCAGGCCATACCCTGCAGTGCCGTATCCAGATCGCGGGCGGAGGTGGCGCCGGTCATGGCCCCTGCAAACAGCACCCCGGTTCCAAGAGGGCGACTGATCAGTAGGGCATCCCCCGGCCGCAGGCCCGATTTCATCCAGGGTGATGTGCTGCTGCCGTTCACCGTCAGGGTGATCTGCACCCCCAGGCTTGCCGGCATGGGTGTGGCGCTTCGGGATTCCATCGTGTGTCCGCCGATCAGCTGGGCACCCTGCTCATCGAGGACCGAGCGGATTCCTGCGAGGGACTGCACCAGCAGCTCCTGCTGTTCGTCGGTAGGGACCATCGGCAGCGTGATCGTCGCCATTGCGCTGGAGACCTTGGCCCCGCAGGCCCAGAGGTCAGAGCAGGCATGCAGGGCCGTCAGGCGCCCGTTGAGCCAGGGGTCACTCACCAGGGCTGGAAAGCCATCCACGCTTTGCAGCAGCTCAGGATGGTCAGGGAGACGGGCCGCATCTTCGGGCTGTCCCCCCAGCCCCACCCGTTCCAGAGCCGCGACAAGAGGTTGAGCTGGCAACTTGGCGGCACAACCCCGGCAGGCCATGGAAGCGGCCTCGCGCATCGAACTCGGCTGCTGAAAGCCGTCCATGAAGCTGCGGTCGATGCGTCGCTTCAGGCGCCAAAGCAGTGGGGATGGCCCCAGCTGCCAGGCTCCCCATCGTGCCCAAGCGGAATTTTGATACGTGCCGATCAGTTGCAGCGCCTGACGCTGCGGTCGCCAGGGGCGAAGTGGTTGGCCCTTGCAGGCCGCTTCCAGATTCGCGGCCAACGGGCGGCCGGCTCGCACAGCCCACACCCCTGATGCTGCGCGAGGCGCTGTGCTGATCACGGCGCAGTCTCCGCTGGCAAATAGGGATCGATGGCCTTCCACCCTCAGACAGGCATCCGTGAGAATCCGCCCATCGGGATCCAGCGGCAGTCCGGCTGTTGCCAACCAAGCGGGCCCTTGGCTTCCAGTGCACAGCAGGCTGGGTCCGCTGTGGTGGGTGTCGTCGTCGATCAAGGCGATGCGAGCCCGTTTCAGCACCTGCTGGATGGCTTGATCCAGCTGTCCCCTGCGTTGTTGCAACTGCAGTTCCCGCTGTGGCCAGCGGCGTCGCAGCGCCAGAGCGACTTCCAGGCCGGCAGCTCCCGCTCCGACCACCCGGAGTGGCCTTGGGTCGGTCCCGCCCTCGCTTTGCAGAAAGGCAAGCGAGGCTTCCAACGGTTTGATGGGGATCCCGATGGCGCTCGGTCGGCTGACGGCGCCCACGTCCAAACTGAGCAGATCAAAGTGCAGCGCTGGTCGCTGTTGGAGCCTCAGACAGTTCTGCTGGAGGTTTAATCCAGTGATTTCCGCTTCCACGAAGGCCACGCCTGCCCGATCACAAAGCTGGCGAAGGTCGATGGCGAGCTCATCGCGTTGATAGAGGCCAGCGATCAACCCCGGCACCATGCCGGAATAAAGGGATGTGCTGGTGCGATTGACCAGGGTGATGCTGAGTTGTGGGCGTTGCTGCGGTCGCATCGCCCAGTGTTTGAGCAACAGGGCATGACTGTGGCCACCGCCGGCCAGGAGCAGCTGACCAGCTGCACTCATGAGTTGTTCCGGTACCCCGTTGGGTTGGCCTGTTGCCAGGCCCAGCCATCACGGCACATCTCCTCCAGGGTTCGACGGGCGCTCCAGCCGAGCATGGTCTGCGCACTCTGGGGGCAGGCCTCCAGGCGGGGCACATCTCCGGCTCGACGCTCAACGAGCTCGTAGGGAATCGTCAACCCTGTGGCCTGCTCAAATCCGTGCACCACCTCCAGCACGCTGAGTCCACGGCCGGTGCCGATGTTCAGCGTCAGGGGATCGGCGTTTTGCCGCTGGAACAAACGGTCCAGGGCCACGCCATGGGCTTCGGCCAGATCCATCACGTGCAGGTAATCGCGAATGCCGGTGCCATCGGGTGTGGCGTAGTCCTGGCCGAAGATGCGCAACCGTTCGCGACGGCCTGCGGCCACCTGGGTGATGAAGGGGAACAGATTGTTGGGTGTTCCCATCGGGTCTTCACCGATCTGCCCGCTGGGGTGCGCACCAACCGGATTGAAGTAGCGAAGACAGGCCACCTGCCAGGAGCCTGCGCGGCACAGGGCCCCCAGTATCTGCTCCACCGCAACTTTGGTCTGGGCATACGGGTGAATCGGTGCCATCGGCATGTCTTCCCGCAACGGAAACGTTTGGGGTTCGCCGTAGACGGTGGCTGTGCTGCTGAACACCAGGGTCCGGCAATCGTGGCGGTCCATGGCCGCTGCCAGAACCCGGCTGCCGTTCACATTCACATCCCAGTAGTGAAGCGGGTTGGCGACGGATTCTCCAACGGCTTTCAGACCGGCGAAATGAATCACGCCATCCACCGTTCCGGCCGTGCGGAAGGCCTGATCCACCGCCTTGGGGTCCCGGACATCCCCCTCCACCAGGGTCAGCTGGGTCGAGCCCGCCAGCTCCTGCACCCGCCGAAGAGCCTCTGGACTGCTGTTGTCGAAGTTGTCGAGCACCACAATCTCGTGGCCCTGCTCGAGCAGAACAAGGCAGGTATGACTCCCAATGAAGCCGGCACCGCCGGTGACGAGGACTCGCCGGCCCATGTCTTCAATTCGTTCAGTCTTCTGATTCTGAATCAGCTTGATTGCAAAAGCCTGACGCCCTAGGCAATCGAACCTAGGGTTCGCGCGTTGCGTTGGGCTTGTGGAAAGCGGAACGGTAGTTCCTGAGTTGCGACGTTCAATCGGAGCGGAAGGTCGTGCCCTGCTCAAACGGTTCAACCTGCTCAATCCTTTGGTGGAGCAGATGGTGACCCGCGAGGCGATCGCCGCCGTCGTGGTTCCCGAGGATCAGCTCGAGGAGGCGCAGCGTGGCTTGCTCCAGCAGCGTGGTTATGACGGCATCGAGCAGTGGGCGGAGCTGCTGGACGAGTTGGGGCGGAGCGAGGAGGAGGTGTTCGAGCGTCTTCGCCACGGCATCCGTCGCCGCAGCTTCATGCGGGAGCGTTTCGCGGCCAAGGCGGAAGCACGCTTCCTGGAACGCAAGAACCAGCTGGATCAGGTGGTGTACAGCCTCCTGCGTCTTGAGAACAGCTTTCTGGCGCGAGAGCTCTACCTGCAGATTGAATCCGGCGAATCCAACTTCGCCGATCTGGCCAAGCGCTACGCCGAGGGACCGGAACGCAACACCAATGGAATCGTGGGCCCGGTTTCTCTCACCCAGGCGCATCCGACCTTGGTGGAGAAGCTACGGGTCGCTCAGCCCGGTGTCTTGCTGGAACCTTTCCGAATCTCGGACTGGTGGCTGGTCGTTCGTTTGGAGCGTTACTCGCCGGCCACGTTCACCGATGAGGTCTCCGACCAGATGTGCCAAGAAATGTTCGACGCCTGGATCGATGAGGAAACCGCCACGAGTTTGAGCCAGCTGGCGTCCGAGACAACGGATTCGGCGCCCACTAGTGATTTCAGCGATTTCAGCATCTCCCGATGACCCAGACACCGTCTTTCCCTCTGCTGGAGCATCCGGCGTTCCGCGGTTTGTCTGAGGACTCGGCATCCAAGTTGGAGAGCAACTGCAATGTGCTCCGTTTCGAGCTCGGTGGACAGCTCTGTGATTCCAAGGACATCACAGCGAGGATTCTGGTCATCCTCCAAGGTCAGGCCCGCCTTGTTGGCCGTCATAACGGCCGTTTAACAACTGTCGGTAAGTTCGGCCCCGGCAGTGTGATCGGGGCTGCGAGTCTTCTCTGCGGTGCCCCCTGCGAGAACGTGATCGCCGCTGAGGAGGTGATTGCCTGCTCCATTTCTGATGAACTCTGGAGAGAGCTCTATTCCAGCGAAGTCTCATTCCGTCACTGGTGTGACCAGCAGCTTTGGCCCCAGGAGCTACTCAAGCTTTTGGAAGTTCTTGAGCAGAACACCCCTGAGACCGACAGTTCCGCTCTTGAAAAGCTTGAGGACGCTCTTCAGTGCGCCGAGCGCTGCTCCCCGGATCCAATGGCTGTGGATGCTGCCCTGGCGGCTGGCAAGCAGCTGTATGTAACCAGTGCGTGGGGCGACCTAACGGTCGGTCAACCGGTCCGATCATCCGCGGACCTACCGCCCTGCGAACCGTTCGCGCTTCGGTTGGTGTCTCTACCAGCACCCGGTGTGACCGATGAGTCCGAAGAGGAACCGACCAAAACCGGTGGTTCTCTCGTCCCGGTGGAGTCCATTCAGGATGCTGAAGTACTGCCTCCGGTGAGCAGCTTCAGTCCTGAACGCAATGTTGTCGACAGCCTGCGGTTGATCCGGGCCGATGGTCCCCTCAAGGAAACCCTGGCCTGTTTCCAGATGCTGGCGCAGTTGATGAAGCTGCCGTTTCGCCGGGATTCGATCGAGAAAGTTCTTCAGGACAATCTCCGTCGGGGTCTCACCCCCAATCTCCAGCTCTGTGGTCAGCTGGCTGCGAGCCTTGGACTCCATGTCATGGCGGCCAAGGTGCCAGCGGGGGCAGGCACACGGCTGCAGGTGCCCTCCATGCTGCCTTGGCAGGGTGGTTTCGCTCTGGTGATCGCCAGCAACGAGC
This sequence comes from Synechococcus sp. PROS-U-1, assembly GCF_014279755.1. NCBI lineage: Bacteria > Bacillati > Cyanobacteriota > Cyanophyceae > Synechococcales > Synechococcaceae > Synechococcus > Synechococcus sp. PROS-U-1. Next base: position 259,389 of record NZ_CP047951.1, read on the forward strand.
GGGGGCTGAAGCTGGCCTCGCCCAAACAGGGCATGGTGACCCTGGAGCCGGACGATCTGGCGGAGCAGTTCCCCGAAGGAATTGAACTGCTGTTGATGGAGCGGTCCAATGCAACTCCCGATCAGAAATTCGGACCCGGATGGTTCTGGCCCGCGCTGAAGCGCTATCGCGGCGTGTTGATCCAGGTGCTGGCAGCCAGTTTTGTGGTGCAGCTGTTCACCCTGGCTAACCCGTTGCTGATCCAGGTGATCATCGACAAGGTGATCAGCCAGCGCAGCCTCGACACCCTGCAGGTGCTGGGGATCGCCCTGGTTGTCGTCACCATCCTGGAAGGGGTGCTGGGAAGCCTCAAGACTTTCCTCTTCGCTGAAACCACCAACCGGATCGATCAGCGCCTTGGGGCTGAGGTAATCGACCACCTGTTGCGTCTTCCCCTCGGCTATTTCGACCGTCGCCCTGTGGGTGAACTGGGGACCCGGGTGGCCGAATTGGAGAAGATCCGAAATTTCCTCACCGGTCAGGCCCTCACCACCATCCTGGATGCCGCCTTTTCCGTGATCTACATCGCGGTGATGGTGGTCTACAGCTGGCTGCTCACCTTGATTGCCCTCTCCGTTCTACCGATCCAGATCGGTTTAACGATCCTGGGGGCCCCCCTCTTCCGCCGTCAGTTCCGGGCTGCTGCCGAAGAAAACGCCAAGACCCAGAGCCATCTCGTGGAGGTGCTCACTGGCATCCAGACGGTGAAGGCCCAGAACGTGGAGATGGTCAGCCGCTGGCGCTGGCAGGAGTTCTATTCCCAGTACATCGCTCGCACCTTTGAGAAAACGATCACCGGCACGGCCCTGAACCAGACCAGCCAGGTGCTGCAGAAGATCTCCCAGCTGATGGTGCTCTGGATCGGTGCCTCCATGGTGCTGAGTGGTGATCTGACCCTTGGTCAGCTGATCGCGTTCCGGATCATTTCCGGTTACGTCACCCAGCCGCTGCTGCGTCTCTCCACGATCTGGCAGAACATCCAGGAACTGCGCGTCAGCTTTGAACGGCTTGCCGATGTGATCGATACACCGGAGGAATCCGATGAGGTCGACAAATCCAAGGTGATGCTTCCTCCGCTGCAGGGAGAGGTGCGGTTTGAGAACCTGTCGTTCCGCTTCCGTCCCGGTCAGCCCCAGGTGCTGAAGGACGTGAACCTCGAGATCCCCTCCGGCACCTTTGTGGGCATCGTTGGTCAGAGCGGCAGCGGCAAGAGCACCTTGATGAAGCTGCTACCCCGGCTTTACGACCCCGAGGAAGGTCGGATCCTGATCGATGGCTACGACATCGGAAAGGTCGAGCTCTATTCCCTGCGCCGACAGATCGGCATCGTTCCCCAGGATCCCCTGCTGTTCAGCGGAACGGTGAGCGAAAACATCGCGCTGACCAATCCGGAGGCCTCCAGTGAAGAGATTGTTCGAGCCGCGCGTCTCGCCAACGCCCATGACTTCATCATGGATCTGCCCAGTGGTTACAGCACCCCCGTGGGCGAACGTGGGGCAGCCCTCAGCGGGGGACAGCGACAGCGGGTTGCCATCGCTCGCACCCTGCTCAGCAACCCCAAGCTGCTGGTAATGGACGAGGCCACCAGCGCCCTCGATTACGAAACCGAAAGGAAGGTCTGCGACAACCTTCTGGACAATCTTGATGATCAAACGGTCTTCTTCATCACCCACCGTCTGTCGACCATTCGTCAGGCCGACATGATTGTGATGCTTCATCAGGGAGCCGTCGTTGAAGTCGGCACGCACGATGAATTGATGACGCATCGCGGTCGCTACTACGCCCTTTACCGCCAGCAGGAGAGCACCTGACCATGAAGCTCAATCCGCAAAACCTGACGACTTTGGTCAAGCAGGGCTCTAGCAAACTTGTCACGACGTCACGCGATTTTCTGCGCCGTTTCGATCCCGGCGCCACACAAGACGCCACCAATGTCGAGACCTACGACGAGTCGATTCTCCAGCAGGGGCGCTTCTGGATGCGCACCGTCACCTGGACCTTGATTGGCACCACCGTGTTCGGTGTGGGTTGGCTGGCCTTGGCACGGACCGAGGAGATCGTTGTGGCGCCAGGCCAGTTGGAGCCGATCGGTTCTGTGCAGGACATTCAGATGCCTGTGGGTGGTGTGGTCGCTCAGATTCTCGTGAAGGAAGGGGATCCGGTGAAGGCAGGCCAGGTGCTGATGAAGCTGGACACCGAAGCCAGCGAGGAACAGCGCAACAGCCTGGAAAAGACGATCAAGCTCAAGAACGAGCAGTTGGTTCTCAAGGACGAGGAAAAACGCAACTACATGCAGGTCAACCAGGAAGAGGTGCTGATGCTGGAGAGCAATCTCGAGCTTCAGGCTGAAATTTTGGGGCGTCTTGAACAGTTGGAGGAGGCTGGTGCCTATTCGGAAGTGCAGATCCTCAATCAGCAGAACACCGTTGCTGAAATCCGAGGAAAATTGATGCAGAGCAAGGCCGAGCGCCTGCGTCAGGTTGCCCTGCTCGATCAGCAAACCGCCCAGTTGAAGTCGGAGCTTGCCGATCTCAATGGCCGCTTGGTGGAGACCAAGGTCACCCTGCGTTATCAGCAGCTCAAGTCGCCTGTGGATGGTGTGGTGTTTGATCTCAAGCCCACCTCCCGTGGTTTCACAGCGCAGTCCACCCAGACGGTGATGAAGGTCGTGCCAATGGGTTCGCTCGAAGCAAAGGTGGAAGTGCCGAGCAACAAGATCGGTTTCGTGCAGGTGCCACCGGGTTGCCCCAAGGAGCGCAAGGCCTGCATGGACGCCGATATCAGCATCGACTCCTTTCCCTCGACTGATTTCGGGGTTCTCAAGGGGAAGGTGACGCGGATCGGTTCTGATGCCCTAGAGCCAGACCCCCAGGAGCAGCGACAGGAACTCAGTTTCCCGGTCACGATTGAGCTGGACGATCAACAACTCAAGCTCAAATCCGGATCCTCTCTGCCGTTGCAGGTGGGCATGAGCCTGACGGCGAACATCAAGCTGCGCAAAGTCTCCTATCTCCAGCTGCTGCTGGGTGAGTTCCAAGACAAGGCGGAATCGCTGCAGCGTCTCTGAAGCCGTGCGGATTCTTTTCGTTCATCAGAACTTTCCGGGCCAGTACGTCCACATCATTCAGCGGCTGGCCAAGCACGGTCAGCACCAACTGGTGGCGTTGGGCGTCAATGCACTGGACCGGGGGCGTGGCATTCCCGAGAGCATCAACCATTTTCGTTACCGCCTCGATCGTGGCAACACCCAGGGAGTTCATCCCCTGGTGATGGAGACGGAGACCAAGATCATCCGTGCTGAGGGCTGTGCCCGCGCGGCTGAGCAGCTCAAGGCCAAGGGCTTTATTCCCGATCTGATCTGCGCCCATCCCGGTTGGGGTGAGCCCCTGTTTCTGAAGGCGATCTGGCCAGACGTGCCATTGCTCTGCTACCAGGAATTTTTCTACAACGAGTTGGGCTTCGACTCCAACTTCGATCCGGAATTCCAGGACGAACGCGGTTGGAGAGAGCAGGCGAAGTTGACGATGAAAAACGCTTATCTGCATCTCACCCTGGAGCAGGCGGATTGGAACATTTCACCCACCCACTTCCAGGCCAGCAGCTTCCCAGAGCACTGGCGGCGAAAAATCAGCGTCATTCACGATGGTGTTGATCTTCGAAAGGCGTTGCCCAATCCGTCTCCGGCACCGTTGAAGCTGCCCGATGGAACAGTTCTCGAACAGGGGCAATCCATCGTCACCTTTGTGAACCGATGCCTGGAGCCCTACCGCGGTTGCCACAGCTTCATTCGAGCCATTCCTGAACTGCAGCGTCTGCATCCCGGGGCCCGGTTGGTGATCGTTGGTCAGACCAAAGGCGTGAGTTATGGAGCGGCCTGTCCAGATGGTGAATGGAAGGATCGCTTCCTTGCGGAGATCGAAGGACAATTTGACCCGTCCCGCGTTCATTTCACGGGAACCCTGCCCTACGACCAGTTTGTTCCTCTACTGCAGCTTTCGGCTTGCCACGTTTATCTGACCTATCCCTTTGTGATGAGCTGGAGCTTGCTGGAGGCCATGGCCTGTGGTTGTGCTGTTGTTGGCTCCGATACGGCTCCAGTTCGTGAGGCCATTCAGCACGGGCATAACGGCCTGCTTGTGGACTTCTTCTCTCCCAACGATCTGGCGGCGGCTGTGGCGGAGATGCTGGTGGACCGTGATCGAGCGGCCGCCTTCGGTGCGGCTGCGCGTGAAACCGTGGAGCGCACGTACGATCTCGATGCTTGCGTTAGCCGACAGTTGGCGTTGATGGACCTGGTGGCGAGCCGGAGCATCAACGCCTGAGGCCACCCGGCAGACTGAGCCACTGTACCTGCTTCTCGCACGTGAGTCAGCTCCAGAGCCTCAGGGGCATGGTGGATCTGCTGCCGGAGACGCTTCAGCGTTGGCAAGCCGTTGAGGCCATGGCGCGACAGCATTTTCAGCGTTCGGGTTTTGGGGAGATTCGGACTCCTTTGCTGGAGACGACAGATTTGTTCTGCCGTGGCATTGGTGAGGGCACCGATGTTGTTGGCAAGGAGATGTACAGCTTTCAGGATCGTGGTGATCGCTCCTGCACCCTGCGGCCGGAAGGGACCGCATCCGTTGTGAGAGCTGCTCTTCAGCATGGCTTGCTCAGTCAGGGCCCTCAGAAACTTTGGTATGCGGGGCCGATGTTCCGCTATGAACGGCCCCAGGCGGGTCGGCAGCGGCAGTTTCATCAGATTGGTGTGGAGTGGCTGGGCGCGGATAGCGCCCGCAGCGATGTTGAGGTGATTGCTCTGGCCTGGGATCTGCTGGCCAGTCTCGGCGTCGGAGGCTTGGAGCTGGAACTGAACAGCCTCGGTACGTCGGAGGATCGCCAGGCTTACCGCAACGCACTGGTGGCCTGGCTCGAACAGCGCTCTGAGGAGCTCGATCCCGATTCCCAGGCTCGACTCAGCACCAACCCGCTGCGCATCCTTGACTCTAAAAACAAGGACACCCAGGCTCTTCTGGAGCATGCCCCCACCCTGACAGACACGCTTTGTGATGCCAGCCGTGAGCGATTTGCAGAGGTGCAGCGCGGGCTGAATGCTTTGGGGATTCCCTTCCGGCTGAATCCGCGGTTGGTGCGTGGTTTGGATTACTACAGCCACACGGCTTTCGAGATCACCAGCGATCAACTCGGGGCCCAGGCCACGGTGTGTGGCGGTGGCCGTTATGACGGTTTGATTGGACAGTTGGGTGGAGCTCCGACCGCCGCTATCGGTTGGGCTCTTGGGATGGAGCGGCTCTTGCTGGTGCTGGAGGCGGCTGCTCAAGCGGCGCCGGATGGGCCAGCGGCAAAGCTCGTCGCGCAAGTCACGCCAGATGCCTACGTGGTGAATCGCGGTGACCAAGCCTCTGCTGCTGCTCTCATCCTGGCCAGGGGGCTGCGGGCCAGGGGGTTGGTGGTGGAACTTGATGGATCAGGAGCGGCGTTTGGCAAGCAGTTCAAACGGGCTGATCGCAGCGGCGCACGATGGGCGCTGGTGTTGGGTGATGACGAGGTGGACGGCCGACAGGTGCGTTTGAAGCCTTTGCAGCAAGCGGGTGAGCCGCAGAGTTGTGATTTGGACGATCTGCAGGCTCTGAGCGTTGTTCTGGGCTCCAGTTCCGGGGCTTAAGGCCAGACTCTGCATGGTATTTTTCCCGGGATTCCGAGGGAAAGGCGTTGATCAATCTGGTGACCGGCGGAGCCGGTTTTGTGGGTTCTCACCTGATTGACCGTTTGATGAATGCCGGAGAGGAAGTAATTTGCCTCGATAATTATTTCACTGGTCGTAAAACAAATATTGCCCAATGGATGGGTCATCCCCGTTTTGAATTAATTCGCCATGATGTCACCGATCCAATTCAGCTGGAGTGTGATCGAATCTGGCATTTAGCTTGCCCGGCTTCTCCCGTTCACTATCAATTCAACCCAATCAAAACCGCTAAAACCAGTTTTTTGGGTACCTACAACATGCTCGGCCTTGCCCGTCGAGTGGGAGCGCGCTTGCTTTTAGCAAGCACGAGTGAAGTGTACGGTGATCCTGAAGTTCATCCTCAGCCCGAGAGTTATCGAGGGTGTGTAAATACCATCGGTATTCGAAGTTGTTATGACGAAGGAAAGCGGATTGCAGAAACCCTGTGTTTTGATTATCAACGGATGCACGATGTTGAAATTAGGGTGATGCGTATTTTCAATACATATGGTCCGCGAATGCTTCCGGACGATGGTCGCGTTGTCAGTAACTTTATTGTCCAAGCCTTGAAGGGAGAGGCCCTGACGCTCTATGGCGATGGCTCTCAAACACGTTCGTTCTGTTATGTCGACGATTTGGTGGAGGGGATGATTCGCTTGATGAATGGATCCCACACCGGCCCTATGAATATTGGGAATCCAGGGGAATTTACGATACGTCAATTGGCTGAATTGATTCGTGAAAAGGTCAATCCTGGCCTTGAATTAATTGAAAAGCCATTGCCTGCAGATGATCCGCTACAGCGTCAGCCGATCATCGATCTTGCTCAGAATGAGTTGGGATGGAACCCAACTATTTCATTGGAAAACGGTTTGATACCTACAATTGACTGGTTCCGTAAGGTTCTTGAACAACAGGGCGCTCAATCTGCTGGAGCTAACTCATGACTGTTCAACGCATCTGTTGCATGGGTGCCGGCTATGTCGGTGGTCCAACCATGGCTGTGATTGCCGATCGCTGCCCTGAGGTTCAGGTCACAGTTGTTGATCTCAATGATCAAAGGATTGCTGCTTGGAATGATGCCGATTTAAGTCGGTTGCCTGTGTATGAGCCTGGTCTCGATGCTGTGGTTGGCAGGGCACGGGGACGCAATCTGCACTTCTCCACCGATGTGGATGCTGCCATTGCAACGGCCGACATGGTCTTCATCTCGGTCAACACCCCCACCAAGGTGAAGGGTCTTGGTGCTGGCCAAGCCAGTGACCTGCGCTGGGTGGAAGCCTGCGCACGCCAAGTGGCTAAGGCTTCACAAGGTCACACCATCGTGGTCGAGAAGAGCACGCTTCCGGTGCGCACTGCGGAGGCCATTCGCACCATTCTCGAGGCTGCCCAGGATCCTCCGACCAATGGTGAGCAGCCCCGCACTTTTTCAGTGCTGTCCAATCCCGAGTTTTTGGCGGAAGGTACTGCCATTCCCGACCTCGAAGCCCCCGATCGTGTCTTGATTGGTGGTGAAGATGACGCCTCAATTGACGCCTTGGCTGGTGTTTATGGCCAGTGGGTTCCTCAAGACAAGATTCTGCGGACCAATCTATGGAGCAGTGAGTTGTCCAAGCTCACTGCCAATGCGTTCTTGGCCCAGCGCATCAGTTCGATCAACTCTGTTGCCGCTCTTTGTGAGTCCACGGGTGCTGATGTTGAAGAGGTTGCCCGTGCGATTGGCACGGACAGTCGCATTGGCCCCAAGTTTTTGAAGTCTGGTCCGGGCTTCGGTGGAAGCTGTTTTCAGAAGGACATTCTCAATCTCGTGTATTTGTGCCGTCACTTCGGCCTGCCTGAAGTGGCGGATTACTGGGAAAGCGTGGTGCACCTGAACACATGGCAGCAGCACCGCATTTCTCGTTTGGTCGTGCAACGTTTGTTTGGCACGGTGACCGGTAAAAAACTGGCGATCCTTGGATTTGCCTTCAAGGCAGATACCAACGACACACGGGAGGCGCCAGCGATTCGTATCGCGACGGATCTTCTCGAGGAAGGGGCGCAACTGGCGATTCACGACCCCAAGGTCGAAGCTGCACAGATCTCTCGTGACCTCAGGCTTGAACCAACCGCCGCTGAATCTGAAGCCGGTCCGACAGCGCAGGCCCTCAGTGGGCAAGGCAGCTGGTGGAGTGCAGGAAGCGTGGAGCAGGCCGTCGCCGGTGCTGATGCTGTTTTGGTCCTAACGGAGTGGAATTCCTACAAGGCTCTCGATTGGATGGATCTGGCCCGCAGGATGCGTCGTCCTGCCTGGGTTTTTGACGCTCGCTCGGTTGTTAATCCCGAGGATGTGCGTTCGGCCGGCTTGACCTTGTGGCGTGTGGGTAACGGCGCGATCTGATGCTGTCTGTTCTGGTTACAGGCGCTGCTGGGTTCATTGGTGCAGCCCTCTGCCAGCGGTTGTTGCAACGTGGCGACAGGGTTGTCGGTCTCGACAACCTGAATCACTATTACGACCCGTCCCTCAAACACTCCAGGCTGCGTCAGATCGAAGCCGTCGCCTCACGTGGGGCCTGGCGCTTTGAGGCGTTGGCTCTTGAGGATGCTGAGGGGCTGCATGCTCTGTTCGCTTCGGAACGCCCCCAGGTGGTCGTCAATCTGGCGGCCCAGGCCGGTGTCCGTTACTCCCTGGAGAATCCGGCGGCTTATATCCAAAGCAATTTGGTGGGCTTTGGTCATCTTCTGGAAGGGTGCCGCCACCACGGCACTGAGAACCTGGTGTACGCCTCGAGCAGCTCGGTCTACGGCGGCAATCGCAATCTGCCTTTTCACGAGCAGCAGCCCGTCAACCATCCGGTGAGCCTGTATGCCGCCAGCAAGAAGGCCAATGAGCTGATGGCGCACACCTACAGCCATCTTTATGGCTTGCCAGCAACGGGTCTGCGTTTTTTCACCGTCTATGGCCCCTGGGGGCGACCCGACATGGCCCCGATGCTGTTCGCCCGCGCCATCCTTGCTGGCGAACCGATCAAGGTGTTCAACAACGGCAAGATGCAGCGGGATTTCACTTACATCGATGACATCGTTGAGGGTGTGCTGCGTTGCTGCGACAAGCCAGCAACCGCCAATGCTGCCTTTGATCCGCTTCAGCCTGACCCTGCTACGGCGGCAGCCCCGCATCGGGTGTTCAACATTGGCAACAGCCGGCCGATCGAGCTTTTGCGCTTCATCGAGGTGATGGAACAAGCGCTGGGCCGGGAAGCGATGAAGGATTTTCAACCGATGCAGCCCGGTGATGTGGTGGCGACTGCCGCGGATACCTCTGCCTTGGAGCAGTGGGTGGGCTTTAAGCCGTCCACCTCAATCGAAACTGGAGTGGACGCGTTCGCGCGCTGGTATCGCGACTATTTCAACGTTTGAGCTGAGGCTTGTTCTGCGTTGAGAAGACACAAAAAAACCGGCTTAGATGCCGGTTTGAAGCCTGTTGTTGGTTGAAATCAGGCGGAACCAACACCGGTGTAGGAACCATAGAAAAACAGACCTACAACAAAAAGAACTGCCATTCCCCCTGCTGTTGCAACCAGCCAGAGAGGTAGGACGCCTTCGGTCCAGCGTGACTTCCAAGGCACAGCGGGACGACCATCAGGCAAGCGATCGGGAATGCGACCGTCGGGATACGGGGATTTTTTTCCGCTCATGGAATAAACCTCAGTTGAAGAAGTAGCTGGACATGAGCACGCCGGTCACGAAGACAAACAGAAGACCCAAATAGAGGCTCGTGCGGTTGAGCTCAACCGGAAGGTTGTTGGGGTTGGGATTGCGTTCCATGGATCCAATCAGCGACGGATGAACTGCATCGCGGCGAGAGCGCCGAGGAAGAACACCGTCGGCACGCCGAGGGTGTGAAGAGCCAGCCAACGCACCGTGAAGATCGGATAGTTGCGTGGTGTTGTTGCAACGGGGGGAGCTTGTGTCATGGCTTATTTCAGACGAGTGTCAAGTGCAGACTTGCCTTCGTAGCGCTGGCTGACAACGGGAGCCTTGCTCTCAGATGCCTGGAAATAGGCGTCTGGACGAGGAGTTCCGAAGGCGTCATAGGCCAAGCCGGTGGACACAAACAGGAATCCTGCCAAAAAGATGGAAGGGAGTGTTACGGCGTGAATCACCCAGTAACGGATGCTCGTGATGATTTCGAAGAACGGACGTTCTCCTGTTGAGCCGGCGGCCATGGCGTTGGGCGTGTCAGGACGATGATCTTAGGAGGTGACTTTGGTCTGCCGAGGCTGAGGCTGCACCTCAGTTACACAGCGTTGCCGACCCAGCGCAGAAGATTTCCGCGCTCCCCGAGCACAAAGGCGTGCTCACCGTCGAAAACCATCCTGGTGAAGTTGCTTGGTTGACGGTCGCCTACGGGGTCGTTCTCCCAGCTGTCGCCACCGTCGCGGCTCACTAGCAGGGTGCCGTTACCACCCCCTGCCCAAATCGCACCATCGTCATCCCATGCCAGATCCATGTATCCGTAGCCATTGGTGATGGGGATGATGGCTTTGCTCCAACTATCGAAGTTTCCTGGCTCATCGTTGAGGCGAATTTGCGCGCCGCGAGCAACCATCCAGAGATTCCCGTCGGGTTGGAAGCCGATGCTCTGCAAGCGCTGACTGCTAACACGCTGGTGAACTTGCCAAACGGAATCTCCTGGTTCCCACGTTGCGTAGAAATTTCCAAGCCCGCTGACGCTCACATAGCTGCCGTCGTCGCTACGACGAAGATCGCGGACGGCGCCAGCTGCATCGGTCACCTTGGCTTCCCAGCTCGATCCATCGTTATGGGTTTCGTAGACCGCGCCCACGTTGGTGGCGAGTTCTGCGGAATGGCGATCCAGTGCTGTGATCAGGTAGGGCTCGCCGGGCAGCTTGGTGTCAAGGAACAGCCGAGTCCAGTTCTGACCACCGTCCTCGCTGTGCATCAGTAGTCCCGGCTGTCCGGCAATCCAGCCTTCATCGCCGTTGAAGTCGATACTGATCAGACGGAAATTCTCTTCGTCGGGAAGGTCAAGACTGCGTTCGTTCCAGTGGGCGCCGCCGTCGTTGGTTTCTCTGATCATCCGGTTGCTGCCCACCAGGTAGCCATGGCGGCTGTCGGTGAAGGCCACATCCAGTGGGTTGGCTTGCGTGTCGAGGTCCAAGGCTTGCCATGGGCTGGACGTCGCAAGTGGAACGTGAGTGGTGACGCAGCCGGTGAGGCTGATGCCGAGCACCAGAACCAGCAGAAACTGGGTTGCAGAATTCAACAGTCGCTTCATGGGGTGGCCTCAGCGCAGGGAGTAAAGGGACAAGAAGAAGGCGAAGCCAAGGGCGAGGCCGCCGAAAATCAGGACATTCTTCTGGCCTGGGGTCATGCGGTTGACGCCGAGACCGAAATCGAGATTTTCGTCAAAGCCGCTGGCTTTGGTGCGTGGGCCAATGTCGCGGAACGCGGCCACTCTGCTGCGGCATACCGGACAACGGAACGACATTGGGTCGAGATCCATGAAGGCTGTGCCGGGTTCAACCCCGACTTTTTTCACGCCTTCATCAGGGTCATAGACGTAGCCGCAGCTGCGACATTCAAAACGGTGGGTCCGTGGATCGCTCTCCGGAGCGGTTTCAACCGGAGTGTCCACCGCTTCGGTGGTCTCAATCGGTTGGACGGACTGTTGTTCGTCGCTCACCGCTGCGTTGCTGGGAAGGGTGACTCTATCCACGACAACTCCCGGCGGTGAATGCCAGACTGAGCCGGTCTACGGGGACGTACATGTTTGCCTTACCCGGCTATGACGCCTTCCTGGGATTTCTGCTGATTGCTGCAGCAGTGCCTGTGTTGGCTCTGGTGACCAACAAGTTGGTTGCTCCAAAAAGCCGTGCCGGTGAGCGCCAGCTCACTTACGAATCAGGCATGGAGCCGATTGGTGGGGCTTGGATTCAATTCAATATCCGCTACTACATGTTCGCCTTGGTCTTCGTCATCTTCGATGTCGAGACCGTGTTTCTTTATCCCTGGGCCGTGGCTTTCAACCGCCTCGGTTTGTTGGCCTTCATCGAAGCCCTGATCTTTATCGCCATTCTTTTGGTCGCCTTGGCTTACGCCTGGCGCAAAGGCGCCCTTGAGTGGAGCTAGTTATGTCAGAGAACACCTCCCCCTCCATCTCGGCTGTACGCGACCTGCGGGAAGCGAGCTGCGGTCCGATCGGTGCCCCGACGGTCACCAATGATCTCAGCGAGAACGTCATCCTCACCAGCCTGGATGATCTGCACAATTGGGCCCGGCTGAGCAGCCTCTGGCCCCTCCTCTATGGAACGGCCTGCTGCTTCATCGAGTTCGCAGCCTTGCTGGGCTCCCGGTTTGACTTCGACCGTTTCGGTTTGGTGCCCCGCAGTTCTCCGCGTCAGGCAGACCTATTAATTGTTGCTGGCACGGTCACGATGAAGATGGCTCCGGCACTGGTTCGCCTTTATGAGCAGATGCCGGAGCCGAAATACGTGATTGCCATGGGGGCCTGCACGATCACGGGTGGCATGTTCAGCGCTGATTCCACCACCGCTGTTCGGGGAGTCGACAAGCTGATACCGGTTGATCTTTATTTGCCTGGGTGCCCGCCACGGCCGGAAGCGATTTTTGATGCAGTGATCAAGCTGCGCAAGAAAGTGGGCGATGAGTCTCTTGCTGAGCGCCGCAAGCATCAGCAGACCCACCGCTACATGACGGTGACCCACCAGATGAAGCGCGTTGAACCTGTGGTGACCGGTTCTTATCTGCGTGCTGAATCCCAGAAAGCCGCTTTGGCTGCAGCTCCAGCTGGTCAGACCCTGGCCACGGATGCCGCCGTGCTCACTCCTGCTGCTGAACCGATCGAGTCATGAGCGAAACCCCTTCCAAGCAATCCTCCGGCGCTGACGACTCAGCTGCTGTTGTTGCCCCCGAGCCTGGTCCTGTGAGTCATTGGTTGAAGCAGCAGGGCTTTGATCACGACAGCCTTGACCCCGACCATCTGGGCATCGAACAGATCGGTGTTGAGGCTCCTGTGCTTCCGATGATTGCGGCGGCCCTCAAGAGCAACGGTTTCGACTACCTGCAGTGCCAGGGGGGCTACGACGAAGGCCCGGGTGAGCAGTTGGTTTGCTTCTACCACTTGTTGGCGATGGCCGAACAGGTGGACGCCATGACTGCTGACCCTTCAGCCAAGCTGCGGGAAGTGCGGATCAAAGTGTTCCTCAGCCGCGAAGGCACCCCGTCGATTCCGTCGATTTACGGCCTGTTCCGGGGCGCTGATTGGCAGGAGCGTGAAACCTATGACATGTATGGCATTCAATTTGAGGGCCATCCCCATCCCAAGCGTCTGCTGATGCCGGAGGACTGGAAAGGTTGGCCTCTTCGTAAGGACTATGTTCAGCCCGATTTCTACGAAATGCAGGACGCCTATTGATCGCGATCTCTGCGATGTGATCGGTAAAAACGCATCACTGCTAAGGCAAGGCTGCGGGAATCGTGGCGCAAGGTGGCTGTTGGTCTGACTCCTTGAAGAGGTGCTTGATGGACGTCGTAGCCATCTGAGCGAAGTCCCTCGGCATCACAGCGCACGGGATCCGCGCCGCGGCTTTGGTAGTAGCGCACCAGGTCTGAAGAGGGCAGGTTGTCCTGCGCAAGGACAGCACTGAACAGTCTGGGTTCAATGCCCAGGCTGGCGAGCTGAGCCTCGATCGCCCGGATGTGACCGCGAACATCCAGACCGTCGGTTTCACCCGGCTGCGTCATCAGGTTGCAGATGTAGAGCCGAGGAGCCCTGCTGCGTTTGATCGCACTCACCAACTCCGGCACCAGCAGATTCGGGAGCAGAGAGGTGTAGAGGCTGCCAGGCCCGAGCACGATCAGGTCGGCGTTGGCGATCGCTTCGAGCGCCCGGGGCAGGGCAGGAGGTCGTTCTGGAATGCAGCCCAGACGAACGATTGGGCTGGGGGCGTTGCCGATGTTGCTCTCCCCTTCAATGCGTTCGCCGTTTTCCAGTTCGGCCCACAGCCGCACATCCACATTGGTGGCAGGCACCACCTGACCTTGCACCGCCAGCACGCGGCTGGAGGCAGTGATGGCTGTTTCTAGATTGCCCGTGATGGCCGTCAGGGCGGAGAGGAACAGATTGCCGAAGCTGTGACCTTCCAGACCACTCCCTGCGGAGAAGCGGTATTGGAAGAGGCGGGTGAGCAGAGGTTCCTCGGTGGAGAGAGCGGCCAGGCAGTTGCGGATGTCTCCTGGGGGCAGCACTCCAAGTTCCCGCCGGAGAACACCACTGCTCCCACCATCGTCAGCAACGGTGACGATGGCGGTGATGTGGCTGCTATAGCGCTTCAATCCACTCAGAAGGGTCGATAGGCCAGTGCCGCCACCGATAGCCACGATGTTGGGTCCCCGGTTCAAGCGGCTTTTGGCCCGCAGGGCATCCACCAGCACGGTGTCTTTGTCGGGCGCGAGCGCCTGTTGAATCGATCCGAAGCTGCGGCTTTGCCCCCAGAGGAGCAGGCCCATGCCGATCAACACCACCAGTGGCCCGGTGACCTCACGGGGCAACACAGTGGTGAGGGTGCTCAGCAGCCAGCTGAGGGTTTCCAGAATCCAGTAAATCGGTTTTAGATCAGCCCAGACGGCGGCACCCAGGAGAGCCATCAACAGGCCCAAGCCGGAGGTGAGCAGCCATCGCTTGACCACCAGGCCGGGTTGCAACCAGCGCATGGCCCGTTGGGATCGGGTCATCAGATCCCGTCGCCGCCGATCGCGCAACATCTGGGCCTGGCGTCTGCTTTTCGGGTGCTTCAGCGCCAAGGAATGGCTTGATCCGCAAGTTCACCGAACTGTACGGAGCTTGTCGAAAGGCGGCAGGATGTCTGTGTTTTTCGGCCCAGACCGTGCCGCAGCTGGAACCCGTTGTGGAAATGCGGGACCTCACGATGCAGTGGGGGCCTCGCCCTGTTCTGGATCGGGTCAACCTGACCCTTCGCCCGGGAGAACGGTTGGCCGTGGTGGGCCCATCGGGTGCGGGCAAGTCAACGGTTCTGCGTCTGCTGGCCGGTTTGCAGCTGCCCTCCAGTGGCGAGCTGCGTTTGTTCGATCAACAACAGACTTACCTGCGGCTGGATCAGACCGATCCGCCGGATGTGCGGCTGGTGTTCCAGAACCCCGCTCTGCTGGCATCGCTCACCGTGCAGGAGAACGTCGGCTTCCTTTTGCGTGAAAGGGCACAGCTGTCGCGAGAGGAGATTCAGGACCGTGTGAATGCCTGCCTGGAAGCTGTCGGGCTCTATGACGTGGCGCATCTCTATGCCGGGGAACTCAGTGGTGGCATGCAGAAGCGGGTCAGCTTCGCCCGTGCCCTGATTGATGACCCCCAGCGCGGGGATCAGTCGATGCCCTTGCTGCTCTACGACGAGCCCACTGCAGGGCTAGACCCCGTGGCCTGTACCCGGATCGAGGATTTGATTGTGAAAACCACCACCGTGGCGAAGGGATGTTCTGTGGTGGTGAGTCATGTGCGCAGCACGATTGAACGGACTGCTGAACGGGTGTTGATGCTCTACGACGGCCGCTTCCAGTGGGAAGGTTCGGTGGACGCGTTCCGCACCACAGACAACCCCTATGTCGTGCAGTTCAGGACGGGTAGCCTGCGCGGACCGATGCAACCGGCGGAGCACTGACCACCATGCGACGCAGCGTTCGTGATGCCATCGTCGGTTTCACTGTGATCGGCGGCATCGTCGGGTTTTCTTCGATGGCCTTGTGGTTGAGGGGGGTGCGTTTGGGGTCCAGTCATTGGACATTGACCGCTCGTTTCAATGATGCGGCTGGTTTGGCGGAACGTTCCCCTGTCACCTATCGGGGCATCCTGGTGGGCTCAGTGCGCTCGATTGCGGTGACACCTGAAGCGGTGGTTGCTGAGCTCGAAATTGATAAAGGTGATTTGCGCTTACCGCTGCCCGTCACGGCCACGGTCGCGTCAGGCTCTTTGTTGGGGGGTGATGCGCAGGTTTCTCTCGTGAGTCGAGGCAATCCGTTGCCAAAAGATGCCCCCCTTCCCCGTGCTGCTGACTGCCGCACTGAACAGCAGCTCTGTGATGGCAGCACGGTCGACGGTCGCGAAGCAGCCAGCTTGTCCACCGTGACGGAGGCACTGCAGGAGTTGCTGGCCGAGGCTCAGAAGGAACGGGTGATCCCCCACGCGGCGGACTCGTTGGAGCAGATCGATGCCACTGCGAAGCAATTCGAAGTGCTGACCGTGAAGCTCCAGGACGAGCTCGCCAAAGCTGCTCCAGTCATTCGCAACTTGGAGACAGCCACGGCCAATGCTGTGGCGGCAACGTCGCATGTGAACAACATCGCGTCTTCTCTCGACAATCCCCAGACGTTGAGTGAGCTCAAGCAGACGGCCGCCAATGCCGCACAGCTCACCGCCAAGATCGATGCTGTCGGCGGCGATGTGGCACGACTCACTGGAGACCCTGAGTTCATGAAGGGCGTGCGCAATCTCACCATCGGCCTGGGTGAACTGTTTGGTGAGATCTATCCGGCGCAGACCGCCCAGTAGACGCGATATTTCATGGGAAACGTGTCGATTCAGTCACGATATTTGGGCGATATCGTGCCGCCTAAATGCTGCTGATCGCGTCCATGGCCACCGCTGCGATTGCCTGATCGCTGGCCTTGGGCAGCTGCACGTATTTGCCTCCCGCGGCTTCGGCGAGGTCCTTGCCCATGCCGCTGCCGATGAACTTGCGTTCGGTGTCGATCACCAGAAGCTTGATGCCCAGCATCCGGTAGCGCGCGGCCACATCCAGCACCTCTTGCTTGAGGTCGGGTTTCTCCTCGCCCTCCAGTTCCGGTTGGCCCAGGGAGGTGCTGAGGGGGACGTTGCCGCGTCCGTCGGTGATCGCCACCACCACCACCTGGCCGAGATCACCTGTGGCCAGCGCATTGGCGCCGACGCGGGCGGCCTGGGTGAGCCCATGGGCCAAGGGTGAGCCACCGCCGCAGGGCATTGATTCCAGCCGGCGGCGGGCGGCGGTGATCGAGCGGGTGGGGGGCAGCAGCACTTCCGCCTGATCGCCGCGGAAGGGGATCAGGGCCACTTCATCGCGGTTTTCGTAGGCCTCGGTGAGCAGCCGGATGACGGCGCCTTTCGCGCTCTGCATCCGGTTCAGGGCCATTGATCCGCTGGCATCCACCAGGAACACCACCAGGGCACCGGCTTTGCGCTGCAGCAGCTTGGCCCGGAGGTCGCCCTCTTCGACGATGACCGAGCGGCCTGGTTCCCGCTCCCGCCGGATCTTTTGATAGGGCGCGGCGGCGCGCAGAGTCGCATCCACGGCGATCCGGCGCACCGGACCGCGGGGCAGCATCGGTTTTACGTAACGACCGCGGCTGTCGCTGAGCACCACCGAACGGCTGCCGCTGTTACCGCTCTTGGCCTTGGCGGCATTGAACAGCAACAGATCGGGGTCCACGTCGATCGCCTCCGGATCGAGCATGAACTCCTCGGGCACCGCCGGTGGAGTCTGATCGTCCTCGCCGTCGCCCTCATCATCGTCGGTGTTGTCGTCGTCGCTGCTGTCCTCCGGTGGATCGTTCTCTTCCTCGTCGGATCCCTCCGGTGGCGGCGGAGGATTCTCCTGCTGCTGGTCGCCTTGGTCCTGGGGTGGTGGCGGCGGCTCCTGATCTTCCGGCGGTGGCGGTTCCATCTGCTGGTCCGGTGGCGGCATCTGGGAGGCCCGCGGCGCAATCACCAGGGCGACGGCCACCTGAAGGTCGTCGGCTTCCACACGATCCCGGCCGCTCAGGGCGGCATGGGCCTTGGCCACCCGCACTGCGTAGAGCTCGGAGCGGTGGCCTTCCACACCGCCGCGGATCGCTTCGGTCACCAGGTATTCGATCTGCTCGCGGGTGATCTGCACATCTGGCAGCCACTGGCGGGCCAGCAGGAGCTGGGTGGCCAGTGCATCGGTTTCCTCGCCCCACTTTTCGGCAAAGCTGCGGCTGCACTGGCCATGGCTGATCACTGCATTGGTGATTTCCACCCGCTGCTCGGTGCTCACCAGTTGGTTCGCCGAAAGCGCGATGGCAAAGCGGTCCAGCAGATGATCACGGACGTTGCCTTCCTCCGGGTTGTAAGTCGCGATCAGCAGCGGCCGGCAGGGATGGCTGAGGCTGAGACCTTCCCTCTCGACCCGGTTCTCGCCGCTGCCCACGGCCGCCAGCATCAGGTTCACGATGCCGTCATCCAGCAGGTTCAGCTCATCGACGTAGAGAACGCCGCGGTGAGCATCGGCCAGAAGCCCCGGCTGAAAGACGGCACTGCCGCTGGAGAGCGAGGCGGCCACATCCACGGCACCTACCAGACGGTCTTCGGTGATGCCAAGGGGGATTTGGATGAAGGGGGCGGGGATGACCGCGGAGGGGGCGTCGCCGGTGATTCGCTCCCGTGTGGCCGCATCCCATTCCTCTGGGTTTTGCGGGTCGAGGTTGCGCCCGACACCGCCTTCAGCATCCAGAACGTCGATGGGGGGGAGAAGGGCGTGGAGCCCCCTGGCCAGGACCGATTTGCCGGTGCCGCGCCCGCCGGCGATCACCACTCCGCCCAGGCCGGGATCCACGGCGGCCAACAGCAGCGCCAGTTTCAGGGTCCCGTGTCCGGTGATCGCCGCCAGCGGAAAGGCACGGGTGGCCTGGTCGTCCTTCACCGCTACACCGGTTGCCACCATGGACACGTTCAGCCCGTTCGTGCGCGCCAGTCTCGCTGATGCCCTCGATTGATGATGCTTCTGTTGCGGTGGCGCTGGGAGCAAACCGACCCAGTGCGGTCGGATCGCCGCGCGAGACGTTGCTGGCGGTACGGCCTTTGCTGGAAGAGCTCTTTGGAGGCTGGGCCGCACAAGATCTTCGCTTTTGCTGGTCGCAGCTGTTGGAGACCGAGCCCATCGGACCGATCCAGCAGCCTGACTTTGTCAATGCGGTGGTGCTGGTGAAGGGCCTGAGGGTTGTGCCTTCCGAACGATTGGCTCTGGATTTGTTGCAGCGCTTGCATGGGCTTGAACGTCGCTTTGGGCGTGAGCGGTCCCAAGAGCAGCGCTGGGGTCCCCGCAGCCTCGATCTCGACTTGTTGTTCTGGGGTGAACTACGCCTCGACCATCCCCAGTTGATCCTTCCCCATCCCCGGATGCATTTGCGGACCTTTGTGCTGGAGCCGCTGTTGCAGGCGATGCAGCAGCGGCCATAACTGGTCTTAGATCAAGCTTGAGTTGATCACGTAGGTGCCGGTTTCATCCCCACCGCTTGCGGTCGCATTAAGGAAATAGAGCCCTTTCTTATTGATCGTTGCTGCGATCAAAGCGTCGTTGCCCTTGCCGCTGTCGTCATCGGAAAGAATGACTTTGCCTTTCGAATTCAGCAGTTGAAGGGCTGGGTCGGTGAGAGAGCTCCCTTGTAGATCAAATCGATAATTACCAGGCTTCAGTTTGAGTTTGAACCAATCTTCATCGGTTTGATAATCGATGGTGCCTGATTGGCTTCGCCCCATTTTGTACGTCTTGGCTGTTTTGGAGGATTCGTCCGTCTGCCATGCCGCAATCGTGTAGCTCCCCGTTACGGCATCGCGATTGCCGCTGGCGTCGAGGATGTGCATGCCGCTCTTTTTCGGGGTGAATCGGATGACGGCATCTTTTCCGCTGCCACTGTCGTTATCAGAAGACAGGATCTTGCCTTTCTTGTCACGAAGGTTGAGGTAAGGATCAGACAGCGTGTTGCCCTTGAGCTCAAGGTGATAAGTGCGCCCCTTTTTGAGCTTCAGTTTGAACCAATCATGATCTGTCAGGTAGTCAATGGCCTTTTGCGTTGGATTGTTTGTTTTGAGTTTGATGGCACCTTGCGCTGTGGAATCACGATCGATGACCTTTACTGTTGTTAATTTGTAAGTTCCGGTGTCGTTGCTTTGGATTGCTCCGGCATCGAGAAAGTAGGTGCCTGCTGTTGCGGCGGTGAAGCCGATCGAAGCATTGTTGCCCGCTCCACTGTTGTCGTCAGAGGTGATGAGAGTCCCGCTGGAGTTCCGCAGTTTGAGTTCGGGGTCTTTGAGGGTGATTGAGTTGAGGTTGAAATTGTATCGAGTGTTTTTAGTGAGCTTTATTGCATACCAGTCTTTGTCTTTTGGATGTTGCACGTTGCCTGCAACGGATTTGCCAACCTTTAAGTTATTGGCTGTGCTTGCGCTTTCATCGGTTTGAAGGGCGATGAGTTTATAGCTTCCTGTTTTGGTATCACTGCTGTCACTTACATCGATATAAAAAGTCCCTGTTTTGCTTGGCTTGAAGTTTAGTATCGGATCATTGCTTGTATCAATGTTGTCGTTTTCGGCTAAGAGCGCTCCATAAGAGTCTCTGAGTTGAATTTTTGGATCATTGAGCTCTGATCCCTCGACTGAAAATCGATAACCCTTTTTGCTAGAAAGATTGATTTTGTACCAATCATTGTCGCCTTTGTAGAGGATGGAGCCTTGTTTTGTTTCGCCGGGGTTGATTGAGTTTGCTGTGCTCTTGGATTCGTCGTAGTTGAGTTGCTTGGTGCTCAGTGTGTATGTCCCCCACCGATAGCCAGCGTCACTTGCAATAAGATAGAAATCATCTGTGCTTGGAGCGGTAAAAGTAATGAGTGCATTATTGATTTCGTAGCCGCTATCGTTATCTTCGGCTAAGGTCTTGCCTTGAGAATCTTCAAGTATCAGATAGGGGTCGTATAATGAGGATTTTTCCATTTCGAATTGATAGGTACGACCTTCTGTGAGTTTTATCTTGTAGGAGTCTTCGTCCAGCTCGTGCTCAATTGTGGAGGCTTTGTTGGTGCCAACCGATATCGAAGTTGAGGTCGATTGAGTGTCGTCAGTTTTCCATGCGCTGATTTCGAAAGATCCTGTGTGGTACCAGGGATAAAAGGCTGGGTCTGGTGTGTCTGTTACCTCGAGGTAGTAAGTTCCCGACTGGGTTGGAGTGTAATAAATTAATGAGTTGAGGGAGTCAACATTTACTGTTTTTCCCGAATACCAGCCTGGCCCCAAATCATCGTTAGAATCGAGGGTTGAATTAGAAGAGTTGAGTAGGTATAGGTTGCTGTCTGAAAGTGATATTCCTTCTACGTAAAAGGCGTATTCGATTCCTGCGGATAGTTCGACGGAATACGTTTTGTAGTCACCCTCATTACTGATTTCTCCCCTAGTGCGTTCTCCAATGGGAAGGTTGATTGAGCTCATCTACTTGAATTTTTGAGGTTGATAACCTTATCAGTTGCTGGCAGCGCACTTCGTGTCAATCGTGCTCCCAAGACTGTCGTCTGACTTGTTTCGCTGAGCGGAGTCGTGCCCTCACTTGCCATGCTGGTGACCATTTCCTCCTGACCCCATGGCGCCGTTGCCGGCCCCGGAGCCTTTTGAGTTGCTGGACACCGTTGAGGCGGTGGATGTGGGCAAGCTCCGTTTTGAGCGCAATCGGATCAAGTTGCCGATGGGTGTAGAAGCCACCTTCGGAATGATTCGCCATCCCGGCGCTTCTTTGGCGGTGCCGATCACAAACGATGGTCAGGTGGTGCTGCTGCGGCAGTACCGCTTTGCGGTGCAGGCCCGTCTGCTCGAGTTCCCCGCCGGCACCTTGGAAGAAGGGGAAGACCCCCTGGAATCCATGCAGCGGGAGTTGGGTGAAGAAGCCGGCTACAGCGCGTCGCGCTGGGATGTTCTCGGCCCGATGCTCCCTTGCCCCGGCTATTCCGATGAGGTGATTCATTGCTTCTTGGCCAGGGAGCTCACCCCACTGGAGAACCCACCTGCCGGTGATGACGATGAAGACCTGGAGGTGGTGCTGATGAGCCCAGCCCAGCTGGACATGGCGCTGGCTTCGGGTGATGAATGGCTTGATGGCAAGAGCGTCACCGCCTGGTTCCGCGCCAAGCAGCTTCTCGGCCTCTGATGACAACCTCACGTGTTCTGTTCTGGCACCGCCGCGACCTGCGCCTGGAGGACAACCTCGGGCTGACGGCTGCTGTGGAGATCAGCCCCGCGGTGACCGGGGTGTATGTGCTCGACCCTCTGGTGATCGATCCTTCGGAACATTTGCCCCCGATGGCCCCGGCTCGGCTGTGGTTCTTGCTGGAAAGCCTGGTGGAATTGCAGCAGCGTTGGCGCGAGGCCGGCAGTCGGCTGTTGATCATTGAAGGCGACCCTGTGCAGGTGCTGCCGCAGCTGGCGCAGCAGATCAGTGCTGAGGCTGTGGTGTGGAACCGCGATGTGGAGCCCTATGCCCGTGAGCGTGACCGCCAGGTGGCCAAACGGTTGCAGGCCGATGGCTGCAAGGTGGTGGTGGATTGGGATCAACTCCTGATTGCTCCGGAGTTGCTCAAGACCGGCGCCGGCGATCCTTACCGGGTGTATGGCCCCTTCCTGCGCAACTGGCGCGGCCAGGTGCTGGCCCAGCAGCCCAGCACTATTGCAGCTCCTATGGGGCTGGTGGATCTGGATCCAGCTCAAGTGCCGGCGGCAGATCCCCTGCCAGCCCTGCGGGAGAACCACGGGTTCAAGGGCGCCGAGATCTGCCCCTGTCGCCCTGGCGAGGCGGCGGCCCTGGAGCAACTCACCACGTTCTGTGATGGGCCGTTGCTCGGCTATGAGCCTGACCGCAATTTCCCCGGCACTCCCGGCACCTCGTATCTCAGTGCTGCTTTGAGTGTGGGCACCCTTAGCCCCCGCCAGGCTTGGAGCACCGCACAGACGGCCCGCGAGCAAGCCCGCAGCGAAGAGCAACTTCAGGCCATCGCCGTTTGGGAACAGGAGCTGGGCTGGCGCGAGTTCTACCAGCAGGCCTTGTTTCATTTTCCGGAACTGGCGGATGGTCCCTACCGGGAGCAGTGGCGTCGCTTCCCCTGGGAGAACAACGAGGACTGGTTCGACTTCTGGAAGGAGGGCCAGACCGGCATGCCGATCATCGATGCCGCCATGCGTCAGCTCAACCAGACCGGCTGGATGCACAACCGCTGCCGCATGATCGTGGCCTCCTATCTGGTTAAAGATCTGATCTGCGACTGGCGCTGGGGCGAGCGTGCCTTCATGGAGATGGAGGTAGACGGGGACCTGGCCGCCAACAACGGTGGGTGGCAGTGGAGTGCCAGCAGTGGCATGGACCCCAAGCCACTGCGGATCTTCAACCCCGCCACCCAGGCATCCAAGTTCGATTCAGCCGGCGATTACATCCGCCAGTGGGTGCCTGAGCTGCGCCACGTGAACACCAAGGATCTGCTCAGTGGTGACATTGGCTCCCTCGAACGGCGGGACTATCCCGCACCGTTGGTGGATCACAAGAAACAACAGGCCAAATTCAAAGCGCTTTACGCCACCATCCGGTCCTGATCGCGAGCATCATCTCGGCGGAACTGGGCGGGAGCGTTGGACACCAGCAGTTGTCGCAGCGTGTCGATCACGGCCCGCTGCTGCTCGCCATTGAGCTCCGGGAAGATCGGCAGGCTGAGAACCTGGCTGCAAAGCTGTTCGGTCACCGGCAGGGAGCCTTGCTCTAACCCCAGGTGGGCGTAGGCCGGCTGCCGATGGATGGGGATCGGGTAATAGATGATCGTGCTCACACCACGCTCTTGCAGGGTCTGCTTGAGCCAGTCCCGGCAGCAGCTCTCTGGGATCCCATGGCGTGCACTCGTTGTGGAGGGATTGCAGCTGGCGTTGCAGAGCGGTTGGCCCGTGGGGCAGCTGCCAATGCGCACCACGAACTGGTTCCAGCTGTGGCCGTCGTCGGCTGTTGGAAGGGTGAGTCCGTTGAGATCACCCAGGGCTTTCCGGTAACGCGCGGCAATGGCTGCACGTTTGCCGATCCAGCTCTCCAGCTGCGGCAGCTTGACGTTCAGCACAGCGGCCTGGATCGCATCAAGCCGGGTGTTGTATCCAAGGCTGGTGTGCAGGTAGCGCTCGGGCATGCCATGCACGGCAAGCTCGCGCATGGTCTGGGCCAGCTCGGAGTTGTTGGTGGTGGCCGCACCACCGTCTCCCGCCGCGCCGAGGTTCTTGGTGGGGAAGAAGCTGAAGCAGCCCACATCGCCAAAGCTGCCTACGGGTTGACCGTTCCAGCGGGCTCCTGTGGCTTGGGCGCAGTCCTCGACAACCTTCAGCTGGTGCCCCTCGGCGATCGCCATTAGCCGGGACATGTTCACCGCCCGGCCGAACAGGTGCACCGGCATCAGGGCCTTGGTGGCTGGGGTGATCGCGGCCTCGATCTGATCGAAATCGATCAGATAAGTGGCGGGGTCGACGTCCACGAACACCGGCGTGGCTCCGACGGCGCTGATCGCCTCAGCGGTGGCGAAAAAACTGAACGAGCAGGTGATCACCTCATCGCCGGCACCAATGCCTAGGGCCCGCAGGGCAAGGATCAGTGCATCGGTGCCGCTGTTGCAACCCACGGTGTGGTCGCAGCCAACGCTGGCAGCAAAGGATTCCTCGAAGCGTTTGATCTGCGGACCACCGATGTATTGGCCGCTGTGCAATACCCCAAGGACCGCCTCTTCGAGGTCCACACCCAGATCGTCGATCTGCTGGCTGAGGCTGAAGGGAGGTACCTGCATAAAGCAAAGCTTAAGTGGCTCAGCCGAACCACTCCGGTTCGTGTCCGGGGTTCCACTTCACATTGCAGCCCACAGAGGCATTCTGCTTCTCGTTCACCGGCGATCCCGTCAGCACTGCATCCAGGGCGGCCCGTAGATCTCGGCCGTCGAGGGGCTGTTCATTGCCGGGTCGGCTGCCATCCAACTGCCCGCGATAACGCAGGGTCTGCACGCAGTCGCTATCGGGTGAAAACAGGTAGAACTCCGGCGTGCAGGCGGCCTTGAGCGCCATGGCCAGGGTCTGCTGCTCATCCAGCAGGTAAGGAAATCCCCAGCCGTGGCGACGGGCCTGCTCCGCGAGCTGCTCTGGTCCGTCCTGAGGGTGGGTGACCAGGCTGTTGCTGCTCACACCGATCAATTGCACCCGGTCGCCGAAGTCTCGATCCAGCCGCGTCAGTTCCGGTTCCACATGCTTCACGAACGGGCAATGGGCGCAAAGCACCATCAGCAGCAGGGGCCGTTGGTCCAGCGAGGAGTTGTCGAGCCGGCTGCCCGTGACCAGGGGGAGATCAAAGATGGGCAGGGGGGTGCCGAGCGCCAGCATCGTGGATGGTGTTAGAGCCATGACGCGCAGACAGATTGGGTGAATCTGCTTCAGGATGACCATCTCCGGTGGTGATGGATGCCGCGCCTGAGTCTGTTTTTGGGAGTTGCCTTGCTGCTGGCTGCTTGCGCTGGCTCTGAGGAACCGCCCAGTTGGCGATTGTTCTCCCTGCAGCGGTATGCCCCCCATGACGGGGTGGCCGTGGTGAATCAGCCCGATGGTTACGGGCTTCATATCTATCTGGAAACTGACACCAGCTTCCCGGGGGTGTGTCGTCCCCGTTGGCTTCCCGATCCAGCCCGGCTGTTCAATGGCAACGGATCCACCCCATTCAGTTCCGGGCTGGCCACCCGTCAGGAGTTCTTTGATGCCGTGGCCCGTAGTGATGTGCGGGATCTGCTGGAGAAGGAGCTGGAGGCTTTATGCCAGGCCCGCGCCCCTGAGGACCGCTGGCAGTGGACCGAGCCGCCCAGAAGCGAAGACCAGGTGGTGCCTGTGCAGCTGCCATCTCTGGAGGAAGAGGACCTGCTCACCAATCCTGTGGAGGAACTGAAGCGGGCTCGGCAACTGCTCAAGGATCAGCGCGCTGGTGAGTAGCCCTCCCACACCACCGCTTCGGCGTCCCGCCAATAGCGGCTGAATCGACCCAGCCGTGGTGGACGTGGCAGCTCCACGAAGGGCTGGGGATGCAACAGCTCCAGCGGCAGTTCCGCATCGATCGCTTCGCTAATCCGCTCCAGGCGCGGATCCACCGCACTGCTGCTCACCACACCGTCGGCCCCGTGGCGCCGGGCAAAGGCGAGCACCTCAGCGGCTACATCTCCTTTGCGCAGGGTGAGGGGAAGGTCGAGTGCATTTTCGTAGAGGAAGCCGAGCCGTTTGCGGCTGATCCGTGCGTCTCGGATCCAATGGGTGTCAAACACAAACACCGCTGGGGCATCGGGCCAGGTCTGCAGAGCCGGGTTGGTGGCACCGAGAGCTTCCTCGTGAATCCATAGGATCGGATGTTGAAACGTCATGGGTGATCTCCTGCTTATCGCTTGGGACGGGCCAGGGCGGCACTGGCGCCACCGCTGCTCCTCCGTTGGCGTTGGCGGTTGCGGTCGTTGCCGCTGTCGCGGATTGCCGGCATCGGGGCGAACAGCTGGTGCTCCAGTTGGTCGTAGCTGCCGTCGAATGGGCAGGTGTTAGCGCTGGGGCAGGTGTCGCAGTAGCGCGCGTCGCTGTAACGCTCGAGGTTGCCGCGATTGAAGAAGTAAGGCTTGTGGCTGAAGGTGCTGGCCACCCACTGCCAGCTCAGATGGTTGCTGGCTGGGTCGCCATCCAGCAGGTGCTGTAGGAACCAGTCGGCTCCTGCCTTCCAGTGCACCCGGCGCCAGTGCACGAGCCAGGCGGCCATCCACATCCGGGCGTGGTTGTGCAGCCAGCCGGTGGTCACCAGTTGATCGCGGAAGCCATCCATGCAGGCCAGCCCGGTGGTGCCATCACGAACATCGCCCGGCAGCTCCCGGGAATAGGCGCCGGCGTCATGGCCCGTCTTGAACGGTTCCTGATCGTCGTTGATGCCATCGCCCAGATCGAGCCACATCCGTTGCCAGAAGTCGCGCCAACCGAGTTCGTTGATCAGTTTTCCGCCCTCATCGCGATTGCGGATCTGTGTGAACACTGAATCGCGCACCTCGGCCAGGCCCAGAACGCCATGGCGGATGTAGGGCGACAGCCCGGTGACCGCGCCCTTGAGGTGGTTGCGGCTCTTGGCGTAGCGCTTGGCGTCGATCCGCCGCAGCTTTTTGTCGGCTGCCTCACGGCCACCGCGGATCGGGCTGAGGGCCCCTTCAGCCTCAGGAAACTCCTGCGCCAACAGAGCATTTAGCGCATCCCGTGATGCGAATTGCCGCGGCAGATCGCCGTCGATCGGGGGTGACGCAGCGCTGGGCACCGGCCTTCATGAGTAGAGGAGCGGTGATCCTGGCGGGGGATGGAGGAGAATCGCGCGAATGCAACCCGTTCCGGTCTGTCCCGATGCTGCTTGATCTCACCGGCAAGAAGATTCTCGTCACCGGCATCGCCAACAACCGTTCGATCGCCTGGGGCATCGCCCAGCAGTTGAAGGCGGCGGGCGCTGAGCTGGGTATTACCTACCTGCCCGACGACAAAGGCCGCTTTGAGGCCAAGGTGCGTGAACTCACCGCTCCGTTGGAGCCCAGTCTGTTTCTGCCCTTGAACGTGCAGGACGCCGACCAGATGGCTGAAGTGTTCGGGGAGATCAAGGAGAAGTGGGGGGTTCTCGATGGCCTGGTGCACTGCCTGGCCTTTGCGGGCAAGGAGGAGTTGATCGGCGACTACAGCGCCACGACAGCTGAGGGCTTCGCCCGCTCCCTCGACATCAGCGCTTATTCCTTGGCTCCTCTCTGTGCACACGCCAAGCCTCTGTTCAGCGAGAAGGCCGGTGTGATCACCTTGTCGTATCTGGGCGCTGAACGAGCCATCCCCAATTACAACGTGATGGGTGTGGCGAAGGCCGCGCTGGAAGCGTCTGTTCGCTACCTCGCCGCTGAGCTGGGTCCCGAGAAGCAGGTGCGCGTGAATGCCATTAGTGCTGGCCCGATCCGCACCCTGGCCAGCTCCGCCATTGGTGGCATCCTCGAGATGATCCACAACGTGGAGGAGAAGGCTCCATTGCGTCGCACGGTCACCCAGATGGAGGTGGGCGGCACCGCAGCCTTCCTGCTCAGCGATCTGGCCAGCGGCATTTCCGGTCAGACCATTTATGTGGATGCGGGCTACTGCGTCACGGGGATGTAAGGCACGATGTGAACAGTGGAGGTGGAGTGATGGCACGCCAGGGAGACATTCATCGGGTCACCGGTGAAACCGATGTGAAGGTGCGTCTGGATCTGGATGGCTCCGGCCAGTGCCAGGCCAATACCGGAGTGGCATTTCTCGATCACATGCTTCACCAGATCAGCAGTCACGGTCTGATCGATTTGGAGATCAATGCGGTGGGAGACACCCATATCGACGATCACCACACCAATGAAGACGTGGGCATTGCCGTGGGGCAAGCTTTGGCTCAGGCCTTGGGAGACCGCCGTGGTATCTATCGCTTCGGGCACTTCGTGGCACCGCTGGATGAGGCCCTGGTGCAGGTGGCACTGGATTGTTCCGGTCGCCCGCATCTCAGCTACAGCCTGATGATTCCCAGCCAGAAGATCGGCAGCTACGACACCGAGCTGGTCAAGGAGTTCTTCGTGGCGGTGGTCAACAACAGTGGCCTCACCCTGCACATCCGTCAGCTGGATGGCGTCAATTCACACCACATCGTGGAAGCCTGTTTCAAGGCCTTCGCCCGGGCACTGCGCATGGCTACCGAGGTGGATCCACGCCGGGCCGGTGCCATCCCCAGCAGCAAAGGGGTGCTGGAACAGGCCGGCGCGAATTGACGCTGGCGCCGCGCTTCATAGTCCGTTACGAGAGGATGGTCGAACGTTGATCGTTCGCCCGTGACCGTCGCCCCCGCCCGCAGCTACGACCGCAGCGACTGGTCCAGTTCCTTCGTCAATGTGGAGGAGGAGCTCACCGATGTGGCCTTAACGCCGGTGCGTGGAAGGGTTCCGGTGGAGCTTCAGGGCACCTTCTACCGCAATGGTCCCGGGCGTCTTGAGCGGGCTGGTCATCGTGTGCATCACCCCTTTGACGGCGATGGCATGATCGCGGCGATGCGGTTTGAGAGCGGCAGCGTCCAGCTCAGCAACCGCTTTGTGCGCACCGAGGGCTGGCTGGCGGAGGAGAAGGCCGGCAAGGTGCTTTATCGGGGCGTGTTCGGTAGCCAGAAGCCCGGTGGTCGTCTGGCCAATGCCTTCGATCTGCGTCTGAAGAACATCGCCAACACCAACGTGGTGCGCCTTGGCGATCAGCTGCTCGCCCTCTGGGAAGCTGCGGAACCCCATGCGCTGGATCCCCGCAGCCTGGAAACCCGGGGTCTCTCTCGGCTCGATGGTGTGCTGAAAAAGGGTGAAGCCTTCAGTGCTCACCCCCGCTTCGACCCCGGCCACAACGGTCGTCCCTGCATGGTCACCTTCGGGGTGAAGACAGGGCCCCGCAGCACCATCCGTCTCATGGAGTTCGCCACCGATGGCCCTGAGGCCGGCGCGTTGCTGCATGACCGTTCCGACAGTTTCCCCGGTTTTGCCTTTCTGCACGACTTCGCTATCACCCCCAACTGGGCGGTGTTCCTACAGAACGCCATCGCTTTCAACCCTCTGCCTTTTGTGACCGGCGAAAAGGGTGCGGCCCAGTGCCTGGCCTCTCAACCCGGTGGCAAGGGGCGTTTTTGGTTGATCCCCCGCGACTCCGGTCGTTTTGCCGGCCAGAAGCCACGCATCCTCGAAGCCCCAGATGGCTTCGTTTTCCATCATCTCAATGCGTTTGAGGACGGCGATCACGTGGTGGTGGAGAGCATCGTCTACGACGATTTCCCGTCCATCGGCCCCGATGACGACTTCGCCCAGGTGGATTTCGACACGGTTCCGGAGGGAATCCTTCACCGTTGCCGCCTCGACCTCAGCCGGGAATCGGTGCAGACCGAGCGGATCAGCGAGCGCACCTGCGAGTTCGCGATGGTCAACCCCGAGCGTCAGGGGCTCAGCGCTCGCTATGCATGGATGGCGGTGGCTGAGCGGGAGACGGGCAATGACCCCCTGCAGGCCATCCAGAAGCTTGATCTGGACTCCGGTGCAACCCACACCTGGAGTGCGGCGCCCCGTGGCTTCGTGAGTGAGCCGCTGATGGTGCGTCGCCCCGGTGCTGAAGCCGAGGACGACGGTTGGGTGCTGGATCTGGTCTGGAACGGAGCCCGGGCCGCATCTGATCTGGTGATCCTCAACGCCCGTGATCTATCGGAGGTGGCGGTGCTGGAGCTGCCGTTGGCCGTGCCTCATGGTTTGCATGGCAGCTGGGCCTCGGCAAGCTGACCGTCAACGGTTGCTTTGGTTGTGCGGCCCATGCGTCGAATGTTGCCCTTCGAAAGGATCGCCTTGCCCGTTGCCTCCATGGGCCTCCTTTTGTTGTCTTCGATGGGTCCCGTGCTGGCCCATGAGCCGTCCTGTGCTGGGACGTTGCTGCAGGTGTCTGTTGTTGAGCAGGGCTCGACCGTTGTGGCCCGTTTCCGTTTCTCGTTGGTCGTGTCTGGCGAAGGCCCCACTGAGCAGGCTGCATTGACGCAGCTGAATCAGCGCCTGGCCCGGTTGCGTCAGTCGCTCCAGCCGTTCATTCAGGGACGCCTCACTGTTCCCTCTCCCTCCACTTATCCACGCTCTGGGAGCAATGGGGCAAAGACATCCTTCATGGCCAACACCGGTGTCTCCGGTGAGGTGAATCGCCAGATGTACACCCAATTCATTCAAGCGGTGGGCGGGCAACCCGGCGTTCGGATGCAGGGGATGGAGTCCATCGCCAATGCACAGGCCGAGGCAGCACTGCGGCAACGCTTGACGGCTGCGGCACTGCGGCAAGGCAAAGCTGAGGCCGACAGCACCGCTGCGGCGATCGGAGCGACCCGTGTGCGGATCTTCAGGATCAATCGCAGTGATTCGATTCGGGGTCCCCGGCGGGTTCAGCTGTCGGGGACCATGAGCTCTGGTTTCGATCCCAGTGAGGCCCCGGAGCCAACCGCAACAGCGCGGATGGAACTCCATTACTGCCTCACATAGCCTGCTGATACCTTGAGTTCTCAAGCTGGGAATCTGGTGTCAACTGCATTCACACGTCCGCAGATCAATCGTGACGAGCGGATGCTGTGGATCCATGCGGGTCCCCACAAGGCAGCCAGTAGCTACGTCACCGAGCGGCTCCGCCAAAACCGGGGAAACCTGGCCGCCCAGGGTGTGTTGATGGATGGGGATGACAACTGTCTTGCCAATGCGATTGCTGAAAAGAGATATGAGCCTGTCGAGGAGGTTTTGGCCACGCTCCCTTCCTCATTCCACAGGGTTTTGCTCAGCAGTTCGTCTTTGGATGATCGGATTCTTAGTCGAACTGTCTTGGGCAGATTGCAGGCCCTGGTTGAGCGTCAAGGATTCAAATTAGGCGTTAGTTATTTCATTCGAGATCAGCAGTCTTGGTTGAATTCGGTGTATGCGCACCGGGTTCGACGATTTCGTGAAACGCCTGATTTTGAGCAGTATTGTGATTATATTATGTGTGATTCCGAGTCATGGAATATTGCTTATCCATCTAAATTTCGTGTTTTAAGTCGCTTCCCGTCGATTGCGACGTTGTATCTCCCCCTCTCCAAGCAGGTGGCGATTGCGGATCCGTTCCTTGCGCTGGTTGACGCCTTGGGTCTGGGCACTCCAGCGGGTCAAGAAGGCTGGCTTGCGGGCCGTTCCTCCAAGCAGAACATTCAGCCCGGAGCTCGCGGAATCTGGATGTCGGCCCTCTGCCGTCGCTTGATGGTGGACACGGGTTTCGATCCGGAATTGCTCAAGCGGAAGGGCAAGGTCATCCGTGATCTCGCCATTGAACGTGGCTGGGATCGGGAGAAGTTCGATGGCTTTGATCAACAGCTTCAAGACCGCCTGTCGGCCTTTTATGCCAGCTCTAACGAGGCTTTTGCACAGGAGCACTGGGGCGTGAGTTGGCAAAGCCTCTTCCCCGCGCGACCTGCTGTTCAACGTGTGTATGTGGGGCCTCAGAGCGAGGTGGATCACAAGGAGATGCGAGCTCTGATGGTTCGCGTGTTGCGCGAGTTGCGTTTTCCCTGGCGGTTGCGGCGTCGTTTCTTCTCTCTTTACGACGCCGCTGTGTGAGGGCGGCTCAGCTCAGCTGAGGCCCTCGCGCTTGGCCTCTTTCCAGGCCAGCCTTGGCGCTGACCAAAGGGTTGCCAGCACCAAGGGCGTGACAGGAACCGCAGCAATCACAATGAAGGCCTGAAGGGCGTTGATGGATGTGGGATCAGTCAGGCTGGAGCCGACCCGGAGCAGCACCAGCGTGAGGCTGCCGATCATGAGAGCCCAGAAGAGGCGGAGTGGTGCTGGGGGTTCATCCCGGCCGCTCACCACCATGGCTGCGGCATAGCTCATCGAGTCGGCGCTGGTGCACATGAACAGCACCACCAGCAAAAGACCAATTGGAATCAGAAGTCCCGACAGCGGAAGCTGGCTGAGGATTGTCAGCAAGGTGGATGCGGCGGCATTGATGCCGTCGCTCTCAAGTGCACTGGTGATGTCCTTACCGTTCAGGTCTAGATACATCCCTGTTCCACCCACAAGCGTGAACCAGAGATTGGTGACCAGTGGGCAGAGAATGGCGACCGCAAGCACTAATTCCCGGATGCTGCGTCCACGGCTCACCCCGGCGGTGAATAGGCCCATCAGGGGTGCGTAGCCGAGGAACCAGCCCCAGTAGAAGATCGTCCACCAGTTGAGCCATTCGCCGGTTTGGGCATTGCGAGGAAGGAGGGCCATCTGGGGGAGATGAACCACATTGCTCAGCAGTGCGCTGAAGAAGTGTTGGATCAGCCAAAGTCCAGGGCCCAGAAGCAGCAGCCCAGCCGCCAGGGCGATGGTGAGCCACACGTTGAGCTCCGACAGCCATTTGATGCCTTTCTGAATGCCGCTGACGGTTGATGTGGCGAACACGGCAGTGAGTAGGACCACCACGAGCGATTGCAGACCAGCACTGTTGGTGAGCCATGGCAGTTTGCCGGCAGCATCGCTGAGCTGAAGGGAGAGAAACCCAAGCGGCCCAACGGTGCCGGCGATGGCTGCGACCACTGAAAGCCCATCTGCGAGATCTCCGATGGGTCCGTCCACCCACCCCCTTGGCAGCACAGTGACCAAAAGGGTGCGGGGGCGAAGGGGTTCACCACGCCGCTCAAGAATCGAGAAGGTGATGGTGGTAGTGGTGGCGACCAGGGCCCAGGCGAGGAATCCCCAGTGCAGAAAACTCACGGCCAGGGCTGGATCCACGGCCGCAGCCGTTTTCCCCTCAACCCCTGCTGCTTGAAATAGAGGGGAAGGGGTGAGGTAGTGAAACAGCGGTTCGGCTGCTGACCAGAACACGCCACCGCCGGCGAGCAGGGTGCAGATCAATACTGCACACCAGTCAAAGAACTTGAAACTTGGTTTTGCGTTCTCACCCCCCAGTCTGAGCTTCCCGACAGGGCTAACTGCGATGGCCAGCGCGATCAGGAACAGCAGCAGCACCATCCACTGCCAGAGCCCACCGAGCAGCGTGCTGATCAGTGTTTGGCCCTGATCGGTGAACTTTTTGGCCAGGGCCAGGTCGATGGCTGACACCACCAGGAACACCAGCAAAGGGCCTGCTCCCACCCATAGCGGTGGTTGGCGCCACCAGGGGCGAGGGGAAGAGGGGGATTGCGACATGGATTTCTGGGGAGGGAGCGAGGCGCGGATGTGGATTTAGGCGCGGACAGCGTCGCGTTGGTGGCTCCAGCAGGACAGGTCCACCGCAGGTTGTTCGTTGCTGGCGAGGCGTGCCAGAGAATCGCCGATCAGGGGAGCGAACTTGAAGGCCTGGCCGGAACCTCCTGCGAACAGGCTGAGCTTCGGGGTGAGCCGATCCAGTACGAAGTTCACGTCGCTGGCCATGGAATATGGGCTGATCACGGTCTCCACTCGCTCCTGAACTCCCTCCAGTTCGTTGAACAGGAAGGTGTCGAGCAGCTCCACCAAGCGGGCCGGTGGTTCGGTGGCCATGGCGTTGGGTGCGGCCACCCGCAGCTCCCTTGGGGCCCAGTCGATGCCGGCTTTGATCCGAGGCCGGCCATCCGCCGTTCGGCTCAGCACGGGGAAGCCGTAGTACAGGCCGCCGTCATCGCCCCGTTCCTGCTGGAAGCAGAACCACTGGGGATAGCGATCGGCAAGTGCCGGGTCGACGGTGTAATGGGCCCAAAGCATTGGCCACACCTCGAGTTTCGGTGCCAGGCCGAGGGGAGCCAGCAGCAGCTGGCTCCAGATCCCGCAGGCCACAACCAATTGGCCGGCGGCAATGTGCTTGCCGTTCTCGAGGGTGACGCCTCCACCATCCGGATCGAGGCCCGCCACGGGGCAGTGCTCAATCAGCTGATGGCCGGCGTTGCGGGCGGTGTTGATCCAGTGGGCCACGACCCTGTCGCTGCGCACGGCACCTGCGGTGGGTTCGAACAGGCCGGTGAAGCCCGCCTTCGGCTTCAGCGGAAAACGGGCTGAGATTTGTTGGGCATCAAGGGCCTCATAGGGGATGCCCTGATCGTCCATGACGCGACGGGCCCCGGGGATGGATCCCTCGATCGTCTCTTCATCCCAGCTTTCGCCATAGAAGAGAAGACCGTGGGTTTCCCGCAGCTGTTCGCCGGCATGACTCTCCTCCTCTCGCCAAAGACGATTGGCTTCCTGGGCCAGACGGCAGAGCACCGGGTCGGAGTACATCTCCCGGAACATCCTGGTTTCGCCGTAGCTGCTGGCCTTGGCGTGGGCCAGGGTCTGGGCTTCCAGCAGCACCACATCGCGCACGCCGCGGCGGGCGAGGGATGCAGCGCAGCTGAGGCCCGCCATGCCGCCGCCGACGATCACAACCGCCGCGCTGCTGGGCAGGGAGGACGGAGTGCTCATTCGTTGTCTCCGAAGCTCAGGCCGATGGGTTCGGTGGAGGGTGTCGCCGCCACTTCCTCGAGGGCGGCACCAGCTGACAATCCCTGCTCGCGCTGATTCAGGTAGTCGCTGGCCCGCCGCCGTACTTCATCCCGGACGAAGGCATAGACGTCCTTGGCGCCGGCGTCTTTCCAGGCATCGGGGGAGAACCGTTCGATCGAATCGGCGATGACGGCGCCGGCATTCACCAGGGGGTCGGGCAGCACCCGCACACCGCGACGACGCAGGTCATCCGCCAACTGGGGTTGCTGAAAAGGGGCATTGGCTGCAGGCACCACGGCGGGGGTCCGCAGCGCCGTCGCCATTTCGGCGTTGATCAACCCGGAGATGGAGCAAGGCAGCATCAGGTCGAGGTCAAGTTCCCACCAGGGGCAGCTGTCCGGCAGAGGGGTCGCACCGGGGAAACTGGCTTTCCCACGATCCAGATCCACGGTGAACACCGTCCATCCGTGATCGACCAGATGGCGTGCCACCGTCCCGCCGACGGCGCCGCAACCATGCACAAGGGCTCGGCCTGGGCTGGCGTGATCGAGGTCCTTTTCCAGCACTGCTTCCACGGCGCCGAGAGTGCCATGGGCCGTGGCTGCACTGGCATCGACCGGGCTTCCCACCGCCGCCAACACATGGGGGGTGAGCGCCGTTAGACGCTCCATGTCCCCAAGGGTGGTGTTGAGATCGCAGCCCGTGATCATGGCGCCATCGAGCGATTCCAGCAGCTCAGCGGTGACGCTGATCAGTTCATCTTTCACCGCATCGGGTTCAGCGGCCCTGGCGACGATCTTGCCGCCGGCGAAACCGGTGCCGTAGAGATCGTGCTTGTTGGTCATCAACCCCGCAAGGCGTTGTCCGTCAGCAATGCAGGCCTCATCGCTGGGGTAGTTGAGCAAGCGCAGGCCCCCGTTGGCGGGGCGCTTGGCATCAGTGTCTTCCGCCACAACGAACACCGAGAGGTGATCGGAGACGTGTTCCGCCAGCACCGACACGGTCGGTGCTGTTTTCTTGCCGGTGCTCATCAGACCACTTTCTCCATCATCTGGTGGTGTTCGACGTAGTCGAGGCTCCATTCGCTGGGGTCTTCGGAGATGCGCTGCTGCAGACGCTCGTACACCGTGTCTGCAGCGCTGTCACCGGCAGCACTTGCGAAGCTGTGGCGGCTCCAGCTGCGGATCGTCGCCATCAGACCGGCGGCGAAAGCAGCCGTGTCACCGTTCTCGTTCCAGCGGCGTCGGTACGGGCACTTCACATAGACCGTGCGCTCGTCCACGAGGCGCAGTCCGTTGCGGTAGGCGGGGCTGCTCTCGTCCTTCAGCGGAGCCATGAACTCCTCAGGGGACTTGTAGAAATTCAGAACGGTGCCTTGTTTGTATTGCTCCGCGTTAATCAGGCCTTCCTCAGCCATGGCGTGCCAGATCTGGTGCAACTGGTCGTGCACATTGCGGGTTTCGCCGCCGTTATGACCGAGATAACGGCCTTCGCCATCACGGGAGAGGTTCACCGTCAGCAGTCGCCCGCCCACCTTCAGCTCGCGGCTGCGCAGTTCGAGGACGTGGTTCCAGTCCTTCATCGCCTGGGCGGTGAAACGCTGAAGGGCGTCGGCATCTCCTGAGGCCAGCACGTGGGTGTGGCTGTCGAGTGGTCCGGGAGAGGCGCTCAGCCAGTGCATGGCGGTCGCGGAGAAGCCGAAGCTCACGCTGTCCGGGGCCACGGAGGGTTCGTAGAAGCTGCGGGCACTCACCAGCACTGTTGGCTTCGGATCACGGGGGATCTGCAAGGCCAGGTTTTCAGCCAGAGCAAGGTTGTCGTTGCTCGGTAAGTCGTTACCGATCAGCGTCAGGTGAGCATTCGGCTGGTTGGCATGCAAGCGATCCAGCACTTCATTCCAGAGCCCCACGGCAGTGCCTCCATCGGCAGCTCCGTAATCGATCAGGACATGGCTGTCTGCGACAGCCAGTTGATTCACACAAGTCAAGGCCCAGTCCGAGGCGGCTTCAATGCACAGAAGAGCGCCTTCGGTCTGCGCGCTGTAACCCGTGGTCATGGCGATGGCCATGGACCTCGTCAGCGGCAGGTCTCACCGTACAGACCATGTCCCGGGGCCCTTTGTATCCGTGGTTCTTCTTCAGGATGCTTCGAGCAACTGACGCAGTTTGGGTTCCAGCAGGGTGAAGGCCTTGCCGCGGTGGCCGTGCTGCTTTTTCTCCGCCAAAGGCATCTCGGCGAAGGTGCGGCCGGTTCCAGCGACTTCGAAGATTGGGTCGTAGCCAAAGCCTTGATCCCCCCGGGGAGATGCTGTGATCAAGCCGTCGCAACGGCCTTCCACCTCCAGCAGGATCGTGCCGTCTGGCGCGGCGATGCAGAGGGCGGCGCAGAAATAGGCCTCGCGTTGGTTCGATCCCTTCAGGGCCTTCAACAGTCGTGCAATGCGCTCTGGATCGGTGGGGGCGTAGCGGGCGGAGTGAACGCCAGGGGCGCCATCAAGGGCATCAACGCTGAGGCCTGAATCGTCGGCCAAAGCCCATTCGCCTTTTGCAGCTGCAACGGATTGGGCTTTAAGACGGGCATTTGCAGCAAACGTGGTGCCTGTTTCCTCCACCTCCAAGCCCTCAGGCTGGGGGCACACGGTGACGGGGACGGCCTGCAGCAGACCCTGAAATTCACGAATTTTTCCGGCGTTCCCGCTGGCGATGACCAGTGTCTTCATGCGGCCTCTGCGAACTGCCTGGCCCAGGCCAGCACTGCATCCACCCGATCAGCATCCGGACCTTCGCAGTAGAGGCGCAGCAGAGGTTCGGTGCCTGAAAAGCGCAGCATCAGCCAGTGACTGGGCCCCATCCTCAGTTTGATCCCGTCTGTGGTGATCACGTCCAGTACCTCTACGCCTGCGACGGTCGAAGGTGTGCTCTGGGCCAACAGGGTCTCGAGCCTCCGGCGTGCCTCCATGTCAGCCAACCGCAGGTCGAGGCGGTCGTAGTGGCTGCTGCCTCCGTGCTGCTGCTGAAGAGCATCCAGCCGAGCTCCCAGGGGTTGTTTGCCTTCTACAAGGGCTTCCAGCACCAGCATCGCCGCGAAGAGTGCGTCCCGCTCGGGCAGGTGCATGCCAAAACCGACACCACCAGATTCCTCGCCGCCGATCAGCACGTCCCCCACCAGCATCTCTGCGGCGATGTATTTGAAGCCCACTGCGAGCTCAAGAACGTCGCGCCCCTGGGCTTCCGCCACCAGCCGCATCAGATCTGAGCCGCTGACGGTCTTGACCACCGTGCCCGGCAGCTGCCGGGCACGGGCCAGGTGATCGATCAACAGGGGCATCAGGAGCTGGGTGCTGCAGAACCGACCGGTTTCATCCACGGCGGCGATGCGATCACCATCGCCGTCGAACACCAGCCCTACGGCGGGAGTCCCGGCGGTTGTTGAGGCCTTGACCGAAGTGATCAGTTCTGCGAGGTAAGGCGCCAGGGGTTCCGGCGGATGACCACCGAACAAAGGGTTGCGATCGCTGCGGATTTCCTCAACCACTCCATGGGCGTCAGGGCCAAGCAGTTCCGTCACACACCCGGCCGCTGATCCGTGCATCGGATCCACGATCACCTTCAGGTTGATGGCCTTGAGGCCGCGCACCAGTGCGGGGAGGTCCAGCTTGCGCCGCAGACCCTCAAGATGCTCACCGCGACCATCAAAACGGGGGACATCTGCCTTGATCGGTGCCGTGATGCCGCCGGCGGCCAGGCGTCGTTCCACCGCGGCGGTGAAGTCTCCCTCGACCGATCCACCGAAGGGGCCCTTGATCTTCAGCCCCAGCCACTCCGGCGGGTTGTGACTGGCGGTGATCACCAGAGCTCCCAGGGCTTTGCGCTCCACCACGGCCCAGCTGCAGGCGGGTGTGGGGACAGCGGTGTCTGTCAGCAGAGGCTCGAGTTCACAACCCCGTACGGCGGCAGCGATGGCTTCCCCAAGTTCGGGGGCAAGGAAGCGCCGGTCGTAACCGATGACCACCGTTCGGCTGTTGAGGCCCTCTGGTGCGCGATGCGCGAGCTCCTGGGCAGCGGCAGCGGCAACGGGTAAGAGCCGTTCCACCGTGATGTCGACGCCGATGATTCCGCGCCAGCCATCGGTGCCGAACTTGATCGGAGCTGGGCTTAGGGGGAGGGGAGCCGACGCCATGGCACAGCCTGCACTTCAGTGGATCTAGCAGCTGGCAGCCGTAGGGTCGGCGGATGGGTGACACCCCGCCTGCCGACAACCCCCTCACCGACCGGTTGCTGCGCAGTTGGCTGCGTTGCCGTCGCAAGGCCTGGCTGGATCGCCACGGGGATCCAGCAGAACGACGCTGGACCGCCCACCGCAATCTTCTGCTCGATGACCAGCAGCGGTGTTTTGTGGCGTTGGTGCCCCGAAAACCAGACCATGGCTTGGCCGCTTGTGCTGCTGGTGCCGAGGCCGTTGTGGGTCTGCGGTTGAAGGGTCTGGGGCCCTCCGGTGAACCCCTGGAGGCGCATCCTCCCCTGCTCCGGCGGGTCAAGGGCCAGAGCCGCTGGGGTGACTTCGCCTACCAACCGGTGTTGGCACGTCAGGGCCGCCGCACCACCCGGGAACATCAGCTTCCTCTGGCCCTGATGGCTCTGCTCCTCGAGCAGGAGCAACAGGCTGATGTCCCATCCATGCTGGTTCTGGGCGGCGGCGGCCGACGGCTGGAACAGGAGCGGGTCCATCTGTCGAACGGCCTGCGCCGACAGCTTGCGGAAGGGCTGCGCAAACTGCAGGCCGACCTCGAGCGACCGCTCCCCCCTCCCTTGGCGGCCGACCGCCGCAAGTGCTCACTCTGCAGCTGGCGGGTGACCTGCAACGCCGTGGCGGCGGAGGAAGGACATCTGAGTGAGGTCAGTGGCATCGGGGCCAAGCGGCGTGAAATGTTGCTGGAACTTGGGATTCGCGGTCTCTCCGATCTGGCCGCTGCTGATCCGACGCAGCTCGCCGAGCGGATGCAACGCTTTGGGGATCAGCATGGGGAGGTGGCTGCTTCCCTCGTGGCCCAGGCCAGGGCGCAGCGGGATGGTCGCGTTGAACGTTTGGACGCCGCACCGGTCCTTCCGGAATTGCGCGACTGCCCTGGTGTGCTCCTGTACGACATCGAGTCCGATCCAGATGCCCGTCACGACTTTCTCCACGGTTTTCTGGTTTTGCCCAG
This sequence comes from Synechococcus sp. PROS-U-1, assembly GCF_014279755.1. Lineage (NCBI taxonomy): Bacteria > Bacillati > Cyanobacteriota > Cyanophyceae > Synechococcales > Synechococcaceae > Synechococcus > Synechococcus sp. PROS-U-1. The sequence goes on from NZ_CP047951.1 coordinate 299,228, forward strand.
AACTGAAAGTGGGGACTGGGACCTTGCGTCAGTGGCGTATCACCCGATCCTGGCTCTGGCTGAGCACGGCGAAGCCCGTTGTTGGCTCCGGCTGCAACGGTTGCTCAATCACTATCGGAGCTGGCCGATTCTTCACTACGGGGAAACAGAAAGCCTCGCCCTGAGGCGGCTTGCTGAGCGGCGGGGCGCTGCTGAGGACGAGCTGCTGCAGCTTCGTCATCGTCTCGTGGATGTGCATGCCCGGGTGCGGCGTCACTGGCGCCTGCCGTTGGCCAGTTACGGCCTCAAGGCCGTCGCCGGTTGGCAGGGATTTCACTGGAATCAGGCCGGTGCCGACGGGGCCCGGGCGTTGCTGTGGTGGAGGCAGTGGCAGGGCGATGGTCTCCATCGACGCGGCAACAGGCATGGGCTGCGCTGGATCTTTGATTACAACCGCGATGACTGCCTCGCCACCTGGGCCGTTGCCGCCTGGTTGCTTCAGCGAGATCAGGGCTCGGGATCCTGAAACGCTTCAGGTCGGCTGATCCGGAGCTGTTCTCCATTGGGTCCCTCCAGCATTTCACTGGCAAGCCACTGACGGCGCACCAGGGCCAGTCCAATCCAGCTCCCGTCGTGTTCCAGAGCACTGGTGATCACGCCGGCCCGCTCTCCGTCCAGTGTGAGTTTGGTGCCGGTCGAGAGCGGGCAGCGGCAGCTCCAACAGCGCAGCTGTTGTTTCACTCCCGCCTGGCCAACGAGTTTGGCCATGGTCTCCTGGCCCAGATAGCAGCCCTTCTCTGTGCTGATCCGTGCGACGAGTCCGAGTTCCAGAGGGTTGGTCTCGCCATTGAGTTCACCGGGTCCCGGTGGGAAGCCGCTCTGGAGCCGCCAACGCTCCAACACTGCTGCATTGACGGGCTGTCCGGATGCCCAAGGTTCCGGCAGTGCCGCATTTGGCTCGAACCAGGCCGCAGCAGTGTTGGGCTCCAGCCACTGCAGCCGGCGCAGCTGGTCCAGAGGCTGGAGTCGTATCCGATCGGCCGGAAAGATCACTTGATCGAATCCGGCCTGAACGGCAGATGCATCCCCCGCTAGAACGATCACATCAGCTCCGTCCGCATCCAGACGGACTTCCAGCACCGCACGCAAGCGTCCCGTCGCCGTCAGCCAGCAGGTTTGAAGCAGATCTCCAGGGTGGAGTGTGCTGAGGTCAGCACTGGTCTGGCCTTGGAGAAACTGGCGTGCTCCGCTGCCGTTCAGGCGCAGCCGGGGAAGGTTGGCGTCCCAAAACAGCATGGTCATGCCGGTGTGAAAGCGGCGATTTCAGTCAGTTTGTAAAGGCTGATCAATTCCAGATCGTCAGCGGCCATGGCGGCGTCGCCCCCTTCTTCCCGGTCGACGATGGTGACGACCCGGTTCACGCCGTAGCCGGCGTCGCGCAGCTGCCGGACCGCCTTGAGGGAGGACCCCCCAGTGGTCACAACGTCTTCCAGAACTGTGATCAGAGATCCGGGGGCTGGTAGCGGTCCCTCCAGCCATGCTCCGGTGCCATGGCCTTTGGCTTCCTTGCGCACGATCAGTGCATCCAGGTTCCGGCCCTGATCGGCGGCGGCCATGGCGACACCACTTACTAGTGGGTCGGCACCGAGGGTGAGGCCGGCCACGGCGACCGCATCAGCTTCCACGTGCGTCAGCATGGCCCGACTGATCAAGGCCAGTCCGGAGCCGCTCAGGCTCACGGGCTTGCAGTTCACGTAATGCTCGCTCTTGCGGCCTGAGGCAAGGGTGAAGTCTCCGCGCCGGTAGGCCAGGGTGGCCAGGCGGTGCAGCAGGTTCTCCCGCTCAGTCAGGACACTCGACGATTCAGGCATGGGACTGGCCGCGCTTCGCAGGTGTCCTTAGTTTGCGCGTAGAGCTGTTTCTTCCGGTGCTGCTGCGCTCGTTCTTTTGCTCAGGATTGCTGGTGCTCGCCGGTCCATCGGTGCTGGCAGGCCCGCTGTTCTGCACCACCAGCGTCGAGGCTCCTCCACCCTGCAGTCGTTCTGCACCCGTGGAGGTGACGGTGTGCCATCCCACGGAGACCACCAGTGAGTTGATCAACCGTCGCCTCTACACCTGGACGTCACCCATGGCCCGGGGCGTGGATCCCCTGCATCAACTGACCGATGTTCTGGGTATCGCCGTTGGAGGAATCGAGGGGAATCGGGTGATGGGGCTGGGTTTTTCGGACCAGACCCTGGTCTGGGACGGGTCTGCACTGCACAACACGACGGGAGCTCTGCTCGAGGAACAGACCCCGGCACTGCCGTTGCGAACCCTGGATATTCCGAGTGGATTTGATGGCAGTCTCGCGGCCACCGGCGTGAATGAACCTGGTCTAGAGCCGCCCCGAGCTGAAGACTTCCCCGACATCACTCCCCTGTGGTAACACTCTCCTTGAGGGGGTCTAGCAATCTGGTGAATGCAGCGAACTCATAATTCGCCTAAGGCGAGTTCGATCCTCGCGACCCCCATTCCCCCCTGTTGATGCGGCTCCTCCTGCTGGCTGTCCTGCTGGTTCTGCCGGCCTTCTTCGCGGCCGCAGAGGTGGCTTTATTGCGGCTTCGCCCCAGCCGCGTCGAAGTGCTGGTGGAAGAAGAGCAGGCTGGCGCGCGTTCCATTCAGCGTCTGCAGCGACGCCTGCGGAGAGCGCTGCTGGTCTCCCAGCTGGGGGCCACTCTCGCTCTGGTGGCCCTGGGTTGGGCCGGCCGCGGTCTTGGGGGAAGGCTTTGGTCGGATGGGGCCCTGGGTGTGGCCTGGCGCGACACAGGGCTGTTCCTCGGCATCGTGCTGCTGGCCACGCTGGTGGCTGGTCTGTTGCCCAAGGCTTGGGTGCTGAACCGTCCGGAATCCTCGGCGCTTCGACTTGTGCCCCTGCTCGAGGTGGTGATGCGTTGTCTGGCACCGCTGCTCAACTTGCTTGAGGCACTGGCGGGCCTGCTGATGCGTCTGCTTGGTTTGGCTCCCCAGTGGGATGTGTTGGTGCCAGCACTCTCTGCCGGTGAATTGGAAACCCTTGTGGAATCGGGGCGGGTCACGGGTTTGTTCCCCGATGAGAAAAGCATTCTTGAAGGTGTCTTCGCCCTGCGGGACACCCAGGTGCGGGAGGTGATGGTGCCGCGGTCCGGGATGGTCACGCTGCCGGCCACGGTCCGTTTCGCCGAAATGATGGAAGCCGTGCATCACACCCGTCACGCGCGGTTCCCGGTGATCGGCCAGTCGCTGGATGACGTGCGCGGCGTTCTGGATCTCCGCCAGATGGCCGAACCGATCGCAAGGGGGCAGCTCCAGGCCGATTCGCTGCTGGAGCCCTATCTCCAGCCTGCGGTCCCTGTGCTGGAGACTTGCACCCTGGCGGAGCTGCTGCCGATGATCCGCAGTGGCCAGCCGCTTCTCTTGGTGGTGGATGAGCACGGCGGCACCGAAGGGCTCGTCACAGCAGCAGATCTCACCGGAGAAATCGTCGGTGATGAGGACCCCGGAGAGACCGATGAACCGGACCTCATCGAGGAGAAGGACTCTTCTGGTTCCTGGCTAGTGGCGGGAGATCTGGAGATCTTCGAGCTCAACCGTCAGCTGGATCTCGATCTGCCGGAAGCAGATGACCATCACACCCTGGCGGGTTTCCTGCTGGAGCGTCTTCAGCACATTCCAGCCGCCGGAGAGGCGCTGCATTTCAACGGCCTGCAGTTCGAGATCACAGCCATGGCTGGGCCACGCATTGAGCGGGTCCGGCTCGTTCTTCCCAGTTCAGTGGATGATCTCGAATGAAGGCCGATAGTCTTCCCCCAACCAACCACCCGTGCTGATGTCTCCCGACCCCATGGTCCCAGTGAAGGTCGGGGTGATCGGAATCGGCAACATGGGCTGGCACCACGCCCGGGTGCTCAGTCTTCTTCGGGATGCCGATCTGGTGGGGGTCGCGGATCCCGATGCTGAACGCGGACAGCTCGCCACAGAGCAATTCGGCTGCCGCTGGTTCGCGGACTACAACGCCATGCTCTCCGAGGTGGAGGCCGTCTGCATCGCTGTTCCAACCCTCCTGCACCACCCCGTGGGTCTGGCTTGTCTTCGTGCTGGTGTGCATGTTCTGATCGAAAAGCCGATCGCGGCGAGTCAGGACGAGGCCACCGCGCTGATTGAGGCCGCGACTGCAGCGGGTCGTCTGCTGCAGGTTGGTCACATCGAGCGGTTCAACCCCGCGTTTCGTGAACTCATCAAGGTGGTCGCTAACGAGGAGGTGGTGGTCCTCGAGGGGCGGCGCCACAGCCCCCACTCCGATCGGGCCAATGATGTCTCCGTGGTGCTGGATCTGATGATCCATGACATCGATCTTGTGCTGGAGCTGGCCAAGGCACCCGTGGTGCGACTTGCCGCTGCCGGTGGTCGCAGTGCCGAGGGGCCGATCGATTACGTCAATGCAACGCTGGGCTTCGAGAACGGTGTCGTGGCCAGCCTCACGGCCAGCAAGATGAGCCACCGCAAAATCCGCAGCCTCAGTGCTCACTGCCGTTCGAGCCTGGTGGAGACAGACTTCCTCAACCACACCCTGCACATCCATCGCCGCGCCCATGAGTGGTACTCCGCCGATCACGGTGAGCTGCTGTACCGCAATGACGGCTTCATCGAGGAGGTGAGCACCACGTCGATCGAACCCCTCTATGCAGAGCTGGAGCACTTCCTCCAGTGCGTGCGCGGTCGGGAAACTCCTGCGGTGGACGGTCTTCAGGCATCGCGGGCTCTCAAGTTGGCGGATTTGATCGAGCAGGCGGTCGAACACCCCGATACCGGGGCGCCCTTGCCTGCACCGATCTGACGAACCTGTCGCGGATCAGACCAGCCCTTTTTGTTCGGCCAGCTCGCGCAATGCTGTGACCTGCCAGCGACGGCAGTCACCTGGTGAGGATCGATAGAACTGCCCCCAGGCCTGGGCTTTGTGCTGTGGGTAGGTTTCCGGACGGAGGGAGGGATGGCTCTGTTGCCAGCCCACTCGGACGGCATGACCGATCACCACGTCGAGGGCCAGGTCATCCTCGAAGCGCACCTCCGGATTGGCTTCGACAAACGCCATCAGCGAGAGCAGGCATTCGCTGCAGAGTTGGCGGTATTCCGGGGCCTTGATGCGACTCAGCAGATGGTCGACTTGGGCGGCGAAATTGCGTTCGCCGGGTGTTTTCTCGAGGACGAGACGGCTGTTGAGTCGATTGCGCCGTTCCAGCTTGTCGCCTATCACCAGGCCGCGGCAGTGTTGCAGCAGGGACCAGATTCCGGCATAGAAATCACGGGGAACTTTTTGGAATGAGCCGAGGCGGATGCGGTGCTGAAGCCAGTCGCCGCCACCTGGTGTCTCCTCCAACGGGTCGGGAACCGACCACTGCACCCTGCCGCTCACATGCAGTTGTTCGCCGCGTTGCAGGGCGGCCCTGGCATGCTCCACATCCCCGAGCACGGCGCGCAATCGTTTGCGGATGGCGTGGGGTGCTTCGCTGCAGAGGGCTTCAAAGGCCTCGTCCTGAGTGAGTGTTTTCTCTACCGCCAGTTCTGATGTCAGCAGCAACATCAGCTGGCCCAGCTGAAGCGTGAGGCTGCCTTTGAGCAGGGCGGGCTCCCGCCGCGCCACGCTGTCGAGAGCGAGCAGGAGTTCCTGTTCGAGCATGCGTTCACGGCCGTCGATCCCACTGGTGGTCTCAATCCGTTCGGCGATGGCAGCACTGTCCATCGGTTGACGAAGCCGGGAGTCACCGGTGTAGTTGCGCCCCACCACCACCTGTTTCTGACGGACGAGAAGATCGGTCAGGGCATCCTCCAGCTGGGGATGCACCATGCCCATGGCGCCGGCGCAGCGCCGCACCACATTCCAGTCTTCACAACGCAAGCCCCGGTGATACACCTCTTCGAGGAGGTTTCGCAGGGCCACAGGATGTCCATTGGGGCTGCGTTGAATCCCCTGAGGGCCGAGACGCCGTTGCAGCAACTCGAGCACTTCGGCCTGTTCATGCAGTAGTCCACTGCTCCAGAGGCGCTGACTCAACTGATCGATCGGAGTGTCATCCAGCTCCTGCTCCTCAGCGGCCGTCAGATCCCGTAGATCAGTGGCGTCGCGCAGAACGTGCTGGGGTTGATCGGATGTTGAGACCGGTTTCTGCTGAAGCGGAGGCAGTTGGACGTTCTGCCCATGATCCACCAGCTCACTGAGGCGGCCCAACCGGACGGGGATGCTTTCAATGACGCCGCTGCCAAGTTGCCGGGCCAGTTTGAGGACGATGTCGCGATGTTGCTTCAAGGCGGCTTCGCGAATGGGAATGACCAGAAGGGGCTGTCCCACGCCGCGCCAGTGCCGTTGCAGCAGATGCAGCTCGTCCACAACAGTTTCCAGCAGCTCCTCCGGGTCATCAGCCAGATAGCTGCTGCGGTCCTCCAGCACAGACGGGGTAAACACGCTGATGGTGCCGTCCTGGTGGTAGACGCGTGCGGTGTCCTCGGTTTCCACCCGGTGTCCCGGGCGTCCGCTGAGCTTCAGACGGGGATTGGTGCCAGCTGCTTTCAGCCGTTGCTTCAGCTCGTCGGACGACAGCACAGGAATCACCATGGTTGGATCGATCGGCACCTCTGCCGCCATCAGGTCCTGGCGCACGGCATCCGTCTCCGGAGCCATCGCCACAAGAACTGACTCGGCGCCTAGTGGCTGCGGCTCCCTGCGGCCACAGGGGTCAATGTCTTCGGGGCGGATCAGATCCTCGAGCAGCATTTCCCCCAGCCAGACGAGGCTTTGGGTCCAGATCAGCGGCAGGTTGGTGTTGGCCAACCGGGCCTGGCTGCCTGGATTCAGCCGTTCCTGATCGACGGCACTGGCAGGGACCTGGTAAAGCTCGGGGTAGAGACGTTCTCCGTTCTGTTCAACGGCAAGAGCCTTGAGCTGGTTGTGCAAGCGCCGGGCCTCGTCCCAGCGGCTTTCGCAGCATGCGGTGACCAGTTCGAAGGCCAGAAACAATGGCCACTCCGACTCGATCCCTTCAAAGGCGGCGAGCTCTTCGGGTTCGTAGTGCAAGCGGGTGATGTCTTCCACCACCGTCTGGTGGCCGTCCCGGAGGAAGCGTTTGTAGCCGTAAGCCCCGCCGAGTTCCCGTCGAATGCGACGGCCGGTGCGCTCCACCAGGGCGGCATCTTCCACCGCCCAGGCGGGATAACCAATCACCGACAGACAGGCACTGTCGGCCTCCTTGCTGGCGGATTCCCGCGGCAAGAGGCCTTGCAAGGCGCGCCTTAGGCGCACGATGGCCCCCTGGGGAATCAGCAGGATGCAGCTGCCGTCCCCATGGAGGCCGTAGAGGTCAAGGCCATCCAGGGCCTCCAGGGCGGCCTTGGCCATGCCGATCGAGCTCGCATTGCGCTCCGGCAGGCCATGGTTGCCTTTGTCGCCCCGTTCCCAGATCCCGTAGTCGGGGGTGCGGTAGGCCCTTGAGATGTAGTGCACCAGGTTTTGGAGAAAATCCACCTCGTCACGGCTTTGCACCACGGGGCAGCTGCCCTTCGTTAACTGCGCCAGCTGCAGTAAGAACAGTGAGGTGGCATCCAGTTGAAGATGGCCCCAGGCGTCATCGGCCACCACCGGTTCGCCCGTGCAGCTGTCGTACTTGGCATGAAGTGCGTCGAGGGGATGCAGGCTCTCCTTGAAGCGTTCAACTTTCCCCGCCTGGCGCATCATCGAGCGCATCAGGCCACGCATGAGGGCCACCACGCGCTGCTCCAGTTCCCAGGAGCGTTTGCTGCTCTCCCCCTGCTGGCGTTTGTGGGCCAGGGCCAATCCCCACACACATTGCACCGAATAGACGCAGTCCCGTACCCAGGCATCGCCGTAGTTGCCATGGATGGTGTGGGCGGTGCTGGCGGGGAGCAGTCCACTGATCGGGTCTTGCCGATCGAGAACGACCCGTTGGATGGACTGATCCAGACGCTGAAGGCTTGTGGCGTGGTGCTGCGGAAGGGTTTCCGTCGTCGTCAAAACCATGCCCTCATCCATCACCACCTCTAAATTCTCCAACGCAGCCCCACGGCCATGGACTCAGTCAGCACCACTCCCGATGACCGTCGCCGCTGCAAGGTGCTTGGCGTGCCCGTGGATGCCTGCCGCGACGTTTGTGCTGCAGCCCTCGGACTGCACGCCCGGGGAGGGGGGCGCATCGTCACCCTCAATGCTGAGATGACGATTTCCGCTCGGGCGGATGCCTCTCTTGGGCAGGCGATCGGGACGGCTGATCTGGTGATCCCCGATGGAGCTGGCGTGGTCTGGGCTCTGGGCCGTCAGAAGGTCCGCGTCGTCAAGACGGCAGGGATCGAGCTCGCCTGGACCTTGCTGAACTACGCCGCAGCCCATCAATGGCGTGTGGCTCTGGTGGGGGCATCACCTGAGGTGATGGAGACCCTGCGCGCGGATTTGCCTCAGCGCATCGTTGGGCTCAACCTGGCTTTCACGGTGGATGGCTATCAATCGCCCGAGACCTGGCCCGGCATCGAGGCTCAGCTCAAGCAATTGCAGCCGGACCTTGTACTGGTGGCCCTGGGTGTGCCTCGTCAAGAAACCTGGTCTGAGCGCGTAGCGGCCGGACAACCTGGACTTTGGATGGGAGTTGGAGGAAGTTTTGATGTCTGGGCCGGCACCAAAAAACGTGCACCCGGCTGGATGTGCCGGATGCAGCTCGAGTGGATGTATCGGCTCATCCAGGAACCATCCCGATGGCGACGCATGCTTTCGTTGCCTGCCTTCGTTCTGGATGTGATTCGGATGGGCTGAGGCTTCAGCGGAAGCCCACAGAGGCTTGCCAAACGAAGGCAAGAAGCAGGAAGAACACTGGGATCAACGGAAGGATGTCGATCAGCGGCGAGAAGGCCTGATAGGCCTCGGGCAGCTGTGCCAGCAGGTCGAGGGTGAAGGCGGCCATCCCTTGCATCAAAAAGGCGTTCGGCTGGACGCTACCACGTGTGATGGGCTGGCGAGTCTGGCTCCCAGGGAGCGAAATCCTCTGAAAAACAGCCGTCACGGATGGCTTGTGCCATGGCGGACGTGAAACGCACCAGCTGGGTGATGTTGTGAATGCTCAGCAAGGTGAGGCCCAGGAGTTCTTCGCTACGAATCAAGTGATGCAGATAGGCCCTGGTGTGTCCGGTGCAGGCCATGCAGGAGCAGCTCGGATCCAAGGGTGTGTGGTCGTGGCGGAAACGTGCATTGCGCAGATTCCAGCGTTCTCCACCAACGAGGGCCGTGCCATGGCGACCCAGTCGGGTGGGCAAGACACAGTCGAAGAGGTCGATCCCGTTGGCCACGGCGATGGCCATCTCGCGCAGAGTGCCGATGCCCATCAAGTACCGGGGTTTGTTGGTGGGGAGCAAGGGCGTGACATCCCGCACGATGCGGTGCATGTCCTCCACGGGCTCACCGACGCTGACGCCACCGACGGCGATCCCTGGCAGATCGAAGGAGGCCACGGCACGGGCACTCTCCCGCCGCAGATGCGGGAAACAGCCCCCCTGAACAATGCCGAACAGGGCCTGGTCCATGCGTGTGTGGGCTGTGACGCAGCGCTCGAGCCAGGCATGGGTACGGCGACAGGCATCGATGACGTCGTTTTCCGTCGCCGGATAGGGCGGGCACTGGTCGAAGGCCATGGCCACATCCGCCCCGAGGGCCATCTGGATGTGGGTGGCATGTTCCGGTGTCATGTCGATGGTGCGTCCATCGCGGGGGTTCCGGAACACCACGCCGCGGTCATCGATCTTGTTGAGGTCCCCCAGGCTGAACACCTGAAACCCCCCGGAGTCGGTCAGCATCGGGCCGTCCCAGCCCATGAACCGGTGCAGCCCCCCCGCAGCTGCCACGATGTCCTCACCGGGTTGCAAATGCAGGTGGTAAGTGTTGGAGAGCACCATCTGGGCACCCGTGTGCCTCAGTTGCTCGGTGCTGATGCCCTTGACGGTCGCAAGAGTCCCCACTGGCATGAAGCGTGGTGTGTGCACCGGTCCATGCGGAGTCTCAAAGGTGCCGCACCGGGCTGCTGTGTTGGCGCAATGCGCGTTGATCTCAAAGCCGAACAAGGCTGATCCGCCCCTGCAATGACCCTACGGTGAGGGCTGATTGCACCCGTCACGCCATTCCCCGGATCGCTCCGTCCTGGCTGTCTGATCTGGCGGGAGCCTGGATCTTTTACACAGTGCTGCCTGCATGGCCTTGGCCGCAGCCCTCGTTTCAGCGCATTGCACGATTCGCTCCCTGGATTGGGCTGTTGATCGGTGCGCTGCAGGGGCTGCTCTGGAGTGGTCTGTCCAGGTTGGGTTGGCCTCCTGAAGCCTGTGCCCCATGCGTTGTGGCTCTTGGTATCCAACTCAGTGGTGGATTGCACCACGACGGCTTGATCGATACGGCGGATGGCCTTGGGGCGCCTGAGGAACGGCGGCTCGAGGCCATGGAGGACAGCCGTGTGGGCGCCAGTGGCGTGCTGGCTCTCGTGATGGTGGTCCTGCTGCAAGTCGCGGCATTGATCCAATTGGGGCCCAAGGCCCCGATCGGGCTCTGTTTGGCTGCGTTCTGGGCGCGGGTGTCCCCGCTCTGGGCCATGGCGCGTTTCGACTATCTCCGGGCCGATGGCACCGCTGCTTTTCATCGCGACCATGCCAGGCCGCTCTGGGATGCCCTGCCCACACTGCTGGTGGTGGCTCTGCTGGCCGGGGTGGTCGCGCCCTTCCCTCTTCTCTTGGGGATGGTCGTGGCGATCCTTGTCGCCCAGGCTCTTGGGCGACGCCTGGGGGGGCACACCGGTGACAGCTATGGAGCGGTTCTTGTGTTGACCGAGATGATCACGCTGCTTGGCCTGGCGTTGCTTCTGCCGGCCAGTTGAGGACGAACGCGTTGCCCTGAGTGGGCAGATCCGGAGCGATCGTGGATGGCTCCACGCAGAGGCTCAGGCGGCGGCCCTGCCGTTCCGCCAAGGAGCGTGCGAGGGCGAGTCCAAGGCCGGTACCGGGTCGGTCTTGGCCGGTGGATCCCCGTTCTCCCTGCTCGAAAATCAGATCCCTTTCCTCCGTGGGGATCGGTGGCCCGTTGTCCCAGACGCAGAGCCCGTTGGGCAACAGACACAGTCCGACGGTGCAACCCGCTGGGCTGTAGCGGAACGCATTCTCCAGGAGGTTGGCGACGATTTCCGCGATGGTGCCGTCCTGGGACGGCTGGTCGATCCATTGGGGCCACTGCTGCGGCCCTTGCCAGGGGCGGCCCTGCAGGCTTGCTGTTGCTTCCGCCCGCTCCAGCAGGGGCATCAGCAGGGTTTGCATTGTTGCCTCGCCTTCGGCCGGCCCTGGGGGCAACAGGGTGGGCCCCAGATTCTCTTGCTGCGGAAGACGCTTCTGCCCAAGGCCATCCAGAACGTCGATGTACTGGCCGAGTTGCCGTTGCTCCGAGAGCATGCCCTCCACAAGTGGACGATGGGAGCTGTCCGCTTCAAGCCGCCGCATCAGCAGCTGGGCGTAGGTGCGCAGGGCCGCCAGTGGATTGCGCAACTGATGAACGAGTGTGCGCAGTTGATCGTTTTGTTGGCTCAGTTCCTGGCGGAGTTGTAAGCATTCCAGGTCCCGCCCCAGAGCGTGGCTGATGGCGGCAGCACTGCGTCTCATCCGTTGGTCCAGGGTCAGAGTCCAGCTCCGTTGAGGATCCAGGTCGGCGCGCAGGGCCCCCAGGATTAATCCGGCATCCTGCAGTGGGTACCAGCGCCGACTCTGATGGGGTAAGCGGAGGTTGGGGTCTGCGTCGGCGGCGGGGAGGGAGCGTTCATTGGCGGACCATTGCCGAATCAGCAGCAAGGGCGGGCCTTGTTGATTGGGTGGTGCACTGACATAAAGCCCCAGATGCTGAATGCCCTCTTTGGCGGTTAGATCTGCCAGCTGTTGGTCTGTGAAGTCGAAGAATCGATCTGTCAGCTGCATCGGATCCGGCCGATCAATTCACGCGCTCAAGCAAGCCTGCGCGAGGGGGACTTGAAAAATCTGGGAAAAGTCTTAAGATCCTCCTATCGACCGAAGGCGCTGTTCATTGTGAACAGACGCCCGCCATCTCTCACAAAGGTTGCATTTGTTTTGCAACCAAAGCTACAGCAGAGGTTGATGTGTCCTCGGCTGCTTCTCGCTTGGGTGTTGGTGTTCTGCAGGTGATTGTGGTTTGTCCTCAATCGCCTCAACGCGGTCCCTTGCGTCTGGCGTTTTACGCCGACGGCTACTGACGATTCCGTGGTGATGGTCTTCGCCGAAACGGATTCCGTCTGTTCTGACGAATCACCCTGTTCTTCCTTTCGTATCGGAGCCCTTCCATGTCCAAGAAGCGCAAGCGCATCAGTCGTCGTCGCCTGGCAGGTCAACGGGTCCTGGCGCATGTGCCAACCCACCACCTCGAAACCGGTGAGTACAAGCCCGTTACTGCGGCTCGTCGGTACATCGCTGAGGCTGGAATGGTGCCACCGGCTCTTCTGAACGTGCGCCGCAACGAGCACACCACTGATCGTTTCTTCTGGGGTGAGAAGGGTCTTTTCAGTGCGCAATACGCCGAAGAGAACCATTTCCTCTTTCCATCGTTGCGCATCATTGTTGATTCAATCGGTGAGGACCAGCTCTTTGAAGGCCTTGAGCTTGGTGCCGATGATTGGGAAGAAATGGAGGAGTACGAGTACGCCTTTGTTTGATCAAAGACGCTCCAGCACTCGCTCGATAAACATCAACATCGGCTGCATCATCTCTTGAGGGATGGTGTGGCCGTTGTTGAATGTGAGGGTGTGACATCGATCCGACTGCAACTGCGACGCGATCGCTTGCATGGCTTGGAACGGCACCACCGGATCTTCGTCACCGTGCATCAGTAACACGGGGGGGTGCTGCGCGGGTGGAGCCCAGTTGGGATGGGGATAGCCGCTGCAGCTGATGACCCCGGCGATGGGCAGGGAGCAGCCGCAGTCCAAGGCCATGGCGCCTCCCTGTGAAAACCCGAACACCACCGTCTGTTTCATCCCAATGCCTGCCCCGCACTGGTCTTGCAGTTGAGCCTTCAGACGGTCAACTGCCTCGGGCACGGCATTCCACTGTGCCGGGAACAAGCCGTACCACTGGCGCCCCCCCGGTTGGTCTGGGTGCAGTTCAGGGGCCTCCAGGCAGACCACATCAAGGGTCTTGGAGGATTCACGTGCAAGCTGATCACCCAGGGGTTTCAGGTCATCTCCGTTGGCTCCCCATCCGTGGAGGAGCACCAGCCGGCCATCCATGGGCATCAACATCACTGCTGCGTAGGTTGGCTCACGACCCAGTCACGACCCTGCGATGGCTCCTGTCGCTCTCCTGAGTGTTTCCGACAAGTCCGGGCTGGTGCCTCTGGCGGAGGCCCTGCATCGGACCCATGGCTATCAATTGCTCTCCAGTGGAGGCACGGCCAAGGTGCTGGAGCAGGCGGGCCTGCCGGTGACCCGTGTGTCGGAGCACACCGGTGCTCCAGAAATTCTTGGTGGTCGGGTGAAAACATTGCACCCAAGGGTGCATGGCGGCATTCTTGCCAAACGGGAAGATGCTGCACACCAAGCAGATCTGGAACAGCAGAACATCGCCCCCATCGATGTGGTGGTGGTCAACCTTTATCCCTTCAGAGAAACGATTGCCCGGCCTGACGTCAGCTGGGACCAGGCCATTGAGAATATCGATATCGGTGGTCCCGCCATGGTCCGGGCGGCAGCCAAGAACCATGCCGATGTGGCCGTCCTCACCAGCCCTGATCAATACGACCGTCTGTTGACTGCCATGGTGGAGTCGGGCGGGAGTGTGCCTTCGGGCTTGCGTCGCCAATTGGCCCTTGAAGCGTTCCAGCACACCGCGTCGTACGACACTGCGATCAGCCGCTGGATGGCCCAGCAAAATTCAGCGGAAGACAGCCCCTGGCTGGAAGCGGTTCCGCTGCGTCAGACCCTGCGGTACGGCGAAAATCCCCACCAAAAAGCCCGCTGGTTCACCCATCCCAAGCAGGGTTGGGGCGGTGCGATGCAGCTGCAGGGCAAGGAGCTGAGCACCAACAACCTTCTGGATCTGGAGGCGGCCCTCGCCACGGTGCGTGAGTTCGGTTATGGCGCCGACGGTGCCGCACCGGCGCTGCAACCGGCGGCCGTCGTCGTCAAGCACACCAATCCCTGTGGTGTGGCGATCGGCGTCTCGCTGCCTGCGGCGTTGACGCGGGCTTTGGATGCAGATCGGGTCAGTGCCTTCGGCGGCATCATCGCCATGAATGGTGTGGTGGAAGCCACGGCGGCCCGTGAGCTCACCAGCCTGTTCCTGGAATGTGTCGTGGCACCGGGTTTCACTCCTGAAGCTCGGGAGGTGCTCGCGGCCAAAGCAAATCTGCGGCTTCTGGAATTGGCTCCTCAGGCCATTGATGCGGCCGGTCCGGATCATGTGCGCAGCATCCTCGGCGGGCTTCTGGTTCAGGATCTGGATGATCAGGCGATCACGCCGGCCGACTGGACCGTGGCCAGCCAGCGTCCGCCCACACCCCAGGAAAAGCTGGACCTGGAATTTGCCTGGCGATTGGTGCGTCACGTTCGCTCGAACGCCATCGTGGTGGCTCGGGATGGCCAGAGCCTCGGTGTGGGTGCTGGCCAGATGAATCGGGTGGGATCGGCCCGGATTGCCTTGGAGGCTGCCGGTGATCAAGCCCAGGGAGCGGTGCTGGCCAGTGATGGCTTCTTCCCCTTTGACGACACAGTGCGTCTGGCCGCCAGCCATGGCATCACCGCTGTTATCCATCCCGGCGGGAGCATGCGCGATGGCGATTCGATCAAGGCCTGTGATGAGCTCGGTCTGGCGATGCAGCTCACGGGGCGCCGCCATTTCCTGCACTGATGCTGGTGGGGGGGCGGCGGCCCCCTAGCCTCGCGTCACTGAAGACTCCCCCCCGATGCTCGCCACGCTTCCCTTCAGCCTCAATTTCGCTCACCCTTTAGCGGAGTGGGGCCTGCTCGCTACTGGTGGTTGGGCTCTTTACCTGGGGATCAAGGCCAAGAAAACACGCACTGGTACGCCAGAACAACGCAAAGAGCTGGTGCCGAAAAAGTTTGCCCAGCGTCATTACCTCTGGGGCAGCATCCTCTTAGCGGTGATGACCCTCGGCACGCTGGGTGGCATGGCTGTGACCTATCTGAACAACGGCAAATTGTTCGTTGGACCGCATCTGTTGGTGGGTCTGGCCATGACAGGGATGATCGCTGTTGCCGCGTCGCTCTCACCCCTCATGCAACGGGGCAATTTGATTGCGCGCAAGGCTCATGTGGGACTGAACATGGGCATGCTGACGCTGTTCCTCTGGCAGGCCTTTAGCGGAATGGAGATCGTCAACAAGATCTGGACCAACCGCTGAAGATCCTTCAGAAGGCTGCCCACTGACGGGGTGGGCAGCCCTTTAACGCGGTGGCCTGGACAACCCTCCACGTGGAGGGCGAGTTGCACGCCATCTGTTCCTAGGACCCTGGATTGTTGAAGTAAGGCTGAGACAAGCTGCGCTGGGATGTCAGAACAGCGCAAAGAGCTGCTGCCTAAAAAGTTTGGCCAGCGCCATGACCCCTGGGGCAAGCTCTGGTTGGTGCTGATGATGAGAGGGATAGTCGCCATTACCGCGTCGCTGGATCCCTTGATGCACTCATCAAGGTGTTCGCACGAAGGCCGTTGCTGTAGAAGCTGTTCTAGAACCTGGATGTCGGTCGAGGAGCTGGATCAGTAACAGCGTTGAGATGATTCGGTTTTGTTCTGGCCACTAACGATAAAAATCCTCTCCCTTGAGTGGTGTTTTTCGTTCGTTGCTTTTGATGTAAAAAAATGCAGTTGCTGCAACGACTGCGAGTGGTATTGCAGTAAACAAAAGAAGCGCAATCGCCGTATAGTCTTGATGCATGATGCAAGAAATTTTTGATATTATATTTTCTTGAGCCAAGGATTAATTACTGAATTTTACTTCGCTTTGATTGAAAAGGAATGTCCTTGATTATCTTTTGATGCAAGTTGTGTTTTATTCGTTCTATTGTTTGTGCTCTCCTGAGGGATGCGTGTATGCGCATCATTTCGGGGACTTCTCTGTATCAATGTTAAATGCTGTCATTGATTTAATCGAAATCATGAAGAATCTATGAAAAGCACTTTGAAGACCATCATGTTCTCTACCTTTTATATTTTAATGTGTGGAGGAGCTCTTGCTCAAGCTGTTCATGAGTCGACCAAGCAGCCGATTGGATTGTTGGTCTTTGCGATGGTGATGACTCCAATCATTGTTTCTATTTGTGGTGGGCTGCCTGTTGATTTTATGAAAGTAAATTTCAACAATGCACGTGATAACTGATCTGCAGTAGGTCGGCTAAATTCTAATTTAGCTTTGGTTTAATTGTGCCATGTATTTCGTTTTCCAGGTTATAATGTATTGGCTTCTTGAGTGATTGCCCTTGACCAGGCCTGTAGGCGGTCATCAGTTTTTTCTGATTCATTGTCTTCGTCAATGGGTAATCCACAAAACATTCCATCGATAACACTTTTGGACTCATCAAAAATATATTGGTCAGTTGATACATGGCCAATCATTCGGCCTCCTGCAGATTTGAATGATTTGTAAAGTTCTTCCATGGCATCACAGAAATATTTGCTGAATGCAGCTGAGTCTCCCAGGCCTACTATCGCAATGGGTGTGTCTTTTAGCGATAGATGGGGAATGTTGTCAATGTGTTCGTCCCATGATGTGCCTGATCTTTTAATATCAGAGCCAGTGTTCCAGGTTGGTGTGCAGCAAATTAAAGCTTCAGACTCTTCTAGTTCTTTTGTAAAATCTATTCTGTCAAGATCTTTTAATTCTGATCCTGGCAATAATATCCTTAGCCTTTCTGCTATGTCTTCTGTATGGCCGGTTGCTGATGCATAAACGATAGTAAAGCGCATGAAGCAAATCTCAAGTGAATGGATTATGAACAATTTTGAGATGAGACCAAGCACTTATTTGACGTGTCGATGTCATGCAAGCTACTGATGCGTCTGGTTTCTAAGTCTATTCCTATTGGTGGGATCAAGAATATGTATTCGTGTATGCTTGATATCAAGCTGGACCCTTGAAGCGCTAATTTGCTTTTCTTTTTTTGTTCATATTTGAGAGTATTCATTTGCTTGCGCTCCCATTTCTTTAAATTTTGTTGGCCGTCTAAATGATTGTGTTCCGCGACTTTGCCTCTAGTAGCTGTAATTTATTCCATCAGTCTTGCTGTGGTAATCCTGCTAAAAGATGTGGAGTTTATCTGCACTCTTGTGCTGATTTTTGTGGTGGATTTTTCCGATTTGCTGTTTATAGAAATGCTCAGCTCTGTGGTTTTTGATGATAAATCGGATTGCATTGTCGATGAATCTTGGGCCCTTGGGCTCAAGGCGTCGCCGGGGGCCGTTGCTGGACCATCGGTGATGCATTCCAAATAACTGGTCAGGTATCACCAAGGCCGTTGAACAGCTCTTTGTGAACAACAAATGTGTGGTACAGCACTGTGCCTGATTCGGGTTCGAGTCGTTCTCCGTCTGCGTTGAAGCCAATACTGCACACCAGATTGCCTGTCCAGCTGATTTGATCCGGGCTTTGACTGACAGACCATTTCAGCATTTGCTGAGCCTGTTCAGGCAGTTGCACAGCAATTTTTTCGCAGGCTTTATTGAGACGGTAAAGCGCGGGTGGTTTGGTAGGTAGTGCGAGTGATTTCCTTAGTGAAAGCTCGTCGAAGATGCCGATGTATCGAATGTGCTCAATGATCTCCAGCTCAGAGGGGTCCAAACCCGCATTCTCGAGGGCAAGCTCAAAGGCTTCAACGTCCAGGCGGGGCCGCTTGATCATGTCGTTTTTCCCTATGGTTTCAGTCGTTGAGGTGACGCATTTAGTAAGCAGTACGTTCAATAAGTGCTGCGGCTGAGGAAGGTCATAATGCTGATAATTGCGAAATAAAGTGTTGATGTTTCATGTTCGTGCTTTTGCATTTTAACTGTTCCAAAGAGCACGCCCTGAAGTCCAGTGTCCATTCTTGCATCGGATTCTTGGTTTGTAAGGTTGATCAGCAATAAGCCTGGCCTAACGTGCTGAGTGTAAGCGGCAATAATGCTCGAAAGGCTCTAGCCTAAGTGTAGTAATTGGAAGGATGTTTCAATGGTTTGACAAGGCTTTTGGCGTTCAAAAGTTTCTTAACTATGGATTAATTTGAAGTCATAGCTCAGGGCAATCTTGCGGATCGCAAGCTAACGCTTATTCGCTTGAATTTAAAGTGGTATCAGCCATGTCTCATGCCTTCGCATGTATGGCGTAAGTTGATGTCCATGGTTTCTGTGATCTTTCCTTTTTGGTAAGTTTTGCGCATGCCTAGACTTGAACGGGTGCTTTCTCAGTTGCTGATTCTGCGTAATAAATCTGGTTGCCGTTGCATTTCTGTTTTGATTTCGTCAAGCATGTGTCTGCTTTTTGTATAAACAATGACCTCTAAATTCTTTACAGCCTCGTGTATTTTCCAGAGGCCAACTTGTATTTCAGAGCGTGCATATGTTACCTGCCATGCGTCTGGGTGAGGTCGGCCGACTTGCTTCACCGTGATCAGGGTCCAAAAAGAGTTGCGGCGCTGCATCGCTTGGTAGCAGTGGCACACCGCGCCATCGGCTTGCTTTGTTCTCTCGAAGCCGATCTCCTGTAATTGATCGCTCCAGTCAGGCATTTTTGAAGGCATGAGCTGTCGACTCCCAACGCGTTCAGTTTGCCAGCTCGTCTGAACGTAGTAGTTAGACTCGGGATCGGCAAACGCTATAAGATTTAATTGCCCCATTCCCTTGCTCAGTTTCTGTTACGGCGATCAGTATTCGTTTTTGCCCTATGGCCGATCAAATTGAGCGAGATGCTGGGCTCAAAGTCGCTAGAATTTTCGTTTTTTGCCGAAATGGCGAGTAGGTTTTACAAGTGAGCAAGGGCTGTTGCTCATGGTGAAACTGATCTTTGCCTAATGTGAATCGGCTGATGTCTGATTCGTTGCAGGTTGATTAATGATGAAAAGCCCGGGGCGCTGCTTGTCGGCGCTGACGATTGGTGGAAGCGATTCTGCTGGTGGTGCTGGTATCCAGGCAGACATCAAAACCTTTCAGCACTTCGATGTTCACGGTGCATCCGTGATCACGTGTGTCACGGCTCAAAACAGTCTTGGTGTCACGCATGTTGAACCCCTCAGTTGTCATTCGGTTGCTCAGCAGATCGAGGCTGTTTGTTCGGATCTCGTTATTCCTGCGTTGAAAACGGGGATGTTGTACTCGTCGGAGCTCGTGGAGGCTGTCGCTGATGCATTGCGATTGTTCGAGGGTTCCACCGTGGTTGATCCGGTAATGGTGTCTCGAGCGGGCTCAAGGCTGTTGAGTGGAGATGCCGTCGCGAAGTATCAACAACTTCTGTTCCCGCTCGCCACGTTGTTGACGCCCAATCTGCACGAGGCTGCTCTTCTCACGGGCCGCGAGATCAATGGCAAGGTCGATGTAGAGCATGCGGCTCAGTGCTTGTTGGAGCGTGGTCCCCAGGCCGTGCTGATTAAAGGTGGCGGTTTGCCTGAGTTGGCAGGTCAGGATTTTTTTTGTTCTGGTGATGCTCCTGGCGTCTGGCGATCACAACCCGCAATTACGACTCCCCACACGCACGGGACGGGGTGCACCCTCAGTGCGGCAATCACGGCTGCGCTCGTTCTTGGTCGACCACTCGCAGATGCCGTGATTCAGGCCAAGATCTATGTCAACCAAGCATTGCTCCAGGCGGTTGCCTTTGGACATGGACCTGGGTGTGTTGGCCACAGGATCGAACCTCTGAGCCCGTGAGCTAAGCCCCATCCCTGCTGCTCTAGAAGGCTGCCCGCTGACGGGGTGGGCAGCTCAGTCCACGGCTGGCATGGAAATCCTCTTGGACCTTCCAGGTCAGCCGACGCGAGATCTGACGGACGATCTGCTTCAGCAGATGGTCACCGCTGCTCTGGACCAACTGATCCGGAAGCATCGCAATCACCTTGGGCAGCCGGATCCAGACTTTGAGATCCAGATCCCACTGCACTGAAGTGTTCTCCTGTTCGGGGATCAGTCGCATCCCAGCGCGGAAGTCGACGTCATAGTGATTCCGCAGTGCGAGGGGCTGCGGCACCGTGCGCACGGTTTCGATGCGGTAGATCCCTTCCTGTTGCGGCAGCAGCCGCAGAGCGATCGTTGGCTCCACTTCGAAGCCGAAGTTGCCGAACCGTCCCAGGGTCAGGCTGTAGGACTGCTGATCGATAGCCTCAACCTGCATCGGACTGGCGCAACGCTTAAACCAGCTCTGATGGTCATCCAGGTAGTGCGCCACCACCGCTTGGGGAGCCAGCATGTGCATTGAATCTTCGAAATGGCTGCTGTAGCAGCGCACCTGAGGATCGGCACCGTGAAGCTGATTGTCGGTTTCAGTGGGCGACAAGACCGTCACGGATGAGGAGCTGCCAGCGAAGGGCGGACTAAAGATGAACCAATGTAAAGCTCCTTGAGATTCAGTTTTCGCTCAATTGCATCAGTTTTTCGATCACCTCTTCCACAGCTCGGTCTGGGGTTGAGGCGCCTGAGGTGATTCCCACCTTGACGGGGCCTTTAGGCAGGAAATCTCCCTCACGACAGAGCTCGGCGGCCAGTGGTTTGTGCTCGATTGAATTGCTGCCAACGTCAATGCGCTCGGGCGTGTCGATGTGAAAGGAGCGGATGCCGCGGCTGATGGCAATCTCCTGCAGGTGGGTGGTGTTGGACGAGTTGAAACCGCCGATCACCACCATCAAGTCCAACGGTTCATCCACCAGGGAGAACATGGCGTCCTGACGCTCCTGGGTCGCGTCGCAGATGGTGTTGAAGGCCAGGAAGTGATCGTTGAGCTGGGTTGGACCGTATTTGCTCAACATCGTGCGCTCGAACAGACGTCCGATTTCCTCCGTTTCGCTCTTGAGCATCGTGGTCTGGTTGGCGACTCCCAACCGTTCAAGGTCTCTGTCGGGATCGAAACCAGGGGAGCACGCTTTGGCAAAGCGCTCGATGAAGGCATCACGGTTTCCGTTGCCGAGGATGTAGTCGGCGACGTACTGCGCTTCTTCCAGATCCAGCACCACCAGATAGGTCCCGGCAAATGAGCTCGTGGCCAGGGTCTCCTCGTGCTTCACCTTGCCGTGAATGATCGAGGTGAAGGTGTGCTTTTTGTGTTTCTCCACGGTGTTCCACACCTTGGAGACCCAGGGACAGGTGGTGTCAACGATGTGGCAGCCCCGCTCATTCAGCAACTGCATTTCCTGAACGGTGGCGCCGAATGCCGGAAGAATCACCACATCACCGGAGGTGACACCGGAGAAATCCTTCACCCCCTGTTCGACAGGAATGAACTGCACATTCATCTCCCTGAGATGATCGTTCACAGAGGGGTTGTGAATGATCTCGTTCGTGATCCAGAGACGCTCGCTGGGGTAGTGCCTGCGGGTCTCGTAGGCCATCGCTACGGCACGTTCAACACCCCAACAAAACCCGAAGGCTTCCGCCAGTCGAACGTTGAGCCGACCGTGTTCAAGCCGGTAGCCGTTATCCCGAATCGTGCCGATCAGTCCGCTCTGGTAGGCCTGCTCGAGGCTTTCCGCCACTTCCTCGGCACGCCCGAAGCCTCGCCGGTTGTAACGCTCGGAATGGTGGAGGGAGCGCTTGAAGGCGTGGGTGTCCATGGAGGGCGCTGGAGTGAGGTAACTCTATGTGGCCTGAAGCGGCGAGTCGGGCAGTAAAAAAGCCCGGCCGATCGGCCGGGCTTGAGAACAACAACAGTGTCTGAAGTGGATCAGTTGTTGATGGTGGAGAAACCGGCGTAGGCCTCCATGCCGTGTTCGCCGATGTCCAGACCTTCGGTTTCTTCCTGTTCGGTGACGCGGATGCCACCGAAGAGGGAACCGATGATCTGCCAGGCGATGAAGCAGGTCACCACGGTCCAGATGGCATAGGCACCAGCACCCAGGGCCTGAATCCCGAGCTGGTCGATGCCGCCTCCGACCAGAAGGCCGAGACCGGAGCCGTCGCCTTGGACGTCGTAGCCCCAGAGACCGATCACGAGCGTGCCCCACACGCCGCACACACCGTGCACGGAGAAAGCGCCGACGGGGTCGTCGATGCCTGCGGCATCGAGAGCTGCGACGGAGAAGACGACGATGATGCCGCCCACCAGACCAGCCACCCAGGACCCCGTCAGAGTGAGGTTGCCGCAACCGGCGGTCACGCTCACCAGGCCGGCCAGGATGCCGTTGATGATCATGGTCAGGTCAGGCTTTTTAGAGGTGATCGTGGAGATCACCGTGGCACCGATAGCACCGCCGGCAGCGCCGAGGGTGGTCGTGACGGCCACGTAGGGAACCCACTGGTCCATGGCTAGCTGGGAACCGGGGTTGAAGCCGTACCAGCCGATCCAGAGGATCAGAGCGCCAAGGGTGGCGATGGACATGTTGTGTCCAGGAATGGCCTGAACCTTGCCATCGACGTACTTGCCGATGCGGGGTCCGAGCAGCATGGCCCCGACGAGGCCGGCCCAAGCGCCGACGGAGTGCACGATCGAGGAACCAGCAAAGTCGATGAATTCGACGCTGCCAACACTGTTGAGCCAGCCACCGTTCCATTCCCAGCTGCCAGCAA